>NZ_CAKTTZ010000018.1 GCF_934617235.1 uncultured Ellagibacter sp. | reverse complement strand
ACCTCGAATGCGGCGACGCCATGGTCTACTGGACCAGGCAGATCGCCGACATGTCAACGGTGGTTTAACATAGAGCTCGCCGGCGAAGCCGCAAACGCCACGACACGCCCGACTCATCACCCGAACCGCGAGCAAACCGCCACCGTAGGCCTCGCGGCGGCGCAAGTCCGAAATAGATTAGCTTGTGCCCCGTCACCCAAGCATCAGCCAACTCATCGCCCGAGCCGCGAGTGCTGCTCGACTCGATCGCCGACTTCCGCACGAGCCCAGAAGCCCCACCCGAGCACGAATACCAGCGAGAAACCCAGCGACACATTCCAATCAATCCGCGCGCTGGCCCCGTGCCAACACCTAACGCAGCGCCTGCGCGATTTCCTCCACCGCCGCAAGCGCAACCTCGACTTCCGCCTGCGTGTTGAAGCTGGAGAAACTCGCGCGCACGACGCCCTGCTCCGCCGTTCCGAGCGCCTTGTGCATAAGCGGCGCACAGTGGGCACCGGGGCGCGTGCAAATCCCGAAATCAGCATCGAGCCGCGCGGAGACCTCGCCCGAGTCGGCGTCGCCGATGTTGAAGGCGACGATCCCCGAACGCCCAAAGCTCGCATGCCCGCCGTACATCACGATCCCAGGAACGCTCGCCAGCCCGCGCTCGAAACGCTCGACAAGCCCAGCCACCTGGGCAGCAATCGCAGCCGGCGTCTTCCCCGTCACGTACTCCACGCCAGCGGCAAGCCCGGCCAAGCCATGTGCGTTTTCCGTTCCCGCCTCAAGCGACTCGGGCATGAAAGACGGTTGGCGCTCATCGAAGCTGTGCACGCCCGACCCGCCTTCGAGAAGCGGCGCAATTTCAAGCCCCTCGCGGACGATAAGGCCACCTGTCCCCTGCGGGCCGTAGAGGCTTTTGTGCCCGGTGAAACAAAGCACGTCCACCCCAAGCGCGGCCATGTCGACCGGCATCGCCCCCGCCGTTTGCGCCGCATCCAAAACGAACAGAGCGCCTGCGTCGTGAGCCATCGCAGTCATGCGCGCAACATCGTACACATCGCCCGTCACGTTCGACGCATGCGTGGCGGCGACCACGTCCGCCCCACCCTCAAGCGCACGCTCGTAGGATTCCCAATCAAGCGACCCATCAGGAAGAATGCGCGCAACCTCCACCTGTACCCCACGCATATCGCGAGCGCGGAAAAGCGGCCGCAGCACCGAGTTGTGCGATGCGGCCGTAGTGACGGCGCGCCCTCCATCAGGCAAAAGGCCAGCAATAGCGATGTTGAGCGCCATCGTGGCGTTCATGGCGAACGAGACGCGGGAAGCATCCGGCGCACCGAGCAGCCCCGCCACGGCCGAGCGCGCCTCGAACACGGCCATGCTCGCCGCAAGCGCCGCCGCATGCGAGCCGCGTCCCGGGCCACCGAACGAACCGATCGCGTTTGCCACCGCACGAGCCACACCGTCGGGCTTCTTAAGCGTCGTCGCCGCATTATCGAGGTAAATCACGTGAGCGCCTTTCGGGAAATCCGCCCGCAGACGAGCAGTATCCGCCGCAGGCGTCGAGTTCTTGTATAGTAGAATCATACCGCGAAAACGACTCGCGCGGCCACGCGCACGACAGGGAAAGGACGCCCCATGGAGCAGTACAAGCAGGAGTTCATCGAGTTCATGGTCGAAAGCCATGTGCTCAAGTTCGGCGAATTCACGTTGAAAAGCGGCCGCAAGTCCCCGTTTTTCATGAACGCGGGCGCCTATGTGACGGGTGATCAGCTGCATCGTCTGGGGCTCTACTACGCGCGCGCAATCCACGACAACTTCGGGCTCGACTTCGACGTCGTGTTCGGCCCCGCGTACAAGGGCATCCCCCTGTCAGTCGTAACGGCGATGGGGCTTCACGAGCTCTACGGCAAAGAAGTGAAGTACTGCTCGAATCGTAAGGAAGCGAAGGACCACGGCGAGGGCGGCAACCTGCTCGGGCACGTACTCGAAGACGGCGACCGCGTCGTCATGGTGGAGGATGTCACCACGTCGGGCAAGTCGATCGACGAGACCTACCCTCTCATCACCGGCGCCGCGAACATCGAGGTCAAAGGCCTTATGGTCTCGCTCAACCGCATGGAGGTCGGCAAGGACGGCGTGAAGTGCGCCTGCGACGAGGTGTCGGAGAAGTACGGCTTCCCCACGGCGAGCATCGTGAACATGGCCGAAGTGACCGAGTGCCTCTACAACCGCGAAGTGCAGGGCGAGGTCCTCATCAACGACGACATCAAGGCCGCTATCGACGCATATTACAAAGAATGGGGCGCGAAGGAATAATCTCGCTCACTTGATTAAGCGGGCGAGAAGGCTCCAGGGCACGCCAAGCCGCACCTTCTCGCCCGCCCCAGCTTAGCCGGATCTCGCCCGCCCCGGCTAAGCCGCACCTCCTCGCCCGCCACCTCGTTAATGGATGATTTCCACGTTTCTCAGCATGTTCTCGGCAAGAGCGACTTCTTGCGCTCGATCCTCTCCCTCAACCAGCCCAAGATATGTCAGCCCCACGCCAATGAGCCGATCGTTCCAGAAATAGCTCGCAACGCGCATCTCCGCAGCCTTGTTCTTGTCCGCCTTCTCATATGCGGCGTAAATGAGAATAGACTCACCGTTTCCTTTGTCGATATCGTCAACGAGGCGAAATTCCGGATCGGTCATTTCAGGACGCGGAAGCGTGAAGTTGTCGATAGCGCTTTTCACATCTTGGCTGGAAACATCGCCATCATTGACCTCGGAAAACATCGAGAGCGAACGAAAGTTATGGTTTTCCTCCTCGCCCGACACCAAAAGCGTGGGCTCAAGATACGTCACTTCATTTAAAGAGAAGAGCGCATTATACGCGTCAAGAAATGTGACGAAGCCTCTTTCGTGGTAGAAGCTGTCCCCAGGAACAACCGCGTAAGGTTCCTCGTAATAAATGCGCAGCTTCCCACTATCCACATGGAGAGACGAGTTGTCGCCGTCGCTCGAGGAGCAAGCAGCCAGCGCAAAAACCATCAGCGCGAAAGCCAAAACCGAGGCAACCCTTACAGGAATAGAGAATCGAGAACAGCGCATTCAGTACCCCCTCGTAGCCAACTATCCAATTATCCAATTATCTCAATAGCATTTTCTTCTGTTCCAATTTCGTGCATGTTACACGCAGGGTCTCTAATTT
Source organism: uncultured Ellagibacter sp. (assembly GCF_934617235.1). Lineage (GTDB taxonomy): Bacteria > Actinomycetota > Coriobacteriia > Coriobacteriales > Eggerthellaceae > Ellagibacter. The sequence continues at coordinate 40,343 of NZ_CAKTTZ010000018.1, read as the reverse complement.
TGCCATAGCCCCATGCAAAGCCATCCCCTTTCATGAGCTCATTATAGTAATGGCTTTCAATCGCATTGCCAGCGGGATTATCGAAAAAGTTAGTTACTACTGGTCCCCATTCCACTACTTTGGGGTCACCGAAAACATAAATGGTTACACCAGCCTGCGACACAATTGCCCCGGGCATTACCGACCGGTTGGTGTTTTTGACCCACATCCAGGATTCATAAATATTGAAAAGGGCACCATACGATCTTCCGTCATATCCGTTTCTCCATCCGTAGTTAACGTAATCCCCCTCGTGCCAAAAGCCCCTTTCATGATACTGACCAAACTTCTTTGCCGCATATGCCGTGCCCGTAAATGCACCAGCTAAAAGAGCGATACAAACCAATACGCAAATCATAATTACACTTCGACATCTCGAACCGCCCATCGTCGCACTCCCTCCTTTGCTACTTTACATACGATCGACTTCGTATACGCCAACGATCGTCGACCCATCGCTCGCATAAACGGGAACCTCAATACAAACGTCCTTTTGAGCCTCTTTGTAAATGGAGGCAAACAGCTGCTCGTTGATGGCGAAACCCCCCGACAGGAGCAATTCATCCGAATTGTCATCAGCGCCCATAGCTATGGTTGCGATTTCGTTAGCCTTGGCCGACGAAATGACTCCTTCTTCTAAAGCCACGGCAATTCTCTGAGTTGCAGCGCCTTGCATGGCATCCTTTGCTTTTAGCATACCGTTTGCCTGAACGAGAAGATTGCCGATTTCGTAAGCTTCGTCGTAGGTGAGAACCTCAAAACCAAAACGTTGATTCGCTGCGTTAGCCAACGCTTGCGCCTTTTTGTCAGCAAGCGAAGCAAGAACCGTCTCAATTTCATCTTGCTCAACTGCTCCTTCAAAGAAAGCATTCGTCATCTCATCGGGCGATACATATCCGATTTCGCCATTAGTGGCTTTCACGCGAACCATATCCGGCATAGCGATAATGCCCTCATCGCCTTCTACCGGCACACCGTAACTCTGGCCATCAGCTCCGATGAAATAATCCGAAGACTCATCAAACAACGCTTCACCGCTCGCAGTCAGGCAGAAGGCGAAGGAAAGGCAGAACGCCGCCGCGACCGCCAAAGCAACTCCAATTGCAGCTCCAGGTTTTTTAAGCGCGCTATAACTTTTCATTCCCGACACCCCTTTTCATTGACTAGAACTAAAGCGAATCAATTACGATTTCCCCGATTACCGTTCTGCCGTCTTTCTCGTATACAGGGAGCGCAATACCCACTGCGTCCTTCGCTTTTTGATAGAAATACGCATACTCCATCGTGCTCATATAGTTAGTTGCAAGCGCTTCCGACAGGCATGAGGAATCAATAATGGCGGCATTTGTTGATTTGTCAAACGACACGGCTTCAGCCACGTCGCTAATAAGTGACATCCTTTGAGATTGAACAACCTTTACCGCGTCCTCTGCGTTTCCACCATGGACTATCTCACCGCCCGAAACAGTTTCGTTAGCCAAAACTGCGGAGCGCACGTCCCCTTCAAGGAGAGTAATCGCTGCTTCTGTTCCACCAACAGAAGTAGTTAAACTCAATGCCTCTTTCACTTCTTCAATGGAAAGCAACTCGTAACCGTAATAAGTATTGGCCGTCTCCGCAAAAACCTTAGCAATAGTTTCAGCCCTATCGGGCATAATAGAATTGAGTTCTTCGGAAGAAAGCTCGAAATCTCTCTGCGTTATCGCCGAATACTCTCCATAGTACATATACCCCCTTTTCCCGTTCGTGGCTATGCATGATACGAGTTCAGGCATTTCCGTACCATTCATTTCAGCTTCAAGCATTGATCCATAGGTGACGCCCTCGCTGTTTACAGGCAAAGGCGCTTCGCCCTTTCCGGAGGCAAAGCCGATCGCATGAGATACGCCGACCACAGCCAAAGCTGCAATCATTACTAACGCGAGCAGTCCGCTGAGTTTTGTTCGATTCGAAGCAGTAATCATTACGCCTCCTCTAGCTATAATTCCAGTCTTCTGCGCCAACAGTTTCAAAATAGCCATCGTCGTACCCGATGGAGCCGCGATAAAGTGCATGCGTCGAATACGTAGCGCAGTAGTAATAATCCGCGCTCCAAGCGCTCGCCAGGATTTTGTTCTCTATAGCATCACCAGCTGAATGAGCAGTTGTCGTATTCACCACAACTTGATCTTTGTAGAAATCGAGGTTTCTATAAGCTTTTGTTCGATTCCTTAACCAATACTGCGGAGCAGTTGTATTCGTGATTTTCGTCCATGTACGCCAGTCCTCGGTAATCCACGATTCTCCCGAATTCTGATACTCGTACGCAGCAGATCTGCCACGCCAAATCTTGCCGTAATATTCCTTGTCAACAGACTGCCCCATACCGGCAAGAGCAACTGCTGGAGCAAGACAAACCAAGAGCATAGCAAGAAGACAAATCCAGATACTTTTTTCTTCACGCCTCTTTCCATTGACTTTCCCTTTCTTTTGAACGACGATGAGCGCATCATGTTGACCGCCCTGTTAGCTATACGCTTCCAAGGCGTGAATTGTTCCCATAGTTAGATTATTTTTGTTTTTCCGAAAGGAAGCTATCTGACAGGCAGATACGTTGACATAGTGACGTACGCAGCAACTGCTTATGGAAGCACCGTCTTCCGCTTTGCTTTCACTCTCCTTCGCTCTTTTCATCAAGCAGAAGACGTTTATCAAGAAACCTTTTTGGCGCTTCACTCCTCGCAGCAGACTTTCGAGAGCGACGAGCATCTTAAAGCTTGGCTTTTGAAGGTTGCTGGCAACCGTTGTCGCACGTTTTTTCGAGAAAAGCAGCGACATCGAGAAGATTTGCTCGATCCGGCTGACTTCGCATCCATGCCCATCGCGGGCGGGGAGACGCCCAGCTCGGAGGCACCCAACGTAGGCGGTGTCTGGGATATTGTAGATACCCTGAACAACGACCAGCGCGAGGCGATTTATCTGTTTTACGTCGAAGGGTATTCAACAGAAGAGATCGCGAAAATCGTAGGCGTATCGAATGCAACCATTCGAACACGCCTCCATCGGGCAAGAGCCAAAATCAAACAGCACCTGAAATGAGGAGGTGACCGCATGACAAGAAGTGAAGAGAAGGGAAGAGAAGACGAATCTTTCAATGCCTTCATCGAACAGTTCAAGCAAACGTCGCTTTCCATCGAGCCACACGCCGACCTGCAAGAAAGAACGCTGGCAATGATAGCGATGAAGCCTTCGAGCCAATCAGAGGAGGTAGAGCACCACTCAACGCCCCTGAAGCGCAACAATCACCCGAAGCGAATGGGCTTTGTGCTTGCCAGCGCAGCTGCTGCATGCCTCATCGTGGCTACCCTATTTGTCGCAAAACCATGGAGCTATGACCCCGTCGAGCACCATTCCGCAGGCGTAACCAGCGCTTTCGCGGAAACTATGCCCGTTAGAATCTCTGGAATGGACGCTGATGGCGAGCAAGCGAGTAATCTCTTCCTTCCCGCAGGAGAAGGAAGAATCGCCCTCCAGTTTTTCGCATCCTTCAGCCTTTCCGCCCCCAGCAAAGGGGCCTGCTCCATGAACATTGGAGGCGAATATGTCGAGATAAACCGCGAAACGCTCCACGACGACCCACGTTCGGAAAGCGAGATCGAAGCATTTAACGAGTCTTGGGGCGAAAACGTGCCTTTAGATTCGACGGACGAGAATACCGTGGCAATCCGCATCTTCATCGACGTAGATGAAGATGCGCGTCAACGTTACTATTCGGGAAATATGAGCACAGACGAAAAACTGTCTTTTTCCGAATGCGCACAAGCGAAAGCGCTAGCCCAGCTGAAAGAAACTACCGTTTCTTTTGATGATGGCACTGGAAAGTTATCGCGCTATCGATTTGAGGGCACGTTTGAGGATTTAAGGCTCTCGGCAATAGACTAGAAAGTATCGAAAAAAGAGCCAGGGCGCTCCCTCGCTACACCCCGATACCTTCGAGGATTTCCCTCTTTTCAGTTGGCGCGTTTTGCCTTATCATGTCTACTTGCGCAAATCACATGCCGGCGTGGCTCAACGGTAGAGCAACTGATTTGTAATCAGTAGGTTGCGGGTTCGATTCCTGCCGCCGGCACCACGAAAAAACAATCCCCCATCTGGTGGTTCGTTCTTTCCAGATGGGGGATTTTTTCGCTCGCTAATCTTTCACCACGAGAACGGGAACCTTCGCCTCTTTCAGGACGAAGCTCGACACGCTTCCCAAGATGCCGCGCAAACCGCCGAGGCCGCGCGACCCCATGATGATGAGGTCGATGTTGTGAGCCGCCGCATACGCGACGATTTGCACGCCGATCGTCGTCTCGCTCTGCACCTCGACATGGATCTCATTCATAAGCCCACGCGTTGCGAGGCGGACGTCGCGCTCGAGCTTTCTTTGCGCCTCGCTTTGGGCTTCCTCGAAAGCCTCCCTCATACCGACAGGCACCGCCGAGCCATACGAAGAATCAAGCCGCTCGATCACCTGGTGCTCGATGTCGAAGATTTGCAGCACGTGAAGCGCACAGCCCGGATCCTCTTTCGCATAGCGGGCCGCTCCCTCGAGCGCCGCATCAGCTGACGCCGAACCATCGTAGGGAACTAAGATATTGTCATAGAGCATGGCAGCTCCTTCCCCATCACGCGTTTGAAACGCAATCCCGAAGACGGCGATGCAACAATCGCCTTGTAACCTAATAATAACGCGCTTCATTATCTGCGAACAGGGACTATGGCGAACTTTCTTCTTCATGGGGAAAGAAAGTGGGCGTTGCGCATCGGCTTCAAGCTTGTTAAAATACGAACAAATATTCGAGCGAACAGGTGTACCCATGAATACCACCGATAAACTGGAAATCCTCGCTGACGCCGCAAAGTACGACGTCGCCTGCACATCCTCCGGAATCGACCGAGGGGCGCGACGCGGGCAACCGGGAAATGCCATGGGTGCGGGATGCTGCCACAGTTTCACCCCCGACGGGCGCTGCATCTCGCTTTTGAAGGTGCTTCTGACGAACGTGTGCATCTATGATTGCGCCTACTGCGTGAACCGCGCGGGCAACGACGTTCCACGCGCCGCATTCACCCCGCGCGAGCTGGCAGATTTAACGATTTCCTTCTACCGGCGTAACTACATCGAGGGGCTGTTCGTAAGCTCGGGTGTTCTGAAAAGCCCCGATTACACAACCGAGCTCATGGTCGAAACGCTGCGCATCCTACGCGACGAGTACGGGTTTCGCGGGTATATCCACGCGAAGGCAGTGCCCGGCACCTCGCCCGAACTCATCGATCGGCTGGGACGCCTGGCCGACCGTATGAGCGTGAACTTGGAGCTCCCCTCGCAAAAAAGTCTCGCCCTGCTCTGCCCTCAGAAACGTAAGGAGCAGCTTTTAGCCCCGATGCGCCAAATTCGCGACTCCATGGCAGAAGACGCCGACACACAGGCGCTCGTTCGCAAAAACACGACGTACTACTCGCAGAATCGACCGACAAAACGCGAACGAGCTTTCGTTCCCGCAGGTCAAAGCACGCAAATGATCGTAGGCGCCACACCCGAAAATGACTTTCAGATTCTGAACTTATCGGCGGCGCTCTATCGCGCGCTCTCGCTCAAGCGCGTGTTCTTCAGCGCCTACCTGCCAGTGACTACCGATGAGCGCCTGCCTGCATCGGGCGCAGTGGAGCTCGACCGCGAGCATCGACTCTACCAGGCCGATTGGCTTATGCGTTTCTACAAGTTCGACGTGAGCGAGATAATCGACGAGGACAACCCTTTCCTCGACCCGCTCCTCGACCCGAAGGCGAACTGGGCGATCAACCATCTGGAGCACTTCCCCGTCGAAGTGAACACCGCTCCGCTCGAAGTGCTCTTGCGCGTACCCGGCATCGGCCCACGCGGGGCGCGCCTCATCGTGAAGGCCCGGCGCACCTGCTGTTTACGTGAACCCGAACTGCGCAAACTCGGAATCGCCTACAAGCGTGCGCGCTTCTTCATCACCTGCAACGGGAAATACGCGGGAGGTGGCACGCCCTTCACCCCAGGGGCTTTGCGCGCGCAACTCGCCGCGCCGATTGATGGCGGATGGCACGGACGGCGCGCAGCGAAACAATGCCAAGGGCAGCTCAGCCTCTTCGATCCGTTTGAGGGCCAGAATGTGCAGCAGAAGGTTTGCGCATGATCGCCGCAGAGGAACCGCTTGCCCATGTTGCCTATATCTACGACGGAACACCCGAAGGTCTGCTCACCGCAGTGTTCCAAGCATACGCAAACCACGAGGACCCTGAAGATATTGCACGGGAAGACGCATTCCAGCCCCGCCTTGATCAGAGCGTCCGAACCGTAGCGGCCGACGCCAAGCTCGCCGAGCGTGTGAAGCGAGGGATTATCCGGGCGACGGGGAAATCAGGGTTTGAAGCTGTCCTGCACGCATCGCTCTCCGACGACGCACAAACGGGCACTATCGTCTATCGGTTCGTCCGCTATGCCATGCGCCCCGACGCGCGTCGAGCGGCGATCGGCGAAATCACGCACCCTGCAGTGGCCCCACTTGTCGCACTCGACCGCTCGGTAATGAACGAGCGGCATCTCATGCAACAGTTTTTGCGCTTCGAGCGCCTCGAAGGAAATATATGGTTTGCCCGCTGCTCACCGAAGGCATCAGTCGTGCCGCTGCTTATGGATTGGTTCTCGGCGCGCTTCAACGACGTCCCTTTCATGATTTACGATGAGGCGCATCATATCGCGGGAATCTACGAGGGGTCAGGGTGGTACCTCGTGCAAACCGACGAGCTGAAGCTCCCTGAAAAAGCAGCTGATGAGACATTGATGCAGCAGGCGTGGAAGCGATTCTACGATGCCGTTTCCATCGAAGCGCGCTACCACCCGGAGCTCCGCCGGCAATTCATGCCGAAACGCTTTTGGAAGCATTTGCCTGAAATGGATATGCGCAACGGCGCATCAGGTGCGAACGCCTATTCGCTCAACACGCCCTCGAGGTCGAAGGCGGGAATGAAGCTCTCCTCGGCAGCGCCACCCTCCTGCCAGAAATAATCCTCGATTCCGAGCGAGTCGGCAAAATCGAGCAGCCGCTCATAGTCCTCATCGGGAACGCGACGGGCAAGTTCGGGGCGGCGTTCAAGCTCGCGGCAGGCCCAGGCGTCGCCCGACTTGGCGCTATCCGACAAAACGGGAGTGTACTGGCTCATAATCGAGAGCAGAACTGAGCTGCCGAAATGCTCCCATACCGTTTGCACCACGCGCATGGAATCCTCAAGGGCACCAGGCAGCATCAGATGACGTACCACCACCCCGCGCGTCATGCGCTCATCGCCCTCGTATTCGTCGAAGCAAGGATTGCCCACCTCATCAACCATGGCGGAAATCGCATTGAGAGCGACCTGCGGATAGTCAGGAGCCTTTGAATATCGGGCAGCCAGCTCAGAAGACGCATACTTGAAATCGGCGAGATACACATCCGCATACCCTCGGTTTTCGCGGACGGCGCGAACCGTCTCGTACCCCGAGGTGTTCCAAACGATGGGAAGGTCCATCCCTTGCGCCCGCGCAATATCGAGCGCCACGCGCGCATGCGGCGCATAATGAGTCGGCGTCACGAGGTTGATATTCAGCGCGCCTTTTGCCTGAAGTTCAGAATAGATCTGCGCCAAGCGTTCAATCGATATCTCCGCCCCCGCTTCCCCATCAGCGATGACGGCGTTCTGGCAATAGACGCAGCGAAGCGGACACCACGAGAAGAACACCGTTCCCGAGCCGTGCGTGCCGCTGATCGGCGGCTCTTCCCAGAAGTGCAGCGCAGCACGAGCAATGCGAAGGCGCCCGTCAGCCCCGCAAACACCACGAGCCCCCGCACTGCGGTCAGCTCCGCACGCGCGAGGGCAAAGGTTGCAAGAAGATATGTCAATTTCGCTTTGAGACATCATTCATTCCCGTCGTTTCGACAAGCCGAGATTACCTCCGTGCTCAAACATTCCTACTTTGACGAACAGTCCACTGGACTGTTCGCGTCGTGCGGAACTGCGCGCGGAGGCAATTCTCGACTCGTCGAAACAGCTATTCCGTCCATCAGGTCAAGCCGCAATATGCAGCCTGCGAGTATTCGGAGCTGCCTCCGCGCGCAGTTCCGCAGCGCAGCGAGGACTGTCTGAGCACGGAGGTGGCGCCGAGTACTCGCAAGCGGACGAGCCCGACGTAAACTCGCTGAGCGCCCGAACCCGCCGAATTAGCCGAGCAGCACATCAAGAACAGCCAATACTGGAAGCCCAGGATCACGGAGGCAGTGCCGCATGCTCCCGAGCGGACAGGTCAACTCAATTCGCGGCATTCACGCGAATCGTAGCCAGAGCAGCCAAGCTTAGTTCGCTGAATATCCGAATCCGCCGTGATCGTGGTGATGACCACAACCGCAGTCGTCGTCATCGTCAGCGCCCTGACCATATGCTTCCTCGGCACGCGACCAGTCAAGGCCGTTCTCGGCGCATTCGGCCTCCTCGCCGTAAACCAACGCCAGGGCTGCCGGCGACTTGAAGGAGCCTCCGATCACCTCGAGCAGCTCAACGAGGTGCATCGTCGATTCCGCCTGCGGAAGAATAAGATCAGCATCATCGGCACTCGCGAGCGCTGCCTGCAGCTCCGAGAGGAACATCTCAGCGGTGAACGAGCCTTCGTAACGCTTTTCGCGAACCGCCTCGAGCATTCGCTCGGCGGGCTCGGAGAGGCCAGAAATCGCAACATCGGAGAGGCCGTTCCCCAAAGCGGCACGATGTGCGGCGCGGACCAACGCGTTCGCCTCGATTGCGGAGACTACCGCGGCAGCCTCCTGCAAGGTACGAACTGCACGCATGAGCTGGGCCGTTCCCGCAGCACCGCAGTTCACCACGCGACCGCACACCGCGTCGATCAGCCCACGCGCCGCAGCCACAGCGTCCTCTTCACCCGCAACGTAGCAAACGAGGTTCTCCTGTTCGAAGGGACGCGGGTCGAGCATGTCCTCAAGGGCGATCGGCGCCTCGACAAAACCCAAATCGCTCACTGTGGCAACTGCACCGAGTTCGCGCGCGAAGCCGGGCGTCGAAGCCGAGAAGTCGATGAGCACAGCCCCAGGATGCGCCGCCTGGACGAAGCCTCCTTCATCGAAGTACGCATCCTCCAGCGCTGATTGCGAGGTGCAAAACGTGATGACGGCGCTCGCTTCCTCGATGTCGGCGCAGCGCTCGAAGCCGGTGTTCGCCAAGCGCACGGCGATATCATCGTGAAAGTTCTCGTCACCGAAAAAGATATAACGCATGGGACCCCCTAATTGCCTTTCACTTTACGTGCGATACGGTCTGCCACAGAAAGCTCTTCGCGGCGGTCCTTGCCCCAAAACACCACGGCGAGCATCCCCGGTCCCACATGCGAGCCGATGACCGGGCCGATGCTGCTCTCCAGGAACAAGATATTCTCATCAATCTTCGAAAGAGCCTCTTTCAGACGATCGGCATCCTTCGGGCAGTCGGCGTTGCCGATGACGGCGAAGCGGGCGGCCCCTTCGTCCGCGACGTGCTTCGCGTAATACTCCGCGAGCTGCTTGATGCCCTTCTTCCGTCCGCGCGCGACACCAGTGAGCGAAAGCTTGCCATCGAGCGCGATGTTGAGCAGCGGCTTCACGTCGAGCTTCGATCCAGCGAGCGCAACCGAGGCGGGGATGCGACCGCCGCGGCGAAGCGCCTCGAGGTCCTCGACCATGAACTCGGCGTCGATGTAGTAGCGCGCTTCCTCGGCCCATTCAACCATCTCCTTGGCGGTAAGACCCCGGTCACGCTGGCGAATGGCCTCATAGACCAAAAATCCTTCGGCAATCGATGCCAACAGCGTGTCGACCACGTACAGCTCGGCGTCGGGATGCTCGGCCACAAGCTGGTCGCGGATGATCATAGCGGTGTTGTAGCTGCCGGACAGGCCGCTTGAAAAGCTCAGGCACACTGTCGGAACGCCTGATTCAATTGCGCGGGTGAACACGTCTTGGTACACCGTAATCGGAACTTGGGCCGTCGAGGGCTCGTCGCCGTTGCGCATCGAATCGAAGAAGTCATGCGCCGAGCGCGAGCGATACATGTCGTCGGCATGCTCGCCGTCGCCGGCAATGTAGGGAAACTCTATCAACTCGACGCCTTCGCGATCGACCACGTCAAAGGGCAAATCGCAGCAGGAATCGATAATTAGGTTGCAAGCTGGCATCCATTCTCCTCTTCTCATACGGCGCCGATCGTCGCAGCGCCGGAGTTCTCAAATCGCACCCGTTATTCGAACCCGCGCAGTTTCGCCACCAGATCGCTTCGATGGTCGAACAGCCCGCGCTCGAGCCCCACCGGATACGAATGCGGGTTGAGCATGCGTTTCTGGCTCTCGTCAAGCGTGGCAAGCCCCGCCCTTGCGCGCTCCCGTGCGGCGAGCGCATTGCGGAATTCAGGCGCGAGCACGGTCTTGCCGTTGCGGGCAAGCGGCGCAAGCAGCGTCTCAAAGCGCTTGCCGCCGAGGCGCTTGCGGCGCAGCGAGTCGAGCGGGTCGACAATCGTCTCGCACTCCTGCACGCCGGCGTTGGTGTCGAACACCATATCACCTGCGATATGACCGTCCTCATGATAGTAGCGGCGCACGTCGAGAACGCCGGGGAACGTGAGCTTTTTGGCCGACTCGGAAATTTTCAGGTGATCGACCCACTCGCCGCCCGGCTTGCGCGTCGCGGAGAGCTTGTAGACGCCGCCAAGGGTAGGCTGATCGTAGGCGCAAGCCAGCTTCGTGCCCACACCCCAGGCGCTCACCTGGGCGCCCTCTTCAAGAATCGACTGAATCGTGTATTCGTCGAGGTCGTTGGAGAGCACGATGCCGCAATCGGTGAGCCCCGCCGCATCGAGCTTGCGCCGGGCCATCTTGGCAAGCCACGCTAAGTCGCCCGAGTCGATGCGGATTCCCGAGAGCTTCTCGCCGCGCTCGCGCATTTCGAGCCCGACGGTGATCGCATTATCGATGCCTTGCTCGACGTTGTAGGTGTCCACGAGCAGCGTGCAGTTCTTGGGGAATGCCTCGGCATACGCACGAAACGCCTCAAGCTCGCTCGGAAACGCCATGACCCACGAATGAGCATGCGTGCCCGACACGGGAAGGTTGAACATCTTGCCCGCAAGCACATTCGAGGTGGAAGAGCAGCCGCCCACAATGCTCGCGCGCGATGCCCACAGGCCGCCACCCGCTCCTTGCGCACGGCGCAGGCCGAACTCGGCCACGGGCGCACCTTGCGCTGCCAGGCACACACGCGCTGCCTTCGTCGCGATGAGCGTTTGGAAGTTCACGCAGTTGAGAAGCGCGGCTTCAAGCAGTTGACACTGTATGATTGGGCCCGTCACGCGCACGAGGGGCTCGTTCGGGAACACCACCTGGCCTTCGGGCACGGCGTCGATGTCGACCGTCAACTTAATATCGCGCAGCCATTCCAGGAAATCGGCGGCGAACAGCACACCGCCACCCGGGGCGGGAATCTTCGAAAGATAATCGATGTCCTCGCCCGAAAACCCGTAGGTATCCACCATGTCCGCAAGCTGGGCCATACCGCACGCGATGGCATAACCACCCCTGAACGGCGTGTCACGGAAATACATGTGGAAACACGCCTCGGTATTCTCATGTCCGGATTCCCGATAACCCTGAGCCATCGTGATCTCGTACAAGTCCGTGAGCAGCGCATAATCGATCGGCATCTTAACTCCTTAGGCTTCAGGCTGCGAGCTACCGCCAGCCTTATGGGAGCGCCGACGCGCACGACGATGCTCGTTTTGGGAAGACGCGCCACCCTGTGAAGGCTGATGACCGCCCTCCCCCTGATGGTGGCTTCCCGCAGACTGCTTCTGCGGCTTCGCGCGCAATCCCGAAGACTTCTGCCCAGGACGGGGGCCGCTCTTTTGCTGGGTCTTACCCTCTTCCTTGACGCGTTGCGGCTTCTGTTGCCTGCTCGAGCGCTCCGCCGACTGCTTGCCCTGCTTGGACTCGCCCGCCTTCTGGTCCTGACGACGGCGCGGCTTTCGCTTGCTCGAAGACCCGCGGGAGGCCTGCTTGTCCTGCTTCTTCTCCCGAGAATCCTGCTTGGAAGCATGCTCGCTTTCGGCGGAAACCTTGGTGGAGCGACGACGGCGTGCACGGCGCGGCTCCTCGCTTGAGCGCTCGTCTGCAGAAGCTTTGCGCGAGTTCTTCGAGGAACCCGTGCGACGTACGCTCCCCGCTTCTGCAAGCTTGTCTCTGCCGGTGAACTGGTCGGTCGAGAAAAGCGCGTTGGACATGAACTCCGGCTCATCGGGAGCGTTCGCCTCGTCCCACGCCTCCTGCCCGATCGTGTTCGGGCGCGTGCCCTCTTCGGGCGCATCGAAGGCGGAAAGGGGCACGCGGACAGGCTTCTCGCCCTCAAGGCGCACCGACACGATCTCGCGCGGCACGTCCAAATCGACAACTTTCGCCGGGCCGTCGGGCGTTTTCACCGTGGCGTTCTGCTTAGGTGCGCGGCTCTTGAAATCCTTGTACGCGTCGAATTCGTAGCGCAAGCAGCACATAAGGCGGCCGCATACGCCGGATATTTTCTGAGGGTTGAGGGAGAGGTCCTGCTCCTTGGCCATGCGGATGGACACGGGGCAGAACTCGCCGCCCAATCGGGCGCAGCACAGCTCCTGCCCGCAATGGCCGAGTCCTCCGACCATGCGCGCTTCATCGCGCACGCCGATTTGGCGCATGTCGACGCGCACATGGAAGCGCGAGGCGAGTTTGCGCACGAGCTCGCGAAAGTCGACGCGCTCCTCCGCCTCAAAGTAGAAGACCGCTTTGTCGCCTTCGAGCAGATATTCCACCGATACGGGGTGCATGTCCTCGTTCGCCTCGGCGGCCATCTCCTTGAAGATGGGCAGCGCCTCGCGGCCCAAACGCTCCATCTCAGCGGCGCGCTCCACGTCTTCGGGCGTAGCGATGCGCTTCACGGGCTTGAGCGGCGACTTCAGCTTCTTCACCTGGTCATCGTCGATTTCGAACACGTCTCCGGCAGCTTTGCCGAACTCGACGCCGCGCGCGGTGAGCACCACCACGTCGTCGCCGTTATGGATATCCAAATCACGCGGGTCGAACCACAGCGTGCGGGGATTGAACGCGAGCCTAATAGGTGCGACTCGAACCATACAGAACCTCTCTTACTTCAAACAGCATCGCATCGATGCACGTTTCCAGGGAAACATTATACGAGATAGCCTCGTCGCTTTTACGCAGCGCCGCCAGCGCGGCCGCACAACGGGCCTCGTCGGTGCGTGAGGCGGCCGCCTCGATCTGGGCCTTGACGTCGACGTTCACGATAAGCTCAGGCGTGCCGGCGCAGGTTGCCATCACGTCGCGCAACCATGAGCTCGCGATGGAAAACACCTGATGGAGTGCCTGCGACGTCTTCGCGGTAATCTGACGCTTGTTGCGCGCCTCGATTTGGCGGATCGCCGATTTGGCCAGGAAATCAGCGTTCTCGGAAAGCTCGGCCTCAAGTGCCGCGCGAACCTCGTCGAGCGGAGCCTTCGCCGCCCTCACCAGGCCGGCAGCGAGCTCTATGATATCCCAATCGTCAGCAGAGCCAAGTCGCGACATCGCTTCGACCACGCTTCTTCGAAACGCGAGGCTATCGTTTGACTTCAAAAATTCGCATGCCCGCGTGATCGAGCCCGAGCATGCCTCGATGGCGATGCGCGCGGTCTCGAGCGAGGCGCCCGTGTTCTGACGGATGATGCCCGCGGCCTCGCTTGCGGGGATATGACGGAAGGGAACGACCTGGCAACGCGAAACGATCGTGGGAAGCACGCTTTCCCGCGTACGGCCCAAAAGGATGATCACCACATTCGCCGGCGGCTCCTCGAGCGTCTTCAAAAACGCGTTCGCCGCAGCAGTGCCCAACATATCCACGCGATCGAGGATATAGACCTTCAACTTCGCCTGGATGGGAGCGTAGGATACATCCGACACGATTTCGCGAATCTGCTCGACCAGATAGCCTCCCGCACCCTCGGGCGCGTAATAGCGCACGTCGGGATGCTTGCGCCGAGCGATGCGCGAGCAGGCATCGCACGCGCCGCACAAACCACCGCGCGGGCCCTTCGCGCCCTTGGGACACAGGCACGCCTGGGCAAGCGCATATGCAGCCGCCGTCTTGTTCGACCCCGCCGGGCCGCAGAACAGATACGCCTGGCTCACGTGCTCGCCACGGACACTCGCACGCAAAAAATCGCGTACTTGGGGCTGGCCGAAGATGTTCTCGAACGCATCAGCCACGGCGTCCTCCTTGTCCCCGATTGCCTCGGTTACGGCTCGAACGCGACCTGTGCTTGCCCGAATTCGCCCTCTCATCTCGAGATTTAGTAGAAGAAGACGACGGCGCGCCCTTTCCGCAAGCAGGGCCCTTGCCGCGAGTAGGGCCATCTGCGCAGGCAGACTCGCCCTCGCAAGGGGAAAGCTCGGGCAGAAGATCGGCGAGCTCGCCCGCAACGGCGGCGGCAGTCGCCTTGCGCGACGACTGCGAGCGAACGACGCGAATCCGCTTCGGGTCGCGCTTGGCAAGTTTCAGAAACGCCTTGTTCACACGCGTGTGGAACGCTTCCCCTGCCTGCTCCATCCGGTCCCCCTCGCCTGCCCCGGTCGCGCGGGCAAGGCTTGCACGTGCATTGCCGTACACAAGCAGAATGGTGCGGTCGGGAACGATTCCGCCGGTGGCGAACAGGTTCGCGCGGCGTACGAAGTCGATCGGGAGGCCGCGCCCGTAGGCCTGATAGGCGATCGTCGAGTCGAAGAAGCGGTCGCAAAGCACCACCGCGCCCCTCTCGAGGGCGGGGCGAATCACTTCGCAGACCAGCTGGGCGCGTGCGGCCTCGTAGATCAAAAGCTCGGCCTCGCTCGATATCTGCCCGTTTGCCGGGTCGAGCACCATCGCCCGAAGCGATTCGCCAACGCTCGTGCCGCCGGGCTCGCGCAGGCACACGACCTCGCGCCCCGCACGGCGAAGTTCCTCGGCGACATAGCGGATATGGGTCGATTTCCCCACGCCGTCGCCGCCTTCGAACGTGACGAAGACGCCGCGAGGGGAATTCCCGTCGGGCTGCGCACTCGTCTGCGCCTTGCGCGCATCGGCGCCCGCGCGCCCCTCAACAGGCTGCACAGGCTCGGCGGTATGTCTCTCGGACGTCAACGGCACAAGTCCCTATTCCGTCACGCAATCGCGCACGGCGGCGGCCACCGCCTCGACGGCTCGCGGATCGAAGGGCTCGGGCATGATGAAGTCCTCGCAGAGCTCCTCGTCGGAAACGAGGGCTGCAAGCGCGGATGCGGCGGCGAGCTTCATGTCGTTGGTGATGCGGGTCGCGCGCGCCTCGAGGGCGCCCTTGAAGATACCCGGGAAGGCGACCACGTTGTTGATCTGGTTCGGGAAATCCGAGCGGCCCGTGCCGACGACGCGCGCGCCCGCACGGCGAGCCACGTCGGGGTAAATCTCGGGAACGGGATTGGCCATCGCGAAGAGGATGGCGTCGTCGTTCATGGAGGAAACCATGTCCTCGCTCACGATGTTCGGGGCGGACACACCGACGAAGATGTCGGCGCCGCGCATGGCGTCGGCGAGCGTACCCTCCTCGTCCGCAAGGTTCGTCACATCAAGCATTGCGCGCTGAGCGTCGGTCGCGCCCTCCGACTTCGAGCAGATGATGCCGCACTTATCGCACAGGATGAGGTTCTTGAAACCGAAGCTCAACATGAGCTTGGAGATGGCGATGCCCGCCGACCCCGCACCGTTCACGACCACGCGACACGCTTCCTTCTTCTTCCCCGTAAGGCGAAGTGCGTTGATGACGCCGGAGAGCACGACGATGGCGGTGCCGTGCTGATCATCGTGGAACACGGGGATGTCGAGCTCGTCGATGAGGCGATTTTCGATTTCGAAGCAGCGCGGGGCCGAGATATCTTCCAGATTGATGCCACCGAACGCGGGGGCGATGCGCTTGACCGTCTCGACGATTTCGTCGACATCTTGCGTATCGAGGCAGATGGGCACGGCGTTCACGTTGCCGAAAGCCTTGAAGAGAGCGCACTTGCCCTCCATGACGGGCATCGCGGCCAGAGGGCCGATGTTGCCCAGGCCAAGCACAGCCGAGCCATCGGAGACGACGGCGATGGTGTTCGCCTTTTGCGTATAGGTATAGGCGAGCGCGGGGTCCGCCTCGATCTTCTTGCACGGCTCGGCAACGCCCGGCGTGTACGCGAGTGCCAAATCCTCGCGCGTCTTGATCTCCATCTTCGGGACCGTATTGAGCTTGCCCTGCCACTGCTCATGCAAACGCAGCGATTCCTGCGCGATGTCCATGCCTAACCTCCGAGATTTCTCACTTCGCGCGCCTGTGCGCGCTTCCATACAACCGTAAAAGTATAGCGCTTCGGGTCTCACCGCACCGAAGCCATGTGAGCAAGCGCACAGGCAATCCATCGAGTGGAGCACGCGCTCGCGACATTGCGCCGCTGTTCGAGGTTTCAAACGGAAACTGCCCCCTCGTGCTACACTCAACGCATTTGCATAACGAGAAGGGAAATCGAGTGGAACGCGAAAACGAAACCCTCACGGCGAAACGAGTGGCAAACGCAACTTACGACGCAATCCGCGCCGCCGCTGTCGGACTGCGCGACGATGTGCTTTTTGGCCTAACCGAAGCCCGTGCCATCGAGACGCAACCCCGCGCGCAATCGGTGCTTGATTGCCTGCTGGAAAATGCGCAGATCGCGCGCGAGGACGGCGTGCCCCTGTGCCAGGACACGGGAACCTGCTGGGTAAGGCTCGAAGTCGGCGAGGAGCTCTCCATCCCCGGCGACATCCTCTCCCAGGTCGACGACGCGGTCGCGCGCGCCTACGCCGACGGGCGCCTGCGCATGAGCGTGGTGCGCGATGCGCTGTTCGACCGCGCGAACACCGGCGACAACACGCCCGCATTCACCGAGATCGCAACGCGGCCGGGACACGGCGTGACGCTGCATGTCCTTTTGAAGGGAGGCGGATCGGACAACGCCTCGCGCGTCGTCATGCTCGCACCCGGCGCGGGAATCGAAGGCGTAAAGAAGGTCGTGCTCGACTGCGTGCGCGAGAAGGCCGCGAACGCATGCCCGCCGCTTGTCGTGGGCGTGGGCGTGGGCGCCACCTTCGACAAGGTCGCAGGGCTTGCCAAGCACGCGCTTTTGCGGAAAATCGGAAGTCCCGCCGCAACGCCCGAGCACGCCGCTTTCGAGCGCGAGCTGCTCGACACCATAAACGCGACCAGCATAGGCCCAGGCGCGCTCGGGGGCAAGACCACGGCGCTCGCCGTGCACCTGGAGACGGCACCATGCCATATTGCAGCGCTTCCCGTTGCCGTCAACATGGGGTGCTCGGCCATGCGCAGCGCCTCGATCAACCTTGTGAGCTGGGAGGATTAACCATGAGCGAACCAATCCGCATGACCTTGCCGGCAGATCGCGAAAAGCTGGCGAAGCTGCGAATCGGGCAGGAAGTGCGCCTCACGGGCGCCGTGTTCACGAGCCGCGATGCGGGGCATGAGCGCATGCTCGCCGCCTTAAGGGAGACAGGCGAGCTACCCTTCGGACTTGCGGGCGAGACCATCTTCTACGCCGGCCCCACCCCTGCCGCCGCAGGTCGCCCGCTCGGAAGCGTCGGCCCCACGACGGCAAGCCGCATGGATTTCGCGACGCCCGAGCTCATGGATGCGGGCCTTGCTGCCTGCATCGGGAAGGGGAAGCGTTCCCAAGCCGTCATCGACGCGTGCGTGCGCAACCGCTGCGTGTACTTCGCAGCAGTCGGCGGCATCGCGGCGCTGCTCGCGAAGCACGTGACCGAAAGCGAGACCATCGCTTGGGACGATTTGGGGACTGAAGCACTTCGTCGCATCGAGATTGTCGACTTCCCCGTCTTCGTGGCCGTCGATTCCCAAGGCGGCGACCTCTATCGGGCAATCGAGGCAGGAGAGGAGCTGTAGGGTGCCTGGGGCTTCGGCCAACCCGCATGGCAGGGCAAGGCAGCCAGCCTCTGTTGGAACCAGCTCTCTACCTCACTTGCCACCCGCCAGCCCCTCCATCTCGCCGCGAACCGCTGACCCGCACAACGCAAAAGCCCTGCCCCGCAGCTTGAAACTGCAGGACAGGGCTTCTTTTTCTCACGTAAGCAAGCCCTTACAGCCTGCGCGTGCTCGCTGCCAGGCCGCCTAAGATGAAGTTGTCGATCGCGGCCTGCGTGCGCGCCCATTCCTCCGGACTTGCATTGATGCAGCGGCGCACCGCAGAGAGACACCCGCTCGACTGGAAGTACAAAAGGTCGGCAAGCTCCCCTTCGCTCAGATCGCAGATGCCCTGCATCGCGCGCATGTAGACGCCCTTTTGGCTTTCGACCATCTTGTCGAGGACGATGCGCGTGAGGCTCTCATCTAAGAAAATGCCCGAATAATGCTTGTTCTCGCGCACGAACTGGCAAAACGGCATATCGCACCCAGAGCATGCGCCCGCCGTGCGCATCTCACGCGAAACGAGATGGCGGGCAAGCGAGCTTGACTGCGAAAGGGCATCGTCGAGCACCTCGTCGAGCACCTCGGTCATGTTGCGGTAATGGCGATAGAACGTGCCGCGCCCGATGCCCGCACGCTCGCAGAGGTCGGTCACCTTGATATCGGCAAGCGTGCTCGACTTCTTCAGTTCTAGAAATGCCTCCTTGATGAGGCCCTTCGTGAAAAGGATGCGACGATCGACCTTCGGTGCCGACGCCGAGCGCGCGCCTGTCCGCGACCTGGCGGCAGGTTGCTTTTCCAGGCGGATCGCCGTCTTCTCGCTCGTCTTCTCGGACATGACGCTATTTCTCCGCCGTCTCCGATGACGCCTTGCGGGTCGAGGAGCTCTTCGCCGTTGCCTTCCCCGCCGCAGCCTTGCCCGTCGCCGCCTTCTTGGCCGCCGTCTTCTTCGCCGCAGGCTTCTT
The DNA here is from genome assembly GCF_934617235.1 of uncultured Ellagibacter sp. Taxonomy (GTDB): domain Bacteria; phylum Actinomycetota; class Coriobacteriia; order Coriobacteriales; family Eggerthellaceae; genus Ellagibacter. The sequence continues at coordinate 21,240 of NZ_CAKTTZ010000018.1, read as the reverse complement.
CCCCTTCGAAGTTGCCTTCTCGGAATCGTCCTGTTCCTTGCCCGGGCAGTCGAAATTCGGGCAGAGCTTCCACGGACCGCGGGCCGTCGTCACGATGACGAGCGGCGCTCCGCAATGCTCGCAAACCTCATCGGTTGCCGTGAGCTTTCCGTACTGGGGCAGCGGGTAACCCACACCGCACTCGTCATAGTTCTCGCAGCGGATGAAGCGCTTGAGCGTGCGCGGGTTTTTCTGCGCGATCAGCTTCGCCTGCTTGCCGGCGGCCTTGCACGTCGGGCACTCGCCGACGACCACATCGGGCTCTTTGTTGGTCTCGCAGTTCGGATCGATGCAGATGACACGCGGCTTCGAGCGGAAGGCCGTCACCTTCACCTGCGGCATCCCGCACGTGGGGCAAAGCTCCTCCATCGACTCGATCTTGCCCTTGGGGAGCGGATAGGTCATATCGCAGTCGGGCCAGCCGGCGCATCCGATGAACATGCCGCGCGTCTTCTGAGAGGCGCGAATCTGCAGGTCCTTGCCGCATTTGGGGCATTTGCCCACGTACGCGTCGGCCGCGACGGCGTCGGCGAGGGCGTCTTTCACTTCCTCAGAATGGGGCATGAGGTCGGCCAGCTGCTCGGAGAGCAGGTTGCGAGAGTTCATGACCACATCGGCCTTGGTCTTCTGACCTTCTGCGATGTTGTCCATCTCCGCTTCGAGTTCCGCCGTCATCTCCGAGTGGGTGATATGCGGCGCGAACTTGTCGAGCGCATCGCACACCGCCATGCCGAGCTGCGAGGGCTCGATGGGGTCGTTTTGGATGTACTTCACCGTGTAGAGGCGCTCGATGATGCTGTGGCGCGTGGATTTCGTGCCCAGCCCGAGCTTTTCCATCTCCTGAATGAGCTTGCCCTGGCTGTAACGGGCAGGCGGCTCGGTCTGTTTCTTCGTGCAGGTGGCGCCGTTGAAGGCAATCTGCTGACCCTCGGCGAGCGCGGGCAGCTGCTCGTCTTTCTTCATGCCATACGGATAGATGGCGCGATACCCCTCATGCACAAGGACGTCGCCCTTCGCGGCGAAGTGCTCGCCTGCGATATCGAGCGTGACCTTGGTCCCCTCGACGACGGCGGCTTCGGAAAGCGTCGCCAAGAAACGGCGCGCGATCAGGTTGTAGAGCTTGTACTCCGCAGGCGGCAAGTCGTCGGGCGTGACCATAGCCGTCGGGTAGATCGGCGGGTGGTCGGTCGTTTCCTTCTTGCCGCGAGTTGCCGTAAGCTGCCCCTTCGCGAGGAGTTCCTTGCAAAACGGCGCGTAGGCAGGGTTGCCCGAGATGGTTTTCACGACCTCCGCCAAGTCGAGCGAACTCGGGTACACCGTGTTGTCGACACGCGGATAGGAGATGTAGCCGTCCATGTAGAGGCTCTCGGCGAGACACATCGTGCGAGCAGGGGAAAGGCCCTCGGCCGACGCTGCGGTCATAAGGCTAGTGGTGTTGAAGGGAACGGGCGGCTGCTGCTTGCGCGAGCGCTTCTCGATGGAGAGCACCTTCGCGCTTGTCGCCCCCTTGACGGCGGCCATGGCGGCATTGGCGGCGGCCTCGTCCTTGAAGCGAGCCGTGGCATGAGGTGCCTCGAAGGCAAGCGGGCCCTCCCCCGATGTGGGGCCGGTCTTGTCGGCGGCATCGAAGGCGCCCTTGATCACCCAGTAGTCCTCGGGAACAAACGCCAAGCGTTCGCGCTCGCGCGCCACGATAAGGGCAAGCGTCGGCGTCTGCACGCGGCCCGACGAGCGCACGTTTCCGTAGCCCGCGAACTTCACGAGGGTGAGATAACGCGTGAGCACCGCACCCCAGATAAGGTCGATATCCTGGCGCGACGCACCCGCAGATGCAAGGTTGACATCGAGCTCCACGAGGTTTGCGAACGCATGGGTGATCTCCTCCTTCGTGAAGGCGGAGTAGCGGGCACGCGACACGGGGGCGGTGGGGTTCACTTCCTGGATGCACGAAAGCGCATCGGAGCCGATAAGCTCGCCTTCGCGGTCGAAGTCCGTCGCAATCACGATGGAGTCCGCCTTCTTGGCGAGGTTCTTTAAGCTGCGGATGATTTCTTTTTCTTTAGGAAGCTTCTCAATCGGCGCGTAAACCAGATACGGCAGCGCGTCCATCTTCCACCCTTTGAGCTCCACGCCGTCTTCGGTGAAGGGCTTTTTCTTCTTGAAGGGGGGCTTGGGAAGGCTCGCAGGCACATCGGCGGGCACGGTCTCGCCCTCGACAGTTACGCCTTGCCAGCCGCCGCGCTTCTTATACACCAGGTTGGGGGTGAAGTCGGGCTCCAAGATATGCCCGCGCAAACCGATGGTCACCCACTCCTCGCCGTTCACCTCGAATCGGTAAATCGGCGTCGAATACACCTTGTCGGCCTTCGGCTTGCTCGCGCCCAAAAGGCTCGCAATCTTGGTTGCCGCGTCGTTTTTCTCCGTTACGACCAGTTTCACGTGGTCCTCCTTGCCCCCAGAGCGCCTGTCGCGCGCTGAGAATCGTTCACACGATTACCCCGATTCGTCCATTTTACGTGTGCGGGGATTCTCCTACCTTTCTGGCGCAGCGTCCAAGCGTTGCGCATAACGCGCCTTAGCATACACGATTTACGCTCCGCAACACAAAAAAGGTTCCCAAAACGATTGTTTTCGCTTCGGGAACCTGGAAAACGAGCCCGGCGCCTATTGAGAAGACAAGCAGGAAGGCCGCCGCATTGGCTCTACGCCGTTTGCACCGCCTGCGTTGTCTGCTCTGTTTGCGCCGCCCGCGCCGCCTCGGCCTCCTCGCGCTCGAGCACGAGCTTCATGGCAGCGATGGCGCATTCGAGCATGCCGTCATCGGGCTCGTTCGTGGTGAGGTACTGCATCTGCATGCCGGGCCAAAGCACCACCCTCACAAGCGGGTTATCTGGATGCGAGCCCGCCCATCTCACCGTGATCTCATAGGACACGCCCGCGATCACCGGCATGAGCACGATGCGCGATAAGATGACAAGCGCAAGCTTCGGCGCGCCATCAGGCACGCCCCATGCGGCGATGAGCGCGTTCAGGGGCACCACCGTGTACACGAAGATGGCGATGATCATCACCATGATGAGGAAGGCGGTTCCGCAGCGCACGTGCAGACGCGGGAAGCTGCGCGCGTTCTCGGGCGTGAGCGGCAAGCCGTGCTCGTAGCAGTGGATGGTCTTGTGTTCGGCGCCGTGGTAGCCGAACATGCGCTTGATCTCGGACATGCGCTTGATCTCGGACATGCGCCCGATAAGCCAGATGTAGAAGACGAACACGGCAACGCGCAGCACGCCGTCGACGATATTCCACAGAAGCGTGTTGCTGTCGTATTCTCCCACGATGAGATTGGTGACGAAGGCGGGCGCCACGATGAAGAGCACGATGCCGAGCACAAGCCCGCCGACCATCGAGATAATCATTTCCTTCTTGCCGAACTCGGGTTCGGGCTCCTTCGCGCTTGGGATGCTGTTAGCGTCCTTGCTATTTGCGATGAGCTCGGGAGCATCCCTCTCGGTTTCTCCCACCACCTCAAGCGAGCTTTGCGCGCCAAGTGCATCGATCATGGTGTCCGGGCGGCCGAAGTCGTCCTTCCAGGAAAAATCAGGATCGAATTCCTGACGCGTATGCTGCTCGCAGGCGACTTCATGCTCCGTCCCCTGCACGCAGGCAACCTCGCGCGCAGTTCCGCACGAGCCGGAAGTGCCCTTTGGCACTTCCGCGCGAGCAGGGCTGTCTGAGCACGAGGTTGCCTGTGGGCAGGCCGCGGTGCGTATAGAGGAGCCTTCTTCCCCCTCGTCCTCTTCCTCATAGGCATGAAGCGTCGCGATCTCGAGCGCCTTGAATCCTAAGACGAGCGACTCGACCAAAGCGCGGCATCCGCGCACGAGCGGCCAGTACAGCCAGCCGTTCTTTTCCTTTCCGCTCGCCAGGTCATGCTCTTCGGTGTACACAGCGCCTGAGGGCTCGCGCACGGCAACCGACCAGTTGTACTTGCCGCGCATCATGATGCCCTCAAGGAGCGCCTGTCCTCCGACATGGGTTTTGCGCGCGCCGTCTTCCGAGAACGCGCGGGAAAGATCGCTTTTCTCGCGAGTCACGTCTCCGCTAGCTCCTTTTCACACGAGGGTACGGGTTTTTGCAGCTCATCTTGCCTTCGGGACATGCCCCCGAAACACAAGGGGCACCTGCGTCCGCGAAGATGAACGGCGCAGTCGGGCGGGCAAGCTCGAGCATACGGTGCGCCATGTCGCGAATCTCCCATTGGGCGCGGTTGCAGCAGCGCAGTTTGAAGAAATGCAGCAGCTCGCGAACGTTCATGGTGATCACGATCTTGCTCTCCGCAGCGTTCGGCAAAAGGTAGCGCGCGTCCTCGGCGGGCACGCCCGCATCGAGCAGCTTCTCATATGCACTGACGGCTGCCGCGATGGCCTCGTCGAAAAGCGCCTTTCGCTCGGGATCGGACGCGATCGTGTCGGGCGTGACCACATCAACGCCGTTTTTGAACTTGACGTAGCGCTGGCTTTGCTGGTTGAAGCTCGCAATGCGATGGCGCACGAGCTGATGAGTGAGGGCGCGCGAGACACCATCGACGGCGAAGGTGTAGCTTGCATGCTCAAGCGTGGAGAAGTGCCCGCTTTCCATGATGGTCGAAAGCACGCTTCGGACCCGCTCCTCCGGCATCGTCTCCATCAGCTCGGCCGCGCCCACCGGCGCATAGCACAGCCGCGCCGCAGTGGCGATAGCCCGCTCGGGGTCGGGCGTGTGGTACAAAAGCTCAACGTGCATGGGATACCCCCTCATTTCCAGTCTCCAATGGCAGAAGATGGCCCATCTTGGCCCTTGTCCAACCACCATCGGTCATTGTCCGCTAATATGATAGGCAAACACCCGCAAAGCGGCGCGGCCGATTCGCTCCAACGCGAAAAACTCATCGAGAAAGGCAGCTTCACATGACAGAGAATTTCACGCCCCTGCTCACCACCACGGATTGGAACAAGGAGTGGATGCAGCTGCAGAAAGCACGCCGCCACAACGACGACGCATCTTACTGGAACGAACGCGCGAAAACCTTCACTTCAAAAGACTACCCCAACCCCTACGTTACCGCATTTCTCGAGCGCGCGGGAATCGCCCCCGAAGAAAGCGTATTCGACATGGGTTGCGGAACGGGCGCGCTCGCTTTGCCGCTCGGAGAAGCGGGGCACGCCGTCACCGCCGCCGACTTCTCGGAAGGGATGCTTTCGATTCTTCGCGACGCGCTTGAGACTCGTGGCATTACCAGCGTCCATTGCGAGCAGATGAGGTGGGAAGACGACTGGCAGGAGCACGGGATCGCCCCGAAGTCCCACGACGTGTGCACCGCATCGCGCTCGATCGCCGTCGACGATATGCGGGCAGCGCTCTTAAAGCTCACCCAGGTCGCCCGTCGCCGCGTCTGCATCACCCTGCCCACCGGCGCCTCACCGCGCACCGACGACAACGTAATCGAGGCGCTCGGCCTCGCTTCGCGCGTCGGACGCGATCACCTCTACGCCGTGAACATCCTCTCGGGCCTGGGCTTCGAACCCGAGCTGTCCTACATCAAAAGCACGCGGGTCGATACGTTCGATTCCTTCGACGAGGCACTGCGCAAATACGACGACATGGTGCGCAAGGCATGCATCTACCTACCTGAAATGCGCACACAAGTCGCGCTCGCGAAGCTCGAACCCTGGCTTCGAACGCAGATCGTCGAGAACGAGAACGCAGGCACTCCCGGCGAGAAGGGTGCTGCTCAAGGTGCGCTGCGACTTCTTAAGCCAAGAACTATCACCTGGGCTTTTATCGCCTGGAACGTCGATTAGGCTGCTAGGCAGGCGCGGTTGTGCGCTTGAAGGGCATTGCTTATACTTGGTAGATGACAATCCCCCACGAGGGGTGTATCCGATAAGAACAGCGAACGGGGAACCATGCGTATATCAGCTCGAAACGTCTTGAAGGGCACGATCACCGACATCGAAATCGGAGCCGTGAGCGGAATCGTCTCGATCACCGTCGGCGAGACGCCCCTCACCTCCGTCATCACCATGGAGGCTATTCGCGATCTTGGCCTCGAAAAAGGCATGCCGGCATACGCCGTCATAAAGGCGAGCCACGTCATGTTCGCGCGCGGAGACGAGCCCGTCGACAACCTGTCAGCCCGAAACCAGCTCGTCGGCACCGTGACCACGGTTCGCCCGGGGAAAACGGACGGGCGCGTATCCCTCACGCTGCCTGACGGCAACGTCATCACCGGTTCGGTCTTCAACGACATGATCGGAGAGCTCGGTCTGGAAGTCGGCAACAAGGCGATTGCCATCGTGAAGTCTACCGACCTCATGATCGGCGTCGATTAACGCTGGCAGTTCGTCCGCGCTGCCGGAGTCACGTCCCGCGCCTTTTGCGGTTCGGCACATGTGCGCGGGCTCCCGGCTTGCCCGTGCGCCCGCGGCCTGGTCGCTCACTCTGAACGGCGCTCGGCTCCTTCTCGGGGGCTCTCCCGTACGCCCGCGGTCTGGTCAAGCGTCGGGCCCCCATCTCTCGGAAAAAGAAAAAGGCCGAACAGCACAAAAAGCTGTTCGGCCTTGCTTTTTCCCAGAGGAAAAGCTATTCGGCTGCGGGAGCCTCGACCTCGAGAGCGGCCTCTGCCTCAGCGTCGGCGGCAGCCTCTTCTGCGGAGCCTTCAGCCTCGGCGGTAGCAGCAGCCTCGGCAGCGCGGGCAGCTTCCTCTTCAGCCTTCTTGGCGTACTCTTCAGCACGCTTGGCCTTCTCGGCAGCCTTCTTCTCGCGCTCGGCCTTCTTGGCGGCCTCTGCCTCGGCGACGGCTGCAGCACGCTTGGCCTTCTTGGCAGCCTCGCGCTCGGCAACCATGTCCTTCGCGGAGCCGAACTTGTCGGCAAAGCGCTGGACGCGTCCGCCGGTGTCGATGAACTTCTGCTGGCCCGTGAAGAACGGGTGGCAGGCGTTGCAGATGTCAACGCGCAGCTCAGACTTGGTGGAGCGAGTCGTGAACGTGTTGCCGCACGTGCACTTGACGGTGCACTCGACGTAATCCGGATGGATTCCTTGCTTCATGTTGGTTCTCCTTTACCATGCCTTGGTTTCCGACCAAGGCGAGACAAGCTTGTTTATGATACCACAGTGCATTGGCATTGCAATATAAAACGGGCGGTGAATCCCATCGATTCACCGCCCGTACAAAAGTCAAGCACCCACCTCAGTCTTGCGACCGCAAGCAATGGACACACCTCGGCGCTCCCCCGATTGCTACACCTCAGCGACCCACAGACCGTGCAAGTTGCAGTACTCGTAGACCTTGATCGCGCGATCGCCGTCGGCGACGGCGAAGTCGGCTTCCGGCTTATCGGCGCTCGTCAGCTCCGCGATCTGATAGCCCTTCTCGGTCACCAGGCAAACGAACGCGATGAGATGCTCATCGGTCATCGGATGGGCCACGCTGCCAACCTCGACGTGAACGGCATCCCCCGAAACGCTTACGACGGGAACGTGCTTCTCAACCGCCGCATCGGTGGAGTTCGCGACCAGTTCGGTCATCTTCTCACCGCAGCAGGAAAGCGGAACCTTCTTGTCGAAGGGCTTCACGGCAATATTGCCGCAGTGGTTGCATTTATAGAACGTGACGTCCATAACGTATCCCTTTCTCGTCTGTATACCCGCGCGTCCCTTACCGAGAAGCACGCGACTACTGGAAACAAGGCTCCTCTCACATCATCGCCTTGCCCTGCGGAATATGTTACTCGCTTTGTTTCAATTCTGGAAGTCCTTGTTGAGACTTCTTCGCAATAAGCGCATAAAGCAGCACACCAATGCCTATCGCAATGAGCGGAGTCGAGAGAACCTGCCCCATCGTAAGCCAGCCGCCCCACAGATACCCGAGCTGCACGTCAGGCTCGCGCACAAACTCAATAACGAAGCGGAAGCACCCGTACATGATGAGGAACACGCCAAGGAAGGTTCCCTGAGCGCGCGGCGGACGCTTACGCGAGAGCGCGAACAGCACAAGGAAGATGACGATGCCCTCAAGCACCGCCTCGTAGAGCTGCGAGGGATGACGGGGCATCATTCCCGCCTGCCCGCCGAACACGACGCCCCATGCGGCATCGGTCGGCGCACCCCACAGCTCGCCGTTCACGAAGTTGGCGCATCGACCGAAAAACAGCCCGATAGGCGCCCCGATGCAACCGAGGTCGGCCAGCGTGAGATAGGGGATGTGCGTGAAATGAGCGGCGACGACTCCCGAGAGCAACGCACCGACGAGCCCGCCGTGGAAGCTCATACCACCTTTCGATAGCGCAAAGATGTCGGCGGGATGCTGCAGGTAGTAGCCATCCCCGTAGAACAAGACGTATCCCAGACGCCCGCCCACGATGACGCCCACGACCACGCACAGCATGATGGTGATGAGCGCATCCGAGTCGACCCGCACCCGCCAGCGCTTCGCCGTGCTCATAAGCACAAGGGCAGCGCAGATGAATCCGAGCACGTAGGCGATGCCGTACCAGCGTACAGAAAAAGGCCCGACCGAGAATGCGATCGGGTCAAGGCTTTGATAGATCTCGTTGAGCAAGGAGCTAGTCCCTTCCCATTCCAGCGCCCACCTCGATGGCTGCGAAGCGGACTTCCTCGCGCAAGGCCAAAGGAATCGTTTGGACCGATGAAACGCTAGCCCCGCATCGGGGGCACGTGACCGCGAACAGCGCAACGTCGCTGCGAAGGACCATCATGGAGTCGTAGCGGCATACGTCCAGATCGCTTTGCCCGCACGTGGGGCAGCTCAGCGCTTGAACCATGGCTCTCGCCTCCTCATCACAGTCGGTCGTCTCGATTCATTGTAACAGTGTTTGGGGCCAAGGCCTCCTAAAGGATGAATCGATTGCGCGCGCCAAGCTTGCGCTCTTGACGCGGGTATTCCTCGATAGTGGGTCCGTGCGTCAGGAAGAACGTGCAGAAATGGCACACTTCCTTCACCGCCGCGTCGTAGCCCAAATCGGGGTTGAGCAGCAACTCGAAGTCGTCACAAACCTCGTGTGTCGGACGATGACATGCAGCGTAGTGGCAATCTGCCGGGCACGGCTCGCCCGGCGTGTTGTGAGGGCAGCGGCTCTGCATCTCATCGTCGCAGCCTCGCATTTCCCAGCAGTGAGACACCTTCTCCTCCTTCTTTAAGCCCATGTCGTTCGAGGTGGCTGTCTGGAAATACACACCCTCAACCCAAACAGCCTCCCCGAAACAAAGAGAAGGGCGGGAAATCCCCGCCCTTCTCGCACCTTACGCCAAAGGCTTACTAGTATTCATCGTGGTGCGGAACAACGCGCACGACGCCCGGCACGCGCTCCTTCAGGATGCGCTCGACGCCGTTGGCAAGCGTCATCTCCGACATCGGGCAGCCCTTGCATGCGCCCTGAAGTTCCACCGTGACGATGCCGTCTTCGCTGACGTCGATGAGCTTCACATCGCCGCCGTCCGCCTGAAGACTCGGTCGGATAAGCTCCAAAACCGCGGCCACATCAGTCTTCTCAACCATCGTTGCTCCTTTTCGAGTACTGAAGTTTCTCTTGGTTCGTAATACTACCACAAGCCGCCGCGCTCAACGCCGCGCACAGGCGAAGCGCAGGAACAATACGGGTTGGCGCTATTGAATCGGCTGCCAATCCTTGCCAACCACCACGAGCACGTTCGCGTCGAAAGTGTAATAGTCCCCGCCGTTGACGACGCGGCCGCCATCGATCGTCTTCACGATGGTGTTCGCCGCCGCCTCATATGCCGCATCGCGATAGATGACAAGCGTCTCGTTGTAAACGCCGGCATCAGTGACGTTCCCGATGGTGCCGATGGTGAATCCCGCATTCCCGAGGATCTCGCCCATCTTCGCGCCAACACCGGTGATGCCACCGCCGTTGCGAATCTCGACCTTGATACCCGTAGGATCGCTCACCGTTTCCACCTCTTCGGCAGCATTCGGATCGGCCCCGGCCTCGACGTTTTCCATAACCTTCTTCCACTGGGAATCCGACGCCTTGAACAGGCTCACGCCGTCTTGCTCGCTTTCGCTTCCCGGCACGTACGCCGAATAGACCGTCGCCTCGCCGAGGGGGCGAAACGCGTTCGCCAAGTCGATCACCTGCGAAGACGACAAGTCGGTCCTCACGTTGCCCGCGATGCCGTCAAGCTCGCTGGCAAAATCGAGTCCGCCCGCCTCGAGAAGGCGCAGCGCCATCGCATGGGCGAAAGCCGTACGCACCGAGGCCTGCGTCTGCGCGGCATTCGAGTAATTGCTCGCACGAAGCGCCACGAGCGAGCTGTCCGCATCGAGCACCTGCTCCCCCGCCTCGAGGTAGATGCTGCCCGCATACGGATCGTCGACGGATGCGGGAAGACTCATGCCGATGCCGCCCACCAGATCGACGAGCGAGCGTATGCCCTCTTCGTCCGTTTTCACGAGATGGGAAATATCCACACCTGCAAAGGAGGAGACGGCCTTCACGAGCGCCTCGTCGCCGCCGATCCCGTAGGCATCGTAGAGCGGATGGGTCTTGCCATCCGAAAGGCTCACGGCAAGATTGCCGGGAATCGACACGAGGGTGAGCGTGCGCGCAGCTTCGTCGACGCGCGCGAGGATATATGCCTCGTTCGACGCATCGGAGCCCCCTTTGGGGGAACCGAGGTTCGCCGCAGCGAGCACGTAGTAGGGAGACCCCTCTTTGGCAGCGACAAGCGCGCTGCTCGCGTTCGACTTCTGCAGCGACAACTTCGAGTTCGACGCGTTGAAGTAAACCGTGGTGCCCACCGCAACAGCGACCGCGATGATGACGATCACCGAGATGACGCCCACCGCTGCGCGGCGCATCCCGCTTTTCCGTTGGGCGCTCTGGATGTATCCGCGCTTGTTCACGCGGCGGGAATAGGCGCGATAGTTCTCTCCCGAAGCGGTTTGGGGGGTGACATGATCGACGATGCCACGCGCTGCCCGACGCTTTTTACGATCGCTCGAGAAGCCGACCGATGAGGCGTTCATCCCCCGCGAATGACGCGGAGCGCCGCCCTTCGCCACATGCGTGCCGATGGTGTGAGACGTCATCTTCCAAGAGGTATGCTTCGACTGTGAGGCGGAGAAGCCTTTCTTCTTCTTGAACATCTCGCGAGGCGCCTACATATTCTCGTCGACGTCGATACGAGAGACCTCCGCGCCAAGCCCGCGCAGCTTGCCAACGTAGTCCTCGTAGCCTCGGTCGATATGGTAGATATGGCTCACGCGCGTCTCGCCTTCGGCGACGATGCCAGCAAGCACGAGGGCTGCGCCAGCGCGAAGGTCAGTCGCCTTCACGGGAGCACCCTGGAGAAGGCCCACGCCTCGAACGAGCGCATGGTGATCTTCAATGGTGATGTCGGCCCCCATGCGCGAGAGTTCAGCCGCGAACATGAAGCGGTTCTCGAACACATTTTCCGTAATGACCGAAGGGCCCTCGGCAAGCGACGCCAGCAGCATGAACTGCGCCTGAAGGTCGGTCGGAAAACCCGGATGCGGAAGCGTTTGGATATCGACGGCGCGAAGGGGCTCAGTGCGCGCGACGGTGATGGAGTCCTCGGTGGTAGAAATCGTGCACCCCATGGTCTCGAGCTTCATGAGCGCCATCCGGAGATACGAGGGGTCGATTCCGTGAACCGTGACAGGCCCCCCGGTGAGCGCGCCGCCGACGAGGAACGTCCCCGCCTCGATACGATCACCCACGGTGGTATGCTCGCAGGGACCCGTGTCGTCAAGCGAGACGCCGTGCACTTCGATGGTGGAACTGCCCGCCCCCTCGATATGGGCGCCCATGCTCGAGAGCATATTCGCCAAATCGACGATTTCGGGCTCGCGCGCCGCGTTCTCGATGAAGGTCGTGCCATTCGCCACGACGGCAGCCATGAGCGTGTTCTCCGTTGCGCCGACGCTTGGGAACTCGAGCATGACATGGGCGCCATGAAGGCCGTTCGGCGTCGTCGCGTGAAGGACGCCGTGGGCATTGTCGAAATGCACGCCCAGCGCCTCGAGCCCGACAAGATGCATGTCGATCTTGCGGGCGCCGATTTGGCAGCCGCCTGGCATAGCGACGCGAGCCTCGCCAAAGCGCCCGATGAGCGGGCCGAGAACCGAGATGCTCGCGCGCATCTTCGAAACAAGCTTATAAGGAGCCTCATATTTGTCGACCGTGGAGGTGTCGATGGAGAGCGAGTGGTCCGCGCCGCGCTCGACCGTAGCACCGAGGTGCATGAGAACCTCGGACATGATCTCGATATCGGAAATGCGCGGCACATTGTGGAGCACCGTTTTGCCCCGTCCGAGAATCGAGGCGGCAATTAGCTTCAGCGCCGAATTCTTCGCGCCGGAAATGCGAACGTCCCCCTTCAGCACGCCATTGCCCGCAACGATGATTTCCTCTGCCATGGAAGAGCACCTTCTATCACGACGTACGGCGGGCCGACCCCATCGACCCGAAACCGTGCACTAACAACATTCCAGTCCATCCATTATAAAAAGCGAAGGCCCGCACGCGGCGAGCCTTCACAAGTAAAGCGTTTGGTTACAGGCGCAAGAGCGGAAACCCGCCAATGTGCCGAAACAGCAAGAGCGTCGACTATTCGCCGAGCATGAAACGCTTGAAGCCGGACACCTTGATGGTGCCGCCGAGGTTCTTGGCGACCTCGTTGACGTATTCGCTCACGCTCTGGTCCGGGTTCTTGACGAACGCCTGCTCGGTGAGGCAGTTCTCCTTGTAGAACTTCTCGAGACGGCCAGTGGCGATCTTCTCCTGGATGTTCTCGGGCTTGCCGGAATCGGCAGCCTGAGCCTTGTAGATCTCCATCTCGTGCGCGACAACCTCAGCAGGAACGGACTCGCGGGTAGCGGAAACCGGAGAAGCAGCAGCAACCTGCATGGCGACGTCGCGGCCGCAATGCTGGAACTCGTCGGAAGCCGGATCGATACCCTCGACGTCGAACGTCACGAGAACGCCGATCTTGCCGCCGCCATGAATGTAGGAGGCAACGCCGCCAGCCTCGACGACGGCAGCACGAGCGAGGTTCATGTTCTCGCCGAGCGTGTGGATGGCGTCGGTGAGCACGTCCTCGACGGTTTCGCCTTCAGCGTCGACAGCCTTCAGAGCCTCGATGTCTTCAACGTTGGCAGCCATAGCGGCGCGGGCGATCTTCTCAGCGTAGCCCTTGAACTTCTCGTTCATGCCAACGAAGTCGGTCTCGCAGTTGAGCTCGACGACAGCGCCCTTGGTTGCGTCGTCGGAAACGATGGCCATAACGGTGCCCTCGTTGGTGGCACGGCCAACCTTCTTGGCGGCAGCAGCCAAACCACGGGTACGAAGAACGTCAACGGCCTTGTCCATATCGCCATCGGCCTCGACGAGCGCCTTCTTGCACTCCATCATGCCGGCGTCGGTCATTTCGCGGAGCTCTTTGACCATTGCAGCGGTAATTGCAGCCACGGATGTTCCTTTCTCTCAAGTGAAAGATGAATGAAAACACCGCGCCCCCTTTCGAGCGCGCGGCTGGAGCTAAACGTTTGCGCTATTCAGCGGCAGGAGCTTCCTCGGCGGGAGCAGCCTCAGCAGGGGCAGCTTCCATCTCGGCAGCGGTCACGGGAGCGCCCGTGCCAGCGATAACGGCGTCGGCCACGAAGTCGGCGAGCAGACGCACGGAGCGGATAGCGTCGTCGTTTGCCGGGATACCGAACTCGACGTCGTCCGGATCGCAGTTGGTGTCGAGCGTGCCGATCACGGGGATGCCGAGACGCTTGCACTCATGGATGGCGATGCCCTCGCGGTTGGTGTCGATCACGAAGACGGCATCGGGGGTGCGCTTCATGTTGCGGATACCGTTGAGGTTGGTCTGCAGCTTGCCGAGCTCCTTGTGCAGCAGGATCTGCTCCTTCTTGGGAAGCGACGCCATGCGGCCGTCGGTATCCATGGCCTCGAGCTCCTCCATGCGGGCAACGCGGGAGCGGATGGTCTGGAAGTTGGTGAGCATGCCACCAAGCCAACGGGCGTTCACATACGGCATACCGCAGCGGTTCGCAGCGTCGGCGATCGGCTCCTGAGCCTGCTTCTTGGTGCCGACGAACAGCACGGTGCCGCCCTTCTTGGCGGTTTCGGAAGCGAAGGTGTAGGCCTGGTCGAGACCGATGAGGGTCTGCTTGAGGTCGATGATGTAGATGTCACCGCGATGGCCGAAGATGTACGGCTTCATCTTGGGGTTCCAGCGGCGGGTCTGATGACCGAAGTGCGCGCCTGCATCGAGCAGCGACTGAATGCTGACTTTCGTCATGTTCTTCTCCATTCGTTAATCCTCTGCCTGCGGTCATCCCCAACTACCGCAGCCTTTTTCGGTTGGCCACTGGCGGCGTGGGTCGCACAAGCATGTGTAATATAGAAACCGTTGAATTATAACGCTCTTCCCTAGGCTTCGACAAGAGCAAAAATGCGTTTTCTTATGAAGAAAGGCGACGGGACGGAAACGTCATTTTTCGCGCAGCAAGCTTCCCGCCCCATCGAAACGAGACGCGCGGCGGGCTCGCAACGAAAGAAAATGCGGGCGGAAAGGCAACCCTTCCACCCGCACTCAAAGCCACAACCCTGCTAGCGCAAGCGACCTGCTACTTCTTCTTGATCTGGCTCTCGTGCTTCTCGAAGAAGTCGAAGCGCGGCGGAAGCTCGCGAACGCGATGAGCCCCCTCGTCAAGCTCGGCGGCGCCGCACAGCTCGCCCATGCCCTCGAAGTCGTAATTCCAGCTGAAGAACTCATCGGCATCGAAGTTCATCTGCAGACAGATCTTCTCACAGCCAAACGGCACGATCGGGTGCATGAGCAACGTGCACATGCGCAGCAGATAGAACGAGTCCGCAAGCACTTGTCGACGCGCATCGGCGTCGCCGGAAAGCTCAGCCTCCCTGATGCCGTCGGTCCAGTACTTGTTCGAGTAGCGGATAAACTCATCCATGAGCGACATCACCGTGTGCAGCTCGACTTTGCGCATGAGCTCATCGTAGGTATGAAGCGCCTTCTGCGCGCGCGCGACGACTTCCTCGCTGATCGCGCAAAGCGGCATCATGCCATCGAAGTTCTTCTGCGCCTCGTAGAAGCAGCTGCGCGCCAGGCGGTTGAACACGTTGGTGAGCAGCGTCCCTTCCTTGAGCGCTGGGTCGGCCACGCGCGGATCGGTGCGCTTCGACTCATCGGGGTCGAAGGGCTTGGGCTTGAACCCGACCGACTTCTGATCGAGGCCGAGTGCAAGGAAATGCGCACGCAGCTGTTCGGGCGTGTAGTAATCAAGCAGTTCGTCGGCAGAGGGCGGCTTCACCGCGCTCGACGACGATGCCTTCTTGTTGCCGAGCAGCAAATGGTGGTTCGCGATGAGCGTCGTCTGGCGCAGCGCGGGGGACTGTTCGCCTCCGAAGAAGTTCCCGGGATTGAGCGCCTCCCACATCGCCGGCTGAGCAACACCGTAGAAGTAAAGGTTGTCCTGCCCGATGAACTGGAATACCTCCGCGTCATCCGAGCACCACCACTCCTGCCAGCTCGAACGCGGAAGACCGAGCTCATCGTTCACCGCCATGGTAAACGAGATCGGCGCCCACAGCGACTCAGGCCAGCACCACACGGTGAGTCCCTCGACGCCTTCGATAACCGGAGCCTTCACGCCCCACTCGATGTTGCCGGTGATGCGGAAGGGAACGAGCGTCTTGCCCATGCGGAAGCGAATGTTCGCCCGCGCGAGCAAAGGGCGCGCCGCGTCGCGATCCTCGATGGACGAGAATTCGAGCTCGAAGCTCTGCTTGCCCTTCTCCGCAGGGCGGAAAGTGTGCTTCGGCAGCTCTGAGGCAATCTCGCGATAAGCGTCCTCAGCCTCGTTTTTCACGTAAACCACCGGAGGCGTGAGGAATTCCTCGATTGTCTGCGGGACAACATCGCGAATGGTGGGGTCGGCCTTGAGCGCTTCCACGTGTTTTTTCAAGAACTCGGAGAAGGCGGGCAGGTCGAAATACCAGTTCTCAACCGGGCGCATCTCGGGCACCGTTCCCGTGACAGACGATTTCGGCGCGATGAGGTCGACCGGGTCGTACTGATGGCCCAGGTCGCACTCGTCGGCATACGCATGCTCCGACTTGCAGCCCTGAACCGGGCAATGTCCCACGACCTGACGACCGTTTAAGAACGTTTGGGCCTCGGTGTCGTAGAACTGAAGCGTCGATTCCTTATGGAGAAAGCCGTTCGCATACAGCTTCTCGATGAACGCCTCCGAAACGCGCTGATGAACCTCGCCCGCATGGCCGATTCCCGAGCCATCGTAAATGGAGAGACTGATGCCGTAGGAGCGCAGCGTGTTCGCCTGGCGCTCATGGTTGCGCATCACGTAGTCGGAGATGCTCCCGTCGAACTCCCCCGCCTCGACGAGCTTTCGATAGCCCTCGTTGATCGGGGAGCCGAAGCAGTCGGTTCCGGAAACGAAGCGGACGTTATCCTTGCCGATGCGGTCCCGCAAAAAGCGCGCGAACGCATCGGCTGGGACGAACACCCCGCCGACATGGCCGAAATGCAGCGGCTTGTTGCCGTAGGGCATGCCCGCGGTGACTACCGCGCGCGCAGGCCATTCGACCGGGTTCTCATTAGTGCTGTGGGCCATTGCCGTTAAGCTCCTTCAATCTTTCGATCACATCTTCGTTCGACATCTTGCTGCTCGAAAGCAGGCCGACAAGATCGGACAGGTCGTCGGAATCGGGCTCGAGGCTCACGACCGCATAGGTGCGCATGCCGGCAAGCTCCGCTGCCTTCGCGATGGCGTCTTCCCTCGTGCCGATCTCGTCCGCGAGGCCGTTTTGGACCGCTTCAATGCCGGTGTAAGTAAGCCCCGTGGCAAGGGCGCGAACCTGCTCCATCGACAGCGAGCGACCCGACGCGACGGTCTCCATGAACGTCTCGTTGATCACATCGACCATGCTCTGGTAATACTCGCGCTCCTCTTCGGTGAGCGGGCGGGTTCCGTAGCTCGAATCCTTACTATCGGCCGACGTGATGTTCTCTATTGTAATGCCAAGCTTGTCGAGCAGACCCGAAAGGTCGGTCACCTGCATAGCGGTTCCAATAGCGCCGATGGCGGTAGTCTTCGCGGTGAAGATATAGTCCGCCTGAGACGAGATCTCATAAGCCGCCGAAGCATTCATCGAAGCACTCGAGACGACGATGGGCTTCGAGAAGCCTTCGACGTAGCAGGCCATTTCCTCGCCCGCGGTCGCCGTGCCTCCGCCCGAGTTGACGCGAAGGACGACCACCTTGATGTGCGGGTTGTTCTCCGCGCGATCGAGCTGAGCCTTCAAGCCCTCAGGGCTTGCCGTGGTGCCATCGTAGGCGATCGTTCCGTCGATGGTGATCACGCCGACGGCATCTTCGGAAAGCGAGTCGACTGCGCTTTGGGTGCCTGTTCCGAGCATCGAGGAGCTCGCCCCCATCATCACGCTGTTGCACGATGCGAGCGTCGCGAACAGGAAGGCGAACAGAAGCACCACCGCGACAAGCGCGACGATCCAGCCTCGGCTCTTCTTCTGCGGTTGCATCGCGGCGGCATACTGAGCCCCATACGTCGGTTGCTGCCAATAGGGCTGGCCAGTCGGTTGCGCCTGGTAAGGAGCATATTGGGCATTGGCGTTGTCGGAGAATCCATTCAGTCGGGTGCTATCAGGCTGTTGGTTCATCTTCCCTCCTCGTCTTTTAGTCCCATACTACCTTATGAAAAAACGCGCCGGACGAACATGCCCGGCGCGTCTACTGATAAAGCAAAACCCTTTGCGCATCGAAAATTCAGGGGCAACGTTAGAAAGCGCGCTACAGCTCGATGCTTTCTTCCACCTTCCCGTGAGTCGATTGCGCCTTTTTCGCCGTGCGCAAGAGGAATTCCTGATTCGTCTCGGTGCGCTTGAGCGACTTGATGAGCATGTCCATCGCACGTTCCGTGTTGTTCATATTCGACAGAATACGACGAACTGCCCAAATAAGCGGGGCCTCCTGCGGATCAAGGAGCAAATCTTCCTTGCGAGTGCCGCTTGTCACCGGATCGATAGCCGGGAAGATTCTGCGATCGGCGAGGTTGCGGTCGAGCTTGAGCTCCATATTGCCCGTGCCCTTGAATTCCTCGAAGATCACCTCGTCCATCTTCGAACCGGTATCGATGAGCGCAGAAGCGAGAATCGTCAAGCTGCCGCCGCCTTCGATGTTGCGAGCCGCGCCGAGGAAGCGCTTCGGCGGATAGAGCGCCGTTGAGTCAACACCACCAGAAAGGATGCGCCCGGAAGCTGGCTGGGCAAGGTTGTACGCGCGAGCAAGACGCGTAATAGAATCGAGCAGGATAACGACGTCCTCGCCCATTTCCACCAGACGCTTCGCGCGTTCGATAACAAGCTCCGACACAGCGATGTGGTTTTCGCACGGCATATCGAACGTTGAGGAAACCACCTCGCCGCGAACCGAGCGCTCCATATCGGTGACTTCTTCGGGGCGCTCATCGACAAGCAGGCACATCAGGTGAACCTCAGGATTGTTTGCCGTGATAGACGCCGCGATGTCCTTCAAGATGGTCGTCTTGCCCGCCTTCGGGGGCGACACGATAAGGCCACGCTGGCCTTTGCCGATCGGAGCCGCAAGATCGATCACGCGAGCGGTGATCGTGTTCTTGCCATGCTCCATGATCAGGCGCTCGTCAGGATAGACAGGCGTGAGGTCAGAAAATTTGGGGCGCTTCGACCCCTCTTCGGGCGTCTTGCCGTTGACCGAGATGAGCTTCTGAATCGCCGCGAACTTCTCGTTCTCGCGCGCCGGGCGCGTCTGCCCGCACACCATGTCACCCTTGCGCAATCCGTTGCGGCGAATCATGGAGAGTCCCACGTAGGCGTCCGTCTCGCTGGGGAGATACCCTTGCGTACGCAGAAAACCGTATCCGTCAGGCATGATATCGAGAATGCCAGTGACTTCGATAAAACCCTCGGCCTTTACGGTCGCCTCGTACACCGCATCGACAAGCTCAGCCTTCTTAAGACCCGTCACATCCAACTCAAGCTCGGCAGCTTTTGCACGCAGCTCCGCAACTTTGAGAGCGGCAAGCTCCTCGCGATTCACGCTCGGGGTGATTTCGCGATTCTGCTGATTGCGACCACGACGCTGTTTGCGGTCGTTGCCATGCTTTTGCTGGTACTGCTTTTGATTATTGTTGCGATCTTTGTTGTATCCGGAATAGTTCTTACCAGATTGCTTTTGATCGTTCGATGAACCCTGCTCCCCGCGAGAACGACGTACATGAACCGTAGTCTTCGAGGAAGAAGAAGGCTCCTTTGGGGAAGCGTCGGCAGAAGACTCAGCGGAATGCTTAACGTCGGCATCTTGCTTTGAATCGCCAGCGTGCTTGGAGGCGCCGTCAGCAGGCTTAGCGGACTCCGCCTCAGCAGAGTGCGCCTCGCCCTCTTCAGCTGCGCGAGACTCGGGCTTGGGTGATTCCTCGTCGCGAGCCGCCGCTTTCGCAGAACGCACAGCACGCGCTGTAGATTTAGCCGCCTTCGAACCACGAGGTTGAGACTTGCCCGATTCGCCGCCGCTGTTTGCCGAAGGCTCAACGGTCTTCTTGTCAGTCGTCGGCGCAGCCTTCACCTTCGGCTCGCCCTCAACAGCCTCGGGAAGAGGGTTCTTCCGCGGGCGACCAGGACGACGCTTCGGCTTCTCCTCAACAGGAGCCGAAGCAGACGACTGAACAGCATCCGCCGCGGCCTCAGCCGCAACCGGTGTCTTACGGGGCCGACCAGGGCCGCGCTTCGGCTTTGCCTCTGCAGCCGACTCGCTGGTCTCAGCCTTCACCTTCCGTGGGCGACCGGGGCCGCGCTTCACGGGGGAAGCGGAGTCCGATTTGGCGGCAGACTTTTTCGGAGCTTCGGAAGCTTCGGGCGCGCGAGCCGCTTGGGTCTCCGCTACTTCATTTTCGCTCATAATTTATGCCTGCTGCACTTTCTCCCAGTCCTTAAGGAAGGAATCGAGGCCGCGGTCAGTCAGCGGATGCTGCACCATCTTCTTGAGAACGCCGAAAGGAACCGTCGCAATGTCGGCGCCCATAAGCGCGGCTTGGGTAACGTGATTCGCAGAGCGAATAGAAGCCGCGATAATCTCGACCTGTTCCCCGTTAACCGTATTGCCGGTAAAGTCGTAATTGTTAATTGCCGTCACGATATTGGCAACCTGCTCAAGGCCGTCCTCGGAGATATCGTCGAAACGACCGATGAAGGGGCTAATGTAGCGAGCGCCCGCACGAGCCGCAAGAAGCGCCTGCGGAACGCTGAAACAAAGCGTCATATTGACTGGGATTCCCTCTGCAGCAAGGGTATGGGTGGCGGCAAGGCCCTCGACCATGGTCGGAATCTTCACGACGACGTTCGGCGCGATCGCAGCGAGCTCGCGGCCATCAGCGACAATCTCGTCGCGCTGCATAGCCACCGACTCAGCCGAAACAGGGCAATCCGGACCAACGATGTCGCAGATGCGCTTGATATGGTTGTGGAAATCATCGAGCTTTCCACCGATGCGCGCATACAGCGACGGGTTCGTCGTGACGCCGGCAAGGGCGCCCCAGCTTGCAGCCTCCTCGATTTCCGCAAGGTCAGCGGTGTCAAGAAAGAACTTCACGGGTCCTCCTCAGATAGGGAATTAAGATATGAGAATGTGCTTATGCACAATAATCACCGAAGAATAAAAGAAGTAATGAACGAATACAAAAGATAGGCAACGCAAAAATTGCATCAAACTGGTGTTATCCTAGCGCAACGAGGCAAAACCTTCAAGGAAAGATTAGTAAGCAAGCCTTAAATAAGTCATTGCGACAGAATTTTCACGTATATCATATGAGAAGAAACGCGTCGCGCCAATTCCGGCAGCGACATTTTTCGCATGAACGCCTCTATCCCATAAGTTCGCTAAAGCAAAGCAAAACGCCTGCTCGAAGACAGGCTCAAATCAAGACACTCGACAACAAGATAGATTTCGTGCAGCCGGAGAAACGAAGATGCGGAAAACTCCTACGGCTCTGATTGAAATCGCAAAGCACTTGCATTTAACGAAAAAAGGCCGCGGCCCGGGGAACCCTCCCCCGGG
>NZ_CAKTTZ010000017.1 GCF_934617235.1 uncultured Ellagibacter sp. | reverse complement strand
AGCTTTTGTGGCGTTCATTCGGACAACAACCGGCTTCACGTTGGCAGCTCACGGAGCACTTCGCGGTGCCGCTTCTCCTACTTCCCAAGGAGGCGAATCGGCACCACAACGATTCCCTCGGCCACTTCGCGGGCGTACTCGCCCACTCCCGTAATCACCGCCATGAACTCGGGAGGCCTCGTTTGCGAGCGGGGGTTTTCGCACACCTTGCGGCGCATGCGCTCAAGGCTCGCGACCCCCCTTTCCACCTTGTCCTCGCTGACCTTGAACTCGAAAGCCGCCCAACGACCGTCGGCGAGCTGCACGATGGCGTCAGCCTCAACCCCCGAGTCATCGCGGTAGTAGCGAACGGGCACGTCATCGAGCAAATCGAGCGCCCGGGCGTAAACCGACAGATCGCGCACCGCCATGTTCTCGAACACCAGCCCGAACGTCTGCCAATCGTCAAGGAGCGCAGCAGGCGACATGCCGAGCAGCGCACAGGCAAGGCTCGGGTCGGCAAGATAGCGCTTGGGCTTCGTCGCGAAGCGCTTCCTGTCGCGGGCGGGAGGCGCCCATCCGGGAACCTCCTCCACGATGTACATACCCTTGAGCGCATCGAGATAGACGCGCACCCGCCCCTCGTCGATCACGCTGAGCGGGCTCTCCTCGGCGCCGAACATGTCGGTGATTATCGTCTTATACGTTGCAGCTTGCCCCAGGTTCCGCGCGAGGGAGGCGGCGAGCCTGCGAGCGATATCGGGATCGAGGCCGAGCGCAGGAACGCTCACGCCAAGCGCCGCCGTAACGTACTCGCGGGCAATAAGCTGCGCTGCGTCGACTTCCATGTCGACGGCCTCCGGCCAGCCGCCTCGACAGGCAGCTTCGACAAGCCCCACTGTGTCGCGCTCGGCAACGCACGGCGTGAATTCACCAGCGAACAAACCCGAAAGGCTGACCTGCCCGCTCGATTCCCCGGACTCGAACAAGCTCATGGGGCTCATGCGAACGCGGCCAATCCGCCCAGCGCCGCTATGCGCGGGCCCCTGCTCGCCCTGGCAGGCTGCGGGCGTCGAGGACCCTGTAAGTATGAAAGCGCCGCGCGTTCCGCGCGCCCGGTCGACCTCATGGCGGACGCAATCCCAGATGGCGGGGACGCGCTGCCATTCGTCGATTACATGAGGGCGAGCCCCCATCAGCATCATGGACGGGTCGGCGCGAGCCAAATCTAAATGCTCGTCAACATAGGAAACCGAGGCTCCGTGCATGAGGGCAGACCACGTCTTGCCGCACCACTTTGTCCCCGCTATCTCAACAGCCCCAAACGCCTTCAGGTACCGCTCGATTTGCGCGTCGGCAACGCGCGGCATATATCCCTCAGGCTTTTCGAAGTTCGCTCCCATAGCGCCTTTCCCTCACTCGCAACATTGATGAGAGTCTAGCGTCTTTCGGGCGCCCTGAGTGTGTCGATTCGGATTTTCCTGTTAAAAATCTTCGGATTTTCCTGTTAGTTTCATTCGAAATTTCCCCCACCCAATATTCGGATTTTCATGCGAGAAGTATTCGGAATTTCCATTTACTATACCGCTCAGTGCATACGACATCGCATTATAATCCCGCAGTCTCCCATGGAGAAAACAGGCTGCGATGCCAACCTAGAACAGAAACATGGAGTCACCCGATGGAGCAGGAGTAGCCGGAACAGCTAACGCCTCATACAGTTCTCGGGGGACAAGGCTTACGATCATCTCGCAATACTCGTCGAGGCTAATTCCGAGCTCTCCCTGCATGAATTTCTGAGCCATTGCAATCTCGACGTAAGGGACTGCCTCAATTTGGAACTTGATTAAAGGCGTAATCTCTTTTTGCTGATAAGAGAGCATGGTTTCCGTAAGCTGTCTCTGCCGCCAACGAACAAAAAAGGGTTGTCCACCTCGATATTCCCGACAACTCGCCCCTGCCACAAACAAAGCCTTGAACTTCATAAAATAACAGGTTGTTCTTCGGTGGGCCTCATGCCAAGTAAGAGTTCGCCCCGTTTCCTTGAGACCAGCACTATAGCTCTGGCATGAAAGCCAGATAAGGATGTCATTCTTATCCTGAAAGTGGTAATAAAACCCCGAACGACTAAGCCCCGTCGCAGCTACGATGTCCTCGATCTTTATTTTGTCGTAAGGCTTTTCCTTGCATAAATCGTCAAAAGCCTTCACGATTCTTGCCTTTGTGTGGAAAGACCCCGAGAAGTGATTTTCGTACGCAGATAAATCGTCGTCTTGAAAGGCCATAACTTCCCCCTCAGTATCACCCTTTTAGTCATCGTACAGCAAAAAGCATCAAGGCGAAAGAGAGACGACACAAAGGGGGGCGCTTATATACCCGCCGCTACTTGAGTCGAGAAATCAAAATTGCCGCAGTCCCCAAAAACCCAATAACCATCAAAACGATGCCCGCTACAAAGTAGTTTCCATACGAAGGGCCCAACAGAAGCTGCACAAAAAAGGTGCCGAGAAACTGGCCGACGCACTGAACAAAGGTTAGAAGGCCCATGCCTTTCGCAACTGCTTCAGATCGAGGCATGAGCTGCATCCACCCAGCAATGAACAATCCCGTGCAGCCAAATCCAATGAGGCCGAGGATGCAAACCGCAATCCAGAATAATGTTCCTGTTTGCGTATACATAATAAATAGACACGGGCCAAGCACTACGAGAGTTGTGACAAGCAGCGGCTTAATACGCCCCATCTTGTCAGCGAGAAATCCAAAGAACGGGCAAGAGACCAGCGCGAGAAGCGAGGCGAGCGTCGTGGCAAAGCCAGCTAGCGACATGCTAAAACCCTTTTCAGGAAGCTGGAGAATCGAGGGTAAGAGGCCGAGCAATGCAAGCATGATGAGATTCATGCAGACGAATGCTATAAGAAGCAAAAAATTGTCACGCTTGGCAAATTCTCGATAGGAACTTTTCCCGGCGAGCCCCGCCGCTTCTTCATATGCCTCGGTAAGCCCAACTTCCCGCAAAGGCGTCTTAATATAGATCGCGAAAAGAACAGCCGCAATCGCAGAGACAATCGCAAAGACAATCCAAACGCCCTCGAAACCCGCAGCTTCAAAGATCTGCGGAGTAAGCACGCAAGCGATTACGGCTCCTCCATTTCCCCAACATCCCCATATCCCATTCGCAATGCCCATCTTCTCAGGCGGCACGCACTGCTTGATTGCAATAGGAGCACAGGCGGTAATGCACGTAAGCGCCGCACCCTCTATGCCACGAGAAATAATGAGTACTGCCCCGTTATGATTCGAAAGAAGCCCGATCAGCGATCCAGCAACAAGAATGGCGACGGAGATGAGAATCGCTTTCTTAAATCCAAATTGCTGCGCCACCTTCCCGGAAGGAAGCGCGACGAAGATGCCGACAAACGTGAATATGGACATGATCCACGATGCACCGCCATTCGCCAAATCAAACATCGGCGCTATAGCGGTCAGAATCGTAGAGGCTTTGTACTGAGTGCAGGCAGCCGCAAGTCCAATCAGGAGAATTACTAGACTGACAAGAACGGTGTTCTGATAAGCGCGAACACCAGGTCGCGCACCTTTTGGAGCAGCTTGCCTTTTTGCGCTCTTTTCCACGAAAGCCCCTTTCCTCGGTTAATACTTTTTTCTCCACAGCGGTGACTGCTATGAGCAAAACACTTATGCAGGAGCTCACGCGATAAACAAAACCATATAATTGTTCAGAACCTCTAGACATCTAAATCCACTTGAAAAAATACGCTGCTCATCTAGGAGATAATGCACCTATCCCTCCCTACGTCGCGCGCCGTAGAGTGCAAATCAAGGTCGGTAAACGCCGATGGGGAAACAAGGTAAAGGGGAATTGTATGAGTACATCAGCTGAGCCGAAAAAGATGACTAATCAGCAAAAGCTATCACCATATCGGTGGGTGGCGGTCATCTGCATCGGATTGATGCACGCTTCGTTGATGGGTGCAGTTGCTGTTCCAGGCGCATTTTCTGCAACGATCATCGGAGACTGGGGGATCGACCAGGGCGCTTTTGTGCAGCTTACGCTTATTGGCTTTTTAACAGGCGCCCTATTCTCAATTCCTATGGGGATTTTAGCCGACAAATTCGGCGTCGTGAAGATTTTGGGAATCGGCATGATCATCGCATCGATCGCCGGCATTGCCAGGATCTTCTGCGATACACCCGATAGCTTTGCAATGCTCTATGCTTCCTGCTTCTTCATTGGCATGGGCCTTGCGGGAATGAATTCCAACTCAGTGAAGTTCCTTCGTGCCTGGTTCGGGACGAAGATCACGACTGGTATGACTCTCTACGTCTCAGGCGCAGGCATCGGCGTTACCGGCATGATGGCGTATGCCTCTGCAAACATAACCGACCTTCGCGCAACGTGGATCTGCAGTGCCATCGTCCTTGTGGTTGCAACCGTTCTCTGGTTCGTACTAGCCCGAATGCCGAAGGACGCCGAGATCATGAAAGATTCCTATTCGATTACCGCAGTCAAGGCATGCTTCAGCAACAAAACGCTACTGCTGGTATCGGTTGTCATGATGCTCTCCATGGCTTCTTCTGCCGCCTATGCCGGCAACATCCCCGCAGGCTTGGCAGAGAAGGGAATCGACCCTGCTACAGCAGCTGCGTGGGCATCGTTTATCAACCTGGCCGGCATGCCATCTAACTGGGTTTGCGGCCCTATTGCAGACAAGCTGCAACGTATGAAGCCAGTTTTTGGCGTGATGGCATTCCTCGGGGCAGGGCTGCTGATGGTTGCATGGTGGCTCCCTGTCTCGGGCGCAACATTACCCTTGATGCTCCTCGGCGCTTTCATCGTTTGGGGCAACATCGGAATCATCAAAGGCTCCGTCGGCATGATTCCCACCATCAAGCCAGTGCACATGGGCACGGCTGGCGGCATCCAGACATTCTTCCAAAACTTGTCCGCGTTCATTATCCCGTCTTTCGTAATCGCGCCGCTCTGCGGAGGAAATATGGTCATGTTCTTCATGCTCCTCAGCGTGTGCGTATTGCTTGCTGGCGCAGTGTTCGTGTTCGCAATTCCCGAACTTGGCCTTAAGGGCAAAATACACAAGCAGGAAACGAAATAGTTTTGTCAGCCTGCCAACTGCGCGTTGCTCGAGCGCAAAGAAACGACGAGCCTTAGACGCGCGTCCCTTCGAACGCGAGCGAAATGCCATGTCGCCCGCTCACTCCACAAAAACCGGCCAGATACTCTGGCCGGTTTTTCTTTTCTACGAGGACTCTCGCACGCAGCTGGTTGCGCCATGCCACGCTCAGCGCTTTGCTTCGCCGTTATCGTTTGCGATTATTATCAGGGCAAAGGCGTGTGGTAGCGACAAGCTTGAGCCTTAATTCGAGGACGCTTTGATCCGAGACCGCAGGGACGAGCGCACATCTCCTCTATTTTCAAACAAAAAATTGGCTCCGGAATCTGCCGCGGGGGAAGCGCCTCCCCGCATTTCTTACACATACCGAACTCTCCGAGCTCGGGATCGTTTATGCATCCGCAATGCTCGCACACGAGCAGAGGCTCTTTCGGAGGCTTGCAACGACCGCAATATGGATTGCATACATGCATTGAAGTGGACATCACCAACCACCATCCTCGCACTTTCCTCAACAAAACCGAGTATAGGTTTTGCTCCGATTCCTAGCCTGCTCATATCTTTAACAGCATGCAGCACTGCTGGTCATGAGCAAAAAAGTGTCCAGTGGCACTTGTCGAGTCCGCTCTGTTGTCGATTGTCCATCAGTATCACCTGGGATTATCTTCTAAGTACCAGTTAGGCACTTGCCAAGAACAAGAGCCCGGCAAGCTGGCTAGACGAGAAAAGGAGGACTCGGTCATGAGCAAACCATGGAAACGGGAGGAAAACGGAGAGACGATCTTTCGCACCTGCGCATGGTCTCCCCCAGGATGCCATCCCGTTGGGTGCGGCTTGCAGCTTCATGTAAAAGACGGGAAGCTGGTAAGTGTAGAGGGGGATCCCGAGCATCCGGTCACAAGAGGAGCCCTGTGCCCACGCTGCCTCGCCATCAAGGATGTCATCTATCATCCCGATCGCATCTACAAGCCCTTGAAGCGCGCCCCCGAGGATCGCGGCAAGGACAAATGGGAAGAGATCTCGCTCGACGAAGCATTCAACATCCTCGAAGAGAAGACTCGCTATTTCACAGAGAAGTACGGCCCCGAATCAATCGTCGTCTTCTGCGGAACCGGACGCGAGGCAACCGTTTATCACAATGAACTAGCATTCATGGGGTTCGGTACACCGAACGCATGCTATGCGCAGAGCGGTTGGGCATGCTACGCGCCGCGCGTCTCCTCAATGGCGTACCTCATGGGCGGTGGCTATCCCGAAATCGACTACGCAGCACGTTATCCCGACCGTTACGACCACCCAGGTTGGGAAGCGCCGAAATATATCATGCTCTGGGGCAAAGAGCCTCTGAAATCGAACGCAGACGGTTTCTGGGGTCATGCTGTTATCGACCTCATGAAGGACTACGGCACGAAGCTCATCTGCGTTGATCCCCGCATCAACTGGCTTTCCACGCGAGCCGAGATCAACCTGCAACTTCGTCCTGGCACCGATGCGGCGCTCGCACTCGGACTCCTCAACGTAATCATCAACGAGGATCTTTACGACCATGACGCCGTCGATAAGTGGTGCTACGGTTTCGATGAGCTTAAGGAGCGAGTCCAGGAATATCCTCCCTCGAAGGTCGCGGAGATCACCTGGGTACCCGAAGAACTCATCGTCGATGCTGCACGAAAATACGCGACGGGCAAGCACAGCGCTATCGGTTGGGGGCTCTCGGTTGACCAGAACCCCAACGGCATTCAGGTCGGCCAGGCCCTTCTCTCGCTTATGGCGATTACCGATAATCTCGATGTTCCTGGCGGCAACACGCTCGGACTCCCCATCGATGACGACACGAATGTCGACATGATCAACCGCGCCATGGAGGCGGGAACCGTCACCGAAGAGCTATTTGCAAAGCGCATCGGCGCCGAGGAGTTCCCCTTCGTGTGCCAGCTGATGTCGACAAATCATCCGGACAGCGTCCTCGACACGCTTGAAACGCAGAAGCCGTATCGCCTGCGCATGGGCGTGTTCCAGAGCTCGAACGTCGTTGGCGGTGCCATCAGCGCAGCTCCCGAGCGATGGCTCAACGCCATGAAGGAAAGCTTCGAGTTCTGCGTCGCCACCGAACTGTTCCAGAATCCAACAACGATGGCTCTTTGCGACCTCATCTTCCCCTTGAAGACATGGGCGGAACACGACACCTTAGTTGAGTCTCACTACGGCTTCAACGTCGCTTTTAACGGCGCCTGCAACAAGGCAATCGACGTCGTCGAGGGCGTAAGCGACCTGGGCTTCATGATGGAAATCGGCCGACGCATGTTCCCCGACTACTGGAGCCAATTCAAAGACGAAGATGATTACCTCGCAAAAATCCGCATCCCGGACGATATGACCTGGGAGGAATTCCGCGAGAAGGGCATCATCCAGCCTGAGGAGATTTACCGCAAATGCGCGAAGGGGCTCATGCGCCCCGATGGAGAGATGGGTTACATGACCCCCACCGGCCGCATCGAACTCTGGTCCACGATGTACGCGAAATACGGAGACGACCCCTTGCCCTACTACCAGGAGCCGCCTTTCAGCCCCATAAGCACTCCAGAGCTTTGCGAGAAATATCCCTTCGTCTTAACGACGGGCGGCCGTAAGTACACCTCTTTCCATTCAGAGCATCGCCAGATCAAGCGCCTCCGCGAAATCGACCAGTGGCCCACCGTCGAGATGAACCCGAAGGTTGCCGAGAGACTCGGCATCGTCGAGGGAGACTGGGTATGGATCGAGAACCAGAATGGACGAGTCAAAGAGGTTGCTCATCTGACCGAGGGCATCGACGAACGAGTTATCCACGCTCACCATGGATGGTGGTTCCCCGAGCAAGATGGCGAAGAGCCCAACCTGTTCGGCTTCCGCCAATCCAACATCAATATGATCATGCCGCATAAGGTCATCGGCAAACTCGGGTTCGGAAACACCTTCAAGTGCAACATCTGCAATATCTACAAGGTGACCGATGCCAACGACGATGACGGCAACAAATAGAAAGGGGTGATTCACCATGAAAAACGGCCTGCTCATCAACTACAAGTATTGTTCGGGATGCCATTCATGCGAGATGGCCTGCAAAAACGAGCACGACATCCCCCTCGGGAAATGGGGAATCAAGCTGTCGGAGGATGGCCCCTGGAAGCTGCCTGATGGCGAATGGCATTGGGACTATATCCCCCACCCAACCGAGCTTTGCGACCTGTGTGCAGAGAGGACAGCTCAAGGCAAGCTCCCGAACTGCGTTCAAACTTGCCAGGCGAAGGTGATGGAGTACGGAACCCTTGAGGAGCTGTCGAAGCGCGCGGACGAAATCGGAGAGAAAGTTGTGATTTTCGTGCCGTAGTGACATCGGAATTGCTTCAAGACAGGTAACTGGTCCTTACCCGATGAAGCATCTTCGTAAAGCATGCACTTACCCTCGTTCGGCGCATCGGCTTATCGGTGCGCCGAACTTTTTTATCTGGGGCGCATTACATCGAATCAGTTTTGCGATGATCCTGTCACCCGAAAAACAGGATGCGCGCGTCATCAAAAAGGCATTGAGAAGCAAATCAATGCACTCTCTCCCTCCGCCCATTTGCAGAGTTTCATTCCCGATGCCTCGCTTGTGTGGGCTCCTTCCCCTTCAAAAAAATCGAATAGCTCCCTTTTATTTCGGGAATATGCTTCTTGAAAAAGTGCGATTTTTCTTATGTCCCCTCATCGGAATAGACTAGCTTCCATGAGGCGGCGAGCAGAAGGGAGAAGGGAGAGGCTCGTCGCTCCACGGCGGACAAAGCACTTGCAATCTTTTTCGCCAACATATGACTTCACCTTGATGTTCTTGAGGGGGAGGGGGAACAATGAACGAAAAGCAGTTCACGATTTCCGAAGTCATCGACTCTTTCGGAATCACCAAGCATTCCTGGGTTCTCTTTATCATCCTATCGCTCGCCCAGGTGCTCGATGGTTATGATTTCATGATCATCAACTCGACAAACCTATTCGTCGCCCACACGTTTTGGCCGAACGACCCGAACCCGGGAGCGCTCATGGGGTCGCTTACCACATGGGGCCTGCTCGGCATGGTCATCGGCGGCGCATTCGGCGGCATCCTTTCCGACAAAATCGGACGGAAGAAGGTCCTCATCGGTGCCGTTGCCTTCTACGGAGTCTTCACGCTCCCCCAGGCATTCGCAAGCGACCTTACCATGTTCGCAGCGTTCCGCCTGATCGCGGGCCTAGGCGTCGGCTCCTGCATCCCCGTCGTGTACACGGTCTTTTCCGAGGTCATGCCCTCGAACCGTCGCGGCTTCTTCATCACCTGCGGCGGCGCCTGCATGGTCGGCGGCTGGGTTATCGCGGGCCTTGTCGCCAACCCCATCTGCAACGCCACGACCCCGCTTCTGGGCGGCTTCACCGAGATGGTGACCTACACGAACGCCGACGGCACAACCGCCACGATGTTCTCCAACTGGCGCCTTTGCTACCTGATCGGCGGCATCCCCGTCCTGTACGCGATTTTCCTCGCATTCGCCATGCGCGAGACCGCACACTGGTACGCCAACACCGGGCAGACCGAGAAGGCCATCGAAGTCCTCGCCGAGTTCGAGAAGAAGTCCATCGGCACCTCGACTAAGAGGGATCCGAACGCGATCATCATCCCACCTCGCCCCGAGAAGACCACCCCGAACGTGCTCTTCTCGAAGAAGTTCATCGTCGGCACGAGCGCCATCTGGACCGTCTGCTTCGTTGGCCAGTTCTGCGTATACGGCATGAACGCCTGGCTTCCGACCTGGTTCAAGTGCATCGGTTACTCCGCCTCCGACGCCGTCGCCTTGCAGACCTGGAACAACGTCGCGGCAATCATCTCGAACTGCCTTGTCGGATACGTTTCCGATACGATGGGCAGGAAGAAATGCCTCATCTTCGCCTGGATTCTCTGCATCGTCGTCATCATCGCCTGCTCGCTGTTCGTGACGCCCGATAGCTTCATCATCTGCGCCGTGCTCATGCTCGCCTTCGGGTTCGCGCTCAACTTCGCCATCTCGGCCATCTACCCGCTTATGCCCGAGCAGTATCCGACGGCCATACGCAACACGGGCACCGCGTGGTGCCAGGCGTTCGCGCGCTTCGGCGGGTCGGCTTCCTCCATCGTTCTTGGCGGCATCGCCACGATGGCAATCTTCCAGACAGGCGGGACGACCAACTGGTCAAGCGTCGTGCTCACCCTGATCATCCCCTTCGCGCTCGGCCTCATCTGCACGCTCGTCTTCGTGCGCGACACCTACGGGAAATCGCTCGATACGCTCACCAGCGAGAACAGCGGAAGCAGCGACTCGGGCACCGTCCCATTCGCTATCATGATGTGCATCGTCGTTATACTATTCGCGCTTTGCATCATCTGCCCGCTTGCTATTCCGAATTGGTCGAAGCTTCCCATCGCGCTTCCGCTCATGGCATGCGGCATGCTCCTGCCATTCCTGTTCTTCTTCATCCTCGGCGGCAAGCAGCTAATCGCGGAGAAGACCAAAAAGCAGTAAACAACCCGGGCACGAAGTTTAGGGGCCTATGCTCCAACTTGGAAAGCCGCGTTACCTAAGAAATCGCGCCATCTGCGAATTTTCGCTGCAAGACAATTAGCCCGACATCGGGGGAGCCTCACATTGCAGGCTCCCCTTTTTCGCGCAGGCAGCCTTCACGCAGCCGACCCTACTCGAACCTCAACGGGGGATTCGGCATCGCTTCGATGCGCGCGACAAGCTCCGCCAGAACCGGGTTGTCGTTATCCTTCCGGTACATGAGCTGCAATGGCATGCAGAAGTCTTCATCCTCCACATCGACCACGCGGCAGAAGGGCTTGATTCCCTCGGGAATTCTCGCGCCGAAGTTCGACCCCACGACAAGCACCATGTCACCAAGGCCAGCGCACAAGGCGAACAGCTCGGGAATGCTTGAGCAGAGGCACGAACGGGTTTTCGGAGTGAAACCATGCCGCTCGAACGCTTCCTCGATATAGCACCATGACCTGCTCAGATAGATTCCCTCGTACTTGACGAAGGTCGATTTCTTAAGGTCGCTAACTCCGATTCGGTCTTTCGACGCTAACGGATTCCCCGCATCGACGATTACGGTCAGCTTCAAGTCCGCAACTCGCAGCACCTCGACGCTGCCATCGTCCGCCACCTCGTCGATCGGGGCGGGGTCGAACACAATATCGACGTCTCCCGATTCAAGCATCTCGGCCGGGTTTTTGTTGTATCGACGCTTCACCTCAAGGCAATTCGCGCCATATTCGCTGTTGAGTAGCGAGATGAGAAAACCAAGAACCTCCGTTGAAGGCCCTTCGTCCGTCAGGCCACTAATCGATAGGTGGGCAGGCGGGTGTCGCCGCAGATAGTGCGCCTTGCTATCGAGCTCCTCCATCGCCTCGATCGCGCGATACGCCAGAGGGAGCAATTCGGCGCCGCTCTTCGTCAAGCGCAGCGTATTGCCATCGCGCTTGAACAGCTCGAGTTTGAGGTCTTTCTCGAACTGGCTGATGTGCTTGCTCAGGGACGGCTGACTCATATTGAGCGCACGCGCCGTCTCCGTGTAGTTGAGCCGCTTCGCAAGCTCCGTGAACTCGATAATGTAGTTGGCGTTCAGCATAGTCGCCCTCCCCCTGTTGCGCGATTTCGCATGTGCATAGCATAGCGCATTCGAATGAGATGCCTGCTTCTGCCTCTTTATTCAAGAAGCGTTATTCCTGAATCGAATGCTATTCATTCGAACTGCGAAAGCAAGCAAGGCCATTCCGAATGAGCAAGTGCCGTAAATCGAATTTCACGCATACCACCTGTGGGGATTATGATGCATTCTGCAAGTGCACCATGTCCGCCTCTTTCTGAGCCACTACAGCCACCTTTCACGGTGCCTGCCGCGGCAGCGTTGCGTAAAGCGACTATCACCAGCCGTTTCAGATGGAGGACATAATGAAGGATCAACCCATCATCGATTTTCACGCGCATCTCGGCGACATATTCAAGGATGCGCACAACGTCATCTACAAGTTGGGCCTCAAGCCCGCCGACATGCCCGACCCGTTCACCGTCAGGGAAGAGCGCGGGTTCAAAGGGCCGTTTATCACCGAGAACACCGACGAGGCGCTTCACGAGTTCATCGACGTGAACCATGAGCGCTGTCGGACGAACACGCTCGAGAACATGCAGCGCGAAATGGACGAATGCGGCATCGACTACATCTGCGTGCTGCCGATCATGCCAGCCTTGTCGTTCGAAGATTACGAGGTCGCCCATATGGTCGAGCCGCGGTGCATCCCATTCACCTGCATCGACTACCGACTCGGCAAGGACGCCGGGAAAAAGCTGCTCGAAGATTCCGAGAAGGGTGCCTATGCCCTCAAGCTCCACCCGATTTTGAGCAAGCGAGCTCTCGACGATCCCCTGACCGAAGAAGCGCTGAACTACTGGGCGAAGACGGGAAAGCCCGTGACATCACATTGCGGAGCCGGGTTGTACTACTACCCCGAAATCAACGACCAGTACGCCACGCCCGAGTTCGGCGACCTCGCCCATCTGGTCGAATGCGCGAGGCGCCATCCTGAAATCAACTTCGTCGCAGCTCATTGTGGTGGAACCGCGGCGGGCAACATCGAGCGGCTCGCAAAATTGTCCCAGGGACTCGACAACGTGTATGCCGACACGTCGTTTAGGTCGCACGAGGACATCGAGCTTATGATCGAGCTATTCGGACGCAAGAGGATCATGTTCGGCACCGACTATCCGTTCGGAAGCTACAAGCGTCAGGTCGAGCAAGTGATGATAGCCACGGAGGGAGACCCAGAGCTGCGAAACCTCGTCTTCTTCGAGAACGCCAACCGCCTGCTCCATATTGCGTAAGGGAACTTGGGAGGGGGAAGCCGACTCGGAATTTCCCCCTCCCAATATTCGGATTATCCTGAAAAAAATTCGGATTTTGTTGTCAGTGGCATTCGGAATTTTCTAGCGAAGTTGAACGAGCACGAAACAAGGCGAAGGGCGCCGGGGGCCTCCCGCAACAGTTCCAAGCCCCGTCGCATATCGAATTTAAGCACTCTCCTGCAGACGCCTTTTCTCTTGCCTCTACCGCCTTTTCGCGATGATTTCCTCAAGTTCCTTGCGCTTGTGCACGCCGAACTTTTGATAGATGTGGTGCAGATGAGTTTTGACCGTACTCTCGGAAATAAACATCGCGTTGGCCATGTCGCTGTTCGACCTGCCCTGTGCAAGTTGCTGAAGAATTTCTGCTTCGCGTTCGGTCAACGAATAGGATACGCTCAGTAAGCTGATCTTCAGTTCGAGCTCTTCTTCAGCACTTTTTGTCGACTCTCCTTCATGCCGATCGCGGTGCGAGAAAAACGAGAGGAGCGAGTCTTCCGACATGAAGTAACAG
The DNA here is from genome assembly GCF_934617235.1 of uncultured Ellagibacter sp. GTDB lineage: Bacteria > Actinomycetota > Coriobacteriia > Coriobacteriales > Eggerthellaceae > Ellagibacter. The sequence goes on along the minus strand of NZ_CAKTTZ010000017.1, from coordinate 30,173 downwards.
CTCACAACGACAACGGCCAACACAACAAAAACGAGCAAAGCACCAAATCCTGTTTGGGATAAATCACAACGAATTAATTCGCCTATAGCCGCCCCGAGGAAGCTTGCGCAAAACTGCACTGCGCTAAGTATGCCGAATAGGCTCAGCGCCGAAGCCCCTGTACTATAGGAGAGCGAGCACACCACCAAGAACAACAACATCCCCATCGCGGCCGATCCTGCGTCCAGAATGATTCCCGAAATACCCCAATACGAGCTTGTCACAACAGATGCCAGCAAGAAGCCGGCAACCATCCAGGGGAATGCCATCCGGTAGAGAACGGCAGCATTGAACTGCTTGGCCTGGAACAGTATGAATACGATGATGATCAGCGCGGGAATCAAGGAAGCAAAACGCGAGTGCCCGGTCGCAATGGTCGATGTGATGACATTGCTGGTAAGCGAGTACACTGCCACGAAAATTGCCGTCCGTCGCAGAAGAGGGATCCGATGCCTCGAAGAATGATGAGAGAGCCCATCATCCAGGTACCGGCCTTGGGCGGTCCAATAAGCAAGACAAATGATGGCGGATAGAAGGATGGCAAGCATTCCGATGCGCAAGTGATCCAACTCCATCACGAAAAAGTAAAGCACAAGCGAGATTGCGATACACACAGCGTTGAGAAACGACGCCCGCACGGGGTTGAGAGTGGCGCACAAGTCAATCCACAGTGCCGAAACGAACACAATCCCAATGCTTCGGAGCAATAAGGCAGCACATGCCAGCGCTGGCATTAAGATTGGATGGGCGAACGGAAAAGCGAGCCAAATAAGAGCATACGCAATCTGCGATCCGATTCCTGAGATCAGCAGTGCGCGCCTAAGGAAGACAGGTTCGACGCGGCTCGCTAAAAGAACCAGAGCTAGAGCAGCAGCGCCACAAACAATGTTGGAAATGCCATAGGCTATGAAGGGCGAGAACGCCGCCGGGCCCAAAGGGTCCAACGCAGGAATGAGCTTCTGAAGAGCGAAGCAATAAAAAAGCGCCGGAATGCCAACAATCGCCTGAGTTGTCACGCTGGGTTTTCCCATGCCTCCTCCTTATCTTCTCCCCCTGAAAAATTCTATTGGTTTTCCGGCTGATACAAGGTTTACATTGCTCAATTTAGTCAAATAGCCCCGAATAAACCGCCCGATGGATGCGCCCATGCCTCTCAATCAAAACAATGCTCGTAAGGGAAACCGTCAAAGCGCCTAGAGAAAGGAGGGAAAGGCGCAGACCATCAGTAAACAAGGAACAAAGGGGTTCAATGAATAAACAGGAGAAGAGAGCAGCGCAAGCCGAAAAAGACCGGCTTATGGATGAGAAGCTGCGAACCGATTACTACGACCCAGAAAAGCGCAAACGCCGCCGCAAGAACGTAAGAATCGGCTGGTGCATCACGCTTGCCATCCTACTGGTATCCTCGGTGCTCAACTGGGGAGTCATCAGCAGCTGGGGGAAAGTCGACATCACGCGCGTCACCATTCCAGGCGACGACGGAGCAAAATATAGTGGACTTGTATACCGTCCGGACAACGCAACCGACGAGACACCAGCACCTGCCATCATAATGTTCCATGGCAACGCAGGCAACGCGCGCAACCATGAGTCTTGGGCGACGGAGTTCGCCCGCCGCGGATTTGTCGTGGTGGTACCCGATCTGTACGGATCAGGAGACTCGGAAGGCTATTTCGACGGCTCTCTCGACCCGAACGACTTCATCCTGGCAGGCGACGGAGATCAGCGTGCGCTTACTGATCAGGCCGATTTCTTCTATCGGTATATGCTGCAATTACCCTTCGTTGACGACGAGAACATCATCTCGTCCGGTCACTCCATGGGTAACAACGCCGCATGCGGTCTTGGCGCCAAATACGACGCAAACGCAATCTTGGGGGCATCACCCGGACGCTATATCACCGAAGGGTTCGATAACTATCAGTATTGGACGGAATATGACGGCGCTATTGTCACGCTGACCGGCGACGTGGAATTAGGCAAGACCGAAGAAGCTCGCTGGGAAACCACTCAAAAACGCGCCCTGCCCGTCCTGCATCATTTTGATGATTACCAGGATGCCACAGAAGTTCAGCTGAATACTGAATACGGCTCCATTGCCGACGGCAGCGGCTTCATTTTCATCTCGGAGCCCGAACGTATTCACGAGGCCGCGTTCGTTAGCACCACTACAGTGGGCAATCTCCTGAAATATGGCCAGGAGGTCATTGGCGATGCAGTACCCAACTACATCGACGCCAACGACCAGGTGTGGCCCATCAAGGACTATACGGGATTACTCGGCGTATTCGCCTGGGCGGCGTTCGTATTCGCCACCGCGCTGTTGCTCATCGAGGAGGTCCCGGCATTTGCTGCAGTAAGGCGTCCGCTTGCCCGCAACATCGGCTTCCGAGGCATGGGCCTGATCATCGCATCGCTTATCGCCCTATTGATTCCTTATGTGGTCATCAAGACCGACGCATTCGGTATCGTAGGCGGAAGAATCGCCTACAACCTGTACAGCGCAGGGTTCAACCTGGGTTATTCGAACATGGGATTCGGAATCATCATCGGTCTGACCATCGTTTGCATCCTCGGCTTTATCGTATTCATGGCAACCGAACGCAAGAAGAAGACCATAACCGTCGACACCCTTGGCCTAACCCCTCACAATTACGCCGAGAAGGCAAGCCGCAAAGAGCGCGTTCTCTCCGTAGTTGGCATGATTGCGAAGAGCGCCCTGGTTGCCGCCATCGCGATTGCTGTCGGATTCGTGTACATGCAGGCTCAACTGACGATCACCGGAACCGATTTCTATGCATGGTTCTTTGGCGTGAAAGACCTGCCTGTCGATAAAATCGGGTCCTATCTACCGTATCTTGCAGTGTTCTTGATCGCATTCGTGTTCCTGTCCTTCGACATGAACATCATCCGTCGTCTCCCCTCTACGGGCAACGAGACCAAGGACCTGTTCATCGCCATGGCAGTCAATTTGGTGCTGGGCATCGCCGCTGTTGTAGCCATCGTAGCAGTGAAGTGGTGGCTGCAGTCCATCGGTTCGCCTGCTGATACTGGATTGATTTGGAACATGGCGCTTGATACCCAACGCATCTGGGGCATGCCAGTTGGTATGACGGTGGCAGTACTGGGTTCCACCTTCATCTACAAGAAGACCGGCAATATATGGTTATGCGCATTGCTGGTGGGTACCATTGCCTGCATCATGGGCGTGCTGTATGGCCAAACACGCTTCCATTATCTGACGTTCTTCTACTAAGGCGCCGTTTCATCATGTATCAGCGCAAATTATCGTAAGCGATAGCCCTACAGCTATTCTAAGATTCTCGAAGACCGCAGATAGCGAAAACGCCCTCCGACGAGGGCGTTTTCGCGTGAACACAAGCCTATCGAACCCTAAAGCAAGCTTGCCTTCTATCCCGCATGCGACTGGCATACGCTCGGAGACGGCCGACGATGCCTTCCCTTAAATCACCTCGCCCGCCGAGTAGTCCCTCGGCGCCGGCGAGCAATGGCAACGCCCGCTCCCGAGGCAACGAGAACAACGAGAGCTGCCTGCGCCAGGGGTGCATCGCCCGTCTTCGCCAAGCTATCCGATCCCGATATCTCCCCATCAGAAGGAGCGGGATCGTCCGTTACGGCTACCCACGCGGCGCCCTCCCTCTCCGAAATTGTCACATGAGCTGCAAGGTCGGCAGAAACGTCAGCGCCCAACGCCAGCCTGCCATCGGAGTAAACCAACAGCGTTACAGGGTCGAGCACTTGGTAGCCAGCAGGCGCCGAAACCTCCCTCAAGACATAGCGCTCCCCTTCATCTGAACCGATGAGCTGCAGGCCAGAGAAGAGAACGCCGGCGCTGTCGGAGACGAATGACTTACTCGTGGAGCCATCGGGGAAGTTTCCCTCGAGAGAGAACTGCGCCCCAGAGAGCGCACTGCCCCCCTCGTCAAGCTTTACGGCACCCACCTTAAGTGGGGCATCGACAGCGATGACGCGCGCCTCGCCCGCACCGTTCGAAATAGTCCACCCTGCCTGAGATGCAGCTGGAGCGGGCGAGGTTTCCCCTTCGCCAGCGGAAGACCCCGCAGTGATCGTGCCATCAGGGTTTACCGTAAAGGTGAACGTCTCCTCGATGAGCTTGTAACCCTTGGGAGCCCGAGTCTCCGCAAGATCGTAGGAACCACCTGCGACCAATTGGGCTATGCAGGAAACAAGTCCCCTCTCATCGGTCTCGAATTCCTTCGGCATTGTCGTGCCATCGGCAAAGGCAGATCCCTGTTTCGGTGTTATCGTGAAGCGAGCCCCCTTCATAGCGCTGTCAGCAGAGCCATCGGACGCCTTCTTTTGGATCACAAGCTCGATAGGATAATCCTCAGCGGAAACCACGATGCCGCCTTCGCCCACCACCGAGTACCCCGCATCGGCGGATTGGCCAGCCACAGGAACAAGGGAGCCGTCCGTTGCCACGGTGAACGTAAACGCCTCGGCGTTGATCCTATACCCTTCGGGCGCACAAGTCTCGGTAAGCGTGTATACGGTTTTACCGTCGGCAATCAAAAGCGCCTTGTCGAGCTCGGCCATTCCGTTGGAATCGGTCGTCAGGCTACGCTCAGCCGTCCCGTCTGCAAACACGCCCGAAAGAAGGAAGCTCGCGTTTTCCAGCTTTTCCAGCGCGTTGAGGGAAGAGACCTTCTGCACGTGCATCCTGGTGGGATCGTCCCATACTTCGCCCGTGAAAACCGTGATGATGGTTGCGCCCACTTCAGAAGTGGTCGCCTTGAACTCGACGGGAACGCTCCCTTGCGCCTTCATGGTCCCGTCGGCTGCCACCTCAACGGTAAGCGACTTGTTGGGAACCGTGTATCCTGCAGGCGCCGATACCTCGGTTATCTCGTAGCAGCTGCCCGCGACAAGCTGACCACTCAATGAGGTTTTGCCATCCGCGCCGGTCGCAGCCAACACCTTCGACTCGGTCGTTCCGTCCGCAAACGAGGACCCTCCGACGGGCGTTACCTTAAACACGGCACCAGCCAGCAGCTTATCGCCAGCCTCGTCTTTCTTGACCAGGGAAAGCTCGATGGGATCGTCAACCGCCTGCACCGAAACGGCGTCTTCGGCAATGCTCATCGAACCGTTGGCGAACGACGACTCCTCCGCATCGACTTGCTCGATGGTTCCATCGGCATGTACCCTGAAGGACAACGTGCCCTCGATCAACTTATAGCCCGCAGGGGCAGCCACTTCCCAAAGCCGGTAGACGTTACCCGCCACGAGATGCCGAAGCGTACACGTACCCCCTTCCATGGATAGCTCCCTTACGGTTTCCACGCCCGTTTCGCCATCGGCAAAAACTCCCCCTATGCGGAAAGTGGCGCCGGCAAGTGCCTTATCCGGGGTATCCGTTCCTTTGTCCGAACCGAACTTAGCAAGCTCAATCTCAATCGGCTGGTCAACGGCCACGATGCCGAGATGATCGCCAAGCAGGCGATACTCCCCGTTGCTTACCGACGAAGCGTCGGTGTCTCCCTCGTAGATTCGCCCATCATCGGCGACCGTGAATTTCAGGCTGCCCTCAATCAGCTCATAGCCGGCAGGCGCCTTGGTCTCCGTAAGGATATATGTCTGCCCCGTGGCAAAGCGAAGAGAGCTCACCTCGTCGACGCTCAAACCTTCGAATGTGCGCTGCTCCAAAACACCACTCGTCGCATCCTTGGCAAAAGAGCCCTCGACCGTGAATTCCGCGCCCGTCAGACGAGCATCCCCGCTGTCGGCGCCCAGCTTTGCCAGCTGAAGGCTCACCGCATCATCGGTCTTGGTTATCGTCACCGTTTGCCCGTTCAAAACGCTGAACCCATGATCCGTCTGAGGCGAAAGCGTCTCGACCGTGCCATCTTCTTTTACCGTAAACTCGAGCAACGAGTCATCGAGAATATAGCCTGCGGGAGCCTGCGTCTCCTTGAGCGTATAGCGGGTGCCTGAGAGCAGACCGTCGACGAGGACCGTCCCGTCCAATCCCGTGGTATAGGGCCTCGTCGCCTGCTCGACCTCGCCATCTTGGTTTCGGAACTCGCCCTCAATGGAGAAGGTCGCGTTGCCAAGGTTCAAGCCAGTTGAACTCTTCTTCGCAAGCACAACCTCTATCGGCGTGTCAACCGCAGTGACGATTGCTCCACCATCGGCTAGCTGCCAACCAGCGGGGAGAACCCCGATCGGCTCGATTCCCCCGCTCGCCGCGATCTTGAACGTCGCCTTAGGAAGCTTCTCGTATCCGATGGGCGCTTTTGTCTCTTCGATGGTATACACGTTGCCCGCGATCAGAAGCCCCGTGGTAACGACGGAGGCGCCATCGCCTTCGGGAGCTATAGTCATCTCTGTGGCGCCGCCCGCGAAAACGCCCTTTATCTTGAACTCCGAGCCAAGAAGAGGGTTACCGTTCTGGTCTCGCTTGTACACGATGATGCTCGTGGGCTCGTCCTTAGCCGTAAGAACGCTTGCGCTCCCATCGGAAGAGAGGTCCCAACCCTCGGGAAGCGCACTACCTGCACAAGTGGCAACGCCGTCATCGGAAATGACAATCTCGATCTCGCTCGCTTCAGGAAGCGAAAACCCTTCAGGTGCCTTAGTTTCGGCAACAACGTAACTGTTGCCCGCAATAAGCTGACCCTTAAGGGAGGTCGAGCCCAAAACGGGCTGTGCGTTGCCAGAGGCATCCGTTTCGAATTCCTTTGTAGCTGCGCCGTCAGCGAAAGCCGACCCTTCCTTCGGCACGACCCTGAACTGCGCACCCGCAAGCGCAACCGTTCCGCTCGGATCGGTCTTGCGAATGCTGAAGTCGATTGGGGAGTTGGCGACCTGCCCAACGGCAATCGGGGTGGTCAGCGTCGCCTCGACGTTCTCGGCGCTCACTGTTGCTTCTCCGGAAACCGCCCACTGCCCATCCTCGACGCCCGCGTAACCCGCAGCCGCCTTCGTCTCCACGAAGCGATACGTGCCCCACGGTAAATTGGTAACAAGCAGTGCACCTCTCTCGTACGAGGCGCGGCCCTCCGTCTGTACAGCTTCGGTCAGCGAGATGATCGACCCGTCGTCGGCAACGTTTGCTCGATATGACTTACCGGAAACGATTCCCTCGGCAACGACTGCCCATGTTCCATCGGAACCCTTCTGTTCCAGGGCGAACTCCGCCCCTGAGATTCCGCTTCCAGTCGCAGAGTCAATCTTTTCCATGTGGATCGCGCCGTGCAGCGGCATGTTTGAAAGCTTTCCGTCAGTGCCCAGCGAAAGCGTGGCGCCGCTATCGTCGTTGTCGACCGTAAACTGTATTGGCGCCTCATCGCCCAGGGAATACCCCAAGTTGCGCGTTTCCGCCAGAATATAGGAACCTTTCTTAAGGCCGGTCAGCTTGAGCATTCCACCCTCAGCGGCAGAACTCGACTCAACCTTGGACCCGGTCGCGTCAAGCGCATAGGTCTTACCCGATTCGAGCCCGGAAGCTATGAGGCTGCCACTCTCCGTGCCATCGTCTCGGCTCAGAGTGAACTGAGCGCCGGAAATCACCGCCCCCGTTTCCGCGTTAACTTTCTCGAGTTCTGCAGCAGCGTTGAACTCGTCGTTTTCCGCATCCAGTTTCACAGAAGGCTGCGACGTTTCGGATTGGGCTATCTCAAACGCAAAGTACTTTCCTTGCGCATCGATCGTGTTGCTCGACGTCCCCGTCTCTATGAAGTAATAGCTCCCTTCCGGCAGGCCATCGCTCGCACGCTGGTAGTACTTCGCAAATTCGGCGAACGCTTCGCCTGTGTTCTTATAGACCGCCTGGGCGTCATCACGTGAACGCCAAGAGCCGCTGCTATCGGTGACGAGTCCCGTGGCTATGCACACGCCACCGCCGTTTTCGGCATTCTCGTCATATATGCCTTTGTATAGGTCGAAGGTCATCTTGGCAACGGGCACCTGGTCGCCGTTGTGATCATAGTACTTGCACAGCTCGACCTCGCCGCGAACCACAGCATCGGTTACCGTCACCGTCGCCACGTTGCCCTCGACGGTCACGGCGACATCGCTTCTCGAGGCGGAAGCGGATGCCACGGTGCCGTCGGCGGCGATCGTTATCGCAAAGTCAGCGGCTTTCACATGCCCCGCGGGAACAGAAGTCTCCTTCACGGTGTAGGTGCCAGCCGGCAAGCCGACTATGAAACCCTGATTCGCCCCCTGCATCTGAATGCCGGGGTCGCTTGACTGAGAAGAGGTGCCCGTAGGCCAAACGACACTGCTGGCCGAGCCCTCGTCATCGCGCTGCCAACGGGCGTATCGCTCGCCGTCCCGCCAGAACTCAAACGCTGCGCCGGTAAGCGTTTCGCCCCTCGACCCGGTGGTGTCGTCGCCGACCTTGTCCATTGTGAAGCTGGTCGAGGTGTTGGTGATAGTAGCCGCTGAAACATTGCCCGTCTGGCCATCTACAGAGGCATCGTCTGCATAGCTTTCGTAGAAGCCCGACGCGCAGTCGCCAACCTCGATGACGCGGTAGCGGTAGACATTGCCCGCCTGGTCGGTTTTGGGCAGGCCGGAATACGAATAAACCCACGTCCCGTCAACTTGCTTCCACATAGGTTCGTCCGCAACGCCCCCATCTTTGGACGCGTCGACCCAAGACGCTCCATCGACAGAGCGCTGCACCTTGAGTTTGACCACGTCTTGAACCTGCTCGATGCTCTGAGGGGCCATCCCCGTGCCGTAGTCGTTGAAGAGTTTTTTACCCGTGATGTCGATGGTATTGAGTCGATTGGTAAATTCGCTCGCCGCTTGACCCTCCTGCGAGGCGACCAGCTGCACCTTGCCGTCTTTGCTCGTTGCGACAGGTGTGCCGCTCGCACTATAGCTTCCCTTGACCTGTTCCACCAGACGATAGGCATACGCCGTGCCCGAAGGATCGGTTTCGGGAAGGTTCCCAAACGTGGCAGATGCCGAATTTTCTGTTCCGGAAAGCACGACCATAAGCAGCTTGGGGTTCAAGCTACCCTGATCGTCGGCAAAGGGATTCTCGATGTCGGCTCCGTATTCGCTCAGCCACCTCCACGAGGAAGCATCCGATGGGGTAGTTGTGCGCTGCAGCGCATACGTGAGGTTCCATGTATCGCCCGCATGCTGCGTTCCCGGCCTCGAAGCCCACTCATTGTCCCCGTCGTCCCATGTTTTGACAACCGAAATCGAGGTGGTATTCAAGGTGTTCGTTATCTCCGATGTCGAGACCAGCTCGCCTTTTTCGTTAGTCTCCGAAGATGTACTCTGAGAAGGCTGGTAGGGCTTGTAGGCAAGGTATGAGCCCGTCTCGTCGGGAGATGCGATCGGCACCTCGGTCTGCTTTGCCGAGCCCGCGTCGTATGTCAGCTTCGACTCGACCACTCGCCAGGAGATCTCACGTTGCCCGCCCGCGGTCGAGTAGAGGGTGGGCAGGCTCTTCCACGTATAAGAGTATTCGCCGACACCTTGGTTCTTCTTGTCGGTAGCAAGCCATGTCTTTTCGAAGGGCTGGAACTTTCCACCCACCTCCAAGCCCGCAAGCGCATTCCCGCTCTCGTCGGTGATGCCGAGCGTCTTCAAAACCTCGCCCGCATCGCCCCACTCGCCGCCCTCGACCTTGGCCTGCACGCGAACCGTCAAGCTTGGGCGCTGCTTCCAATCGGCATCAAGGTCATCGTCCCATTTCTTGACAACGGTCAACTTGCCCTTCAGGTAGTTGTCAATCGTCGGCACCGATACAAAACCGCCTTCGCCATGGTTGTCGGCGCTTACCGTACCGCCGTTGCTAGTGGCGTCGACGAGATACTGCGACCCATCGGGCAATACCTCTTTCACCGTATATCGCCACGGCTTGCCGTCTGGCGCATACTGCTCAAGATTGGAAATGGTGTATACCCAGGTGTTCGCATCGGCGGACTTGTTCCATTGCAGATAGTTGGGCGCCTCGGCATTATCGCTTTGCAGCTCGATGACCCCTGTCGGAGAGCTCGAGTCGAGCCCCACGAGGCTCCTCATGGTCTCGATCATCCCCTGTGCCTGCCCTTGTGCATCGGGAATACCGTTTTGATACGTTCGCGTCACTTGAAGGGTGATGTCCTCGGGGCGCAAGCCGAACGCGTTGCCCTGATCTTGCCACGTCTTTTTTCCCTGCAAAGAAGTCAGCGTGTCTTCGGGATAGTAGGAGTTCCTGAACGTGACATCGGGAGTCTCGTCGTTGGCGACTATCGTCTTTTCGGGCTGGTCGAAAGCTCCCTTATCGTAGTTGTACTGAGGCTCTCCCAGATCGGGGGATCCCCAGGAGCCGTTTTCGAGCAAATTGCCCCATGAGAAATCTGCGTCCGAAAGGCTTTTGTCCCCCAAGGAGACAAGCGTTTGGAAGCCGTCTATGCCATTTTCGGCAATGTAGTACACCCAGTACTCGCCGGACGGGGTGTACACCTCCAGATTGTCGAAGGTGTAGTGCCCGACTCCGGTCTGAACGCCTGCGCCCGTTTGCCCGTCAACGGAAACCGCCGTGGTTATTTCGCCAGCTGAAAGGGTGTGAGAGGCAACGCGCTCGGCTGTGCTTCGCTTTCCATCGCGGGTCACGTAGTAGCGATAGAGCGTGAAGGTGGTATCGGGAACCTCGTCCCCCGGTTCCATGCCTTCGTAGAGCTTTTTCACCGTCAGCTTTCCCGTATCAGACTGGTATGTGTTGATGACGCGGTACGAGCCGGGAGTACCTGAAGTGACGAAAACGCTATCGGCCGATTGCCCCGCCCCGTTTTCGGCAAGGTCGTCAGCCGTGAAGCCGCCAGGCTTGTTCTCGAGACCTCGAACCAGTTCGGTAGCCCGATATTCGTACAAATGGCCGTTTTGGTCATATCGCGGCAGGCTGTTCGCGGCGTCGGGCGTGACGCCTTCCGCATTCGAGCCGTAGGAGGAAATCGAGTAGCCATAACCACCAGATGCGTTTTTCTTGACGTCGCCCGTCCAGGCAACAGCCGTTTTGCCATCAGCCACCCCGGCCCCATCGGCGGCGTTGTCAACGGACGCGACGGAATACCCGCCGTCAGCGGTTTTGCTGATCTTTAGGTCCTGCCAAGGAAGCGCTTCCCCTTGCACCCAGTTGCCCGCCTCGTCGTAGGTCCCGTTCGCGAGCCTTCTCTGCAGGTAAATCGAAATACCGGGCAAGTCTGCCTCGTCGAAGCCGAAGGGCAGATCGCGCCAGATTTTCTCTCCGCTGACATCGATGGAGTTCTCGATCTTGAAGTTGAAGGTGCCGTCCTCTCGAACCGCGTCGACCATGCCCCCTTCGGCTTCCGAGCCAACGGACACTTTGTTGACCGCAGAAGAGACCTCGACGCTCGCCTGATCCCACTTGGGGTTGCCTGGATCAGGGTCGTTGGCACTGTAGGTAAGCCACTGATCCGTATAATCGAGGCCTTTTGCTGCATCTTCAGAGGTCCCGATGCGGCAACTTGCGTAGTACACGATCTCCTTGCCGTGGCTGTCGTAGCGGGGAAGGTTTCTGATAGTCGCTGAGCTGTGGTAGTCGTCGATGCTTTCCCAAGAATAGTTTTTATAGCCTGTCACCTTTTCCAGCGTGGCACGCGGATGCACGCCGTCGGCGTCCATCACCAAATTACCGTCGGCATCATATTGGTACACCTGGCGCCACAGCGTGAGAAAAACGTCGGGGCGCTGATTCAGCACTTCGTTGACATAACCGTCGTACCAGGCAGTGAAGAAGGTGACGTCCTTCGTTTGGACACGCTTGTTGTTGTAGGAAGCCGCAATCGAGTCAGAATAGTGCCACTTCGAGCTATAGTCGCACGTATAGCTGGTTCTCACCGAGGAATAGTCGCCACTATCCTCGAGCCAGGCCTCCTCAACGTTCCAGTCGACGACAAATCCCTTGGCGTCGTATTTCGGCAATAGGGCAAACGCCGTGCGCGATGTCGCCGTCGAGCTGTCGATTCGTACGACGAGCTTAGCCCCCTCATCGCCTTCGACCCTGTTGCCGTTCTCATCGGCAAGCCACACCCAATCAGGATTGACTTTCGTGTTATAGATAGCGGTCTCCTGCAGATTCGAGGAGGTGAACACGTATGATTTCGACGCCGCCTGGTCGTCACCTGCGGTCACGTAGACGTCGCCCGCATTATCTGCATGAAAGGAGACGCCGGCATTTGTCGAAGAGAGAACAAAGCACGCGCTCGGGCGCTCACTCGGATTTGCCCCCGCATCGGTCCAGCTTTTATCGACGGCGATGTTCACGTTGCCTATTCTTTTGTTCCTCACCTCAAGCGAGCCTAAGACACCGTCGGTGCCGTAGTCGACCTCGTAAATATACGCATGTCCCCCGTCTTGGGCGAATCCGACCATGCGCTCGTTGAAGGGGTTGTTCTGGTTCGTCTCCGGCCAATTGACCAGCAAATCTTTGTGCTTGGAGCCTTCGGGGGCAGCGAGAACATCATCGCGCGTCACAATGGCGTAGTTATTGCTCGCCGAATCGGCATCGCTTACCGACAACTCGCGGATATAGACATCGTCTTCCTGGCTGAGCCCGCTCGTTGGAACATAGCATTCCTCGTACCAGGCGTTTTCGTAAGAAAGGGTTGCTTCGCCGATCTTCGCGTCTTGCGTATACTTCAGCTCGCCGTCTTCGAAGATGTCGTGCTTGGCGAAAATGCCCACCTTGACAGGCACGCGGGCAGAGGTGTTCCCCCCGTCCTCCCACGCTTTGCTGACGCGAATAAGCGAGCCGCCGGAACCGGGCTTGTTCCAGATCTTCGTCACGTTCGGAAGACCCGTTTCGGGGTCTTCATGCGTGTACTGGTGCTGCTGAAAATACCCCATCGATCCTTCGACGACCATGTAATCGTATTCCGAGCCGTTCTCGTCGTATTTCGGCAAACCCGTGAAGTCCATCACCCATGGCGTGGTTTCCTGACAGAAAAACGCCGTGCTGTTATCTTTTGAGGTAACTTCCCGCTTTTCGGACTGCGTCCCACTAACCGTGAATTCTCCGAAAACCTCGTTATTCCGCAGCAGAGTTACCGTAACGGGTCGAGCCTCGTAGCCCAAGTCGTTCGTATCCTGCGTGTAATCCTGGGAGTTCTCGTTCCACCACCACTTTTGCATCTGGGCAGTCGTCTCATCGACATAGCGGTTCACCAGCACCCCGCGCTCTTTGTCGTATTCTCCCTTGAAGTGAAGCGGGACGTTAGCACCCTGAGCATCAGTGATGGAAGAGAAGACGAAGAAGTCGCCCGAGATAAGCGCAAGCCCGGTATCGGGGTCGGTATCCTGCATGAAATAGCTCATGGGATCGCCCGCTTTGGTTACCGAAACCTCGTTCCAGCGATAGACCCACTCTTTGCCGTCCTTGTCGTAACGCGGAACGTCAGCACTCACCTCTTGCGTCAGGTTCTCGGATGTCCATCCTGTCACCATTTTGAACTGGGCATCATGCGGAACGTCGTCGCAATACTGAAAATCGTAGGGATACTGGAACGTGTCACCTGTGTCGGGGTCCGTCACCTCGTAGGTATCGCCATTGGCAACCCAATAGCCTCGATCCTCATCGAACTTAGCATGCTCTTTTTGTATACGCTCAAGCTGGAAGGTCACTTCGACGTCTGCCAGCTGATCTTGGAACGACCCCGCCTCCCATGTCTTGGCAAGCGTCTGCTTCGTGGTCTCGCAACGACGGTTGATGATGGTGCCGCCCATATAAAGCGACTCGTCTCCGTCCGCGCGAAGGGCATCGCCCCCTGCGGCGATGGTGCTCTCGAAGTCGGCGCTGTAGTAGTTCGCACCCGTATCACCTGTCGCCGACCCGTCTTCTGAGACGCCTAATCCGAACAGGGTCTCGTAGCCCGACACGCCTTCCTCTCGAATGAGATAGACATAAGGATAGCCAGCAGGGTCGTATTTCGCGATCGAGCAATCCGGGTACTGCTCGCGAAACAGCTCGCCCAAATCGATAGCGCTGTCGCCCGCCTCTTTGCTTTCCTCCGCAGAGAGCGTAAGCGTTATGTAAGAGCCTCCGTCGTCGCGGGTCGTCACCTGAGACGCGCTATCGGGACCCGCCCCATCGCGCAGCGAGTAGCGCCAAAGCGAGAACTTCGTCTTGGGACGCTCGGACGCATCGTCGTCGAGCCATAGCTTATGGGCATCGACGCGCGTATCTCCTTTATGGGTTACGATCATCGTGCCGTTGTTGTGCACTTCCGTAGTATCCGAGCCGTAGTGCAAGGTGTTGAGGTTGTTGTAAACGACCTGATAGTAATCTGAATACGTGCTGCCGTCGGGGAACGTTTTGGTGCTCTTTGCCTCTTCTTGCTGGAGACTGTACACAAACGCCGATCCATCGGGGTGGTACATCGGCCAACGCGCTGGCCCCAGTACGGCGGTCTGCCCGTCGTTGGAAATCGACAGGTCGAGAGAGCCATCCTTCAAAGCGCGATAGAGCTCGTTGTCCGCTTCGGGACCCCCTATCAATTCAGAGAAGTCCTCTTCTTTGCCGTTGACGTTTTTCTTCAGGATTAGCTTTTGGTGAACGCCCCATTTCCGAAACCAGGTATCAAGACGCTCGTCTTCGGGCAGATCCGCTAACTGCTTCGCCTCATCGCCGATGCGCAACGTGAAGTTGAAGACGACGTCTCCCAAAAGCTGCATTACCTCTTGCCCATCGTTGATGTAGCCTGGGTAATCTTCCCGCGAAGCATCGATGTAGGCTCCGTCGTATGCCGTCTCCCCCTCGTTCACCCCATCGTGCTTGATAGACCAGGTGATGTTTTTCCTAGTCTCCTTATAGATTGGATTGCCCTCGTCGTCAAGCGCGGGGCTGCCGTCTTCATCCATCTCTTGCGTTGTGATAACAACCTGGGAATAGAGCTCCGACGCACTTGCCTCGTAGGAGTTGGTTGATTTGCGGGCGACCTGCACGATGCAATCGGTATCGGGGTTTCTTAAATTGTCGAGATCTTCCTGAGTCATGCCCAGAAGCCGCATCGCGTCCTGAGAGACAATGTGATTGCCCGCGTTATCCGTCTCGTAAAGACGATAGGACGTGTCATCCCCTTCTATTTGAAAGTAGAGACCATACTCCTGCCTGTTCATCATTTCGGCGGTTGATGGGCGCGACCCCGAATTGTTGTCTGCCCAAAGGGTCACAAACGACGCTGCGCCGTCACGCTTCGAGGAGGGCTGGATTTTGATGACTTCGTCTTTGGTTCTCGAATTCGACTGCCCCTCGTTCGGAACCGGACCCATCAACGACAGGAGATCCCCCTTCGAAGGCACGTAGAGCTCCGCGCTGCGGCTTTCCGTCGCGGTCTGCTGCAGCAGCCAGGTGAGAGTGGAAGGGGTATCCTGAACGAGGCTGGATGAAAAAGTGACGGGGAGCTGCACGGACGCGGCGAGTGTCGAAGTCGTCGGACCATCGCCGCTCGATGCTTGCTTCATACTTTGGCTGTCAAGCGCCGCGGCATCTGAAGAGGTGTCGACCGGGGCGACGAAGCTCACCTTGATTTTGTCGCCCGTCCACGTCGCTTCGGCAATCTTCACCGTTGTGGCGTTACCCTGCTCGTCGTTTTGGAACACGTCGAGCGCAAGCGTTTCATCTGCTATCTCAAGCCCTTCCGGAAGCTTAACCGAGAACCAATCGCCGGGAACGATCACCCTGCGATCGCTCACCCCAGAAGAAGCGGTTGCAGAGTCTTGATTGCCTGCGGACAGGTCCGCGTCCGAATCGCCGATCCATGCCGAGGGGTCGAGCTCAAACGAAAGATCGAGCGTGGCGGGAATCATCGAGGGGAGCTCGCTTTGGGCAGCGCCGCTTGGGGCCGCCATCTGAGAACCGACCAGCTGGGATTCGCCGCTTTGAACAGCTTGCACCTGGGTGTCGCCCGAAGAGGGAGCCGCGCCGGACTCGCGCGCGCTATCGATGAGCTTCTGCGCGTCGACCTTGAGTCCTTTCGAGGACAACGTGAGCGCCTGGTACTGAGCACTCCAGTCAAAAGCAGACGCAAACGTTGGGGATTCAGGCGCGTCTTGCACGGAGTCGGCCGCTTCGTCGACAGAAACACCATCGGAAGCGGAATCGAGAGCATCGCCGCTCGTCGATTGCTCCTGAGGGGCAGACGTGTCTGCCTGCGCTTGCCGCACGTGGGACAAGTTGCCCGCAAGCGTTGTGGGCACGCAAAGCGTCAATGCGAGGAATATCGAAAATGCCTTACTGGTAAGCGTTCCTTTGAAAGGCGCCTTGTTTGATCGGTACATTATACGTAAGTCACCTCTGTAGTTTATCCCAACCCATTAGTTCTCTGTCTAATGAGACGTAATAATCAGCTGAATACTAGCGCTCTTCGACCGATAATCCAAGGTGAACCCCCCCAAACAATGGGAAAAAGCGATAAATGTCCCCCTCCTCGCCCGCCGCTCACCTCCTCCTCGCTATGAGCGAAAGGCAAGCCGCACCCAGCCTTTTTCCAATGGGCGGAAAACGCAAGGCGCTGGCACCCTGACCCGACAGGTCGCGCGCCAGTGTCGCTGCGCGACCCCTATTTCGCCGCAGAAAACGAGCACGCCCTCTGATGGGGGCGTGTCGTCGCATGACTATGAACTTTTCGACCACCTGGCAGGCTGCGCGATTGCCCAGGCGGGCTTGTCTCCTACCCCAGCGGGTTCCCGCCCGCAGGGTCGGGCGCATCGAGCGGCGGGGCCTCGGGGGCCGATCGCGAGTCGGAGTACACCATGTCCTCGGGGCGGAAGGGGTTGTCCTCGTCGGAGAGCCCGCTCGAGCTGGCATCGATGCCCTCGACGGGCAGGCGCAGGACGGCGCGCAGGCTGTCCTCGTAGATGGATTCCACCAGCCGCGAGAAAGCCTGGTAAGCTTCCTCCTTATATTCCACAAGCGGATCGCGGTGCCCGTAGGCGCGAAGCCCGATGCCCGCCTTCAAGCCCTCCATGTCGGTAAGGTGCGCGACCCAGTGCGTGTCCATCATGCGCAGCACGATCTGCTTGCAGAGCTCCTCGAAGAGGGGGACGCCTACCGTTTCGCGCTTCTTGCCGAGAGCGTTCATCAGGTGCCTGCGGATATCCTCTGCAAGCACGTCGGGGTCCTGATCGCATTCAACGACACTTGCGTCGTAGCCCTCCTCGCCCGTCATCGACCTGACCCAGGCATTGATCGTCTCGAAATCCCAGTCATCCGAAGGAATCTCAACAGGGCAGTTTTCTCCGAGCAGTGCGTCCACCAGGCTCTCCGCAAACTCGCCCATGCTCTCGCACACGTCCTTACCGTCCAAGATGGCGTTGCGCTCGCCGTAGATGGCCTTGCGCTGCAAATCCATGACGTCGTCGTATTCGAGCACATTTTTGCGCGAGGCATAATGCATCGACTCGACCTGCTGCTGAGCTGCAGTGATGACCTTCGAGACCAACGGGTCCTCCAAAGGCGAGTCGTCGGGGATTCCCCTCTGCACCATCATCTCGGAAACCTTGTGGATGCGCTCCTTGCCGAACAGACGCAGAAGGTCGTCCTCGAGCGAAAGATAGAACCGAGACTCGCCCGGGTCTCCCTGCCGCCCAGCGCGGCCGCGCAGCTGGTTGTCGATGCGGCGCGACTCGTGGCGCTCGGTGCCGATGACGCACAACCCTCCGAGCACGCGGACGGCATAGCCCTCGCGATCGGTGATATACCTCGCCTCGGCGTCGGCCGCGTGGAGCTGCCACTCCGCAGCCGATTCCTCGCCTTTCACGCCGAGCTTCTCAAGGGCGGCTTGCCGCAGCATCTCGAAGTTGCCTCCGAGCAGGATGTCGGTTCCGCGGCCAGCCATGTTGGTGGCAACGGTGACCGCGCCAAGCCGGCCCGCCTCGGCAACGATAGCAGCCTCGCGCTCGTGTTCTTTCGCGTTGAGCACCTGATGTCCGATGCCACGTTCGGCAAGTTTCTCCGACAGCCGCTCGGAAGCCTTCACCGACGCCGTGCCCACGAGCACGGGCTGCCCCTTGGCATGACGGCGCTCAACCTCGTCGGCGACTGCGGCGAACTTTGCCTCTGCGGTGCGGAAGATGAGGTCGCCCTTGTCCTCGCGAATCACGGGCTTGTTCGTGGGGATGGGGACGACGGGCATGTGGTAGATGCCGCCAAGCTCGCTGTCGGCGGTGAGTGCCGTGCCCGTCATGCCGGAGAGCTTCTTGTACAAGCGGAAGTAGTTCTGCAGCGTAACGGTTGCGATGGTGTGCGTCTCGGGCTTGATCTGAACATGTTCCTTCGCCTCGATGGCCTGGTGGAGGCCCTCGGAATAGCGGCGGCCTTCCATGATGCGGCCCGTAAACCCATCGACGATCTTCACCTCGCCCCCATCGACCACGTAATCATGGTCGAGCTTGAAGAGGAACTGCGCCTTGAGCGCCTGGCGCAGCCTGTTCGCGGTGGCCCCTGACAGATCGGCATACACTTCGCTCCCGAGCAGTTTCTCGATTTTCGCGAGGCCGGCCTCGGTCTCGTACACCGTGCGG
The DNA here is from genome assembly GCF_934617235.1 of uncultured Ellagibacter sp. Lineage (GTDB taxonomy): Bacteria > Actinomycetota > Coriobacteriia > Coriobacteriales > Eggerthellaceae > Ellagibacter. The sequence continues at coordinate 11,603 of NZ_CAKTTZ010000017.1, read as the reverse complement.
CGCTTCTCGTCGAGGACGACGTCCGTCTCGGGATTAAGCCTTGCCGCGATCTCGGCGAAGCTGTTGCATATCTCGGAAGGCGCACCGGAGAGCCCCGAGATGATAAGAGGCGTGCGCGCCTCGTCGATAAGGACCGAATCGGCCTCGTCGACGACGGCGAACGCGTGCCCGCGCTGTACGCGCTCTCGAGGCGATGAGGCCATGTTGTCTCGGAGGTAGTCGAACCCGAACTCGGAGTTGGTGCCGTACGTGACGGAGGCGGCGTACGACGGCCTGCGCTCGTAAGACTCCATGCCGTTCTGGATGAGCCCAACCTTCATGCCAACCAACCCGTAGATGTGCCCAACCCACTCCGCGTCGCGCTTAGCCAGGTAGTCGTTGACGGTGACAACGTGGACGGGCTCGCCCGACAACGCGTTCAGGAAGCCCGCGGCGGTGGAGACGAGCGTCTTGCCTTCCCCAGTCTTCATCTCGGCGACGCACCCGTCGTTTAAGGCCATGCCGCCGATGAGCTGGACGTCGTAGTGTCGCAGCCCCACGGTCCGCTTCGATGCTTCGCGCATAAGGGCGAACGACTCGGGCAGGAGCCGCTCGTTCTCCTCGCCCGCGCAGGCTCGCTCGCGCAGGCGATCGGCCATCGAGCGCAGCTCCTCGTCGGACGCTTCAACAAGGCCGCCCTCGAGCGCGTTGATCTTGTCCGCCAGCTGGCGATACCGCCGGAGGCGCTTGCCGTCTCCGAGCGAGAGCAGTTTGGATATGGGATTGGGCATGGGAAGAGTCCTCCTGGGGGACGCGGCGGGCATTTCGTCAGAAAACGCCGACGCCCCCTCCCGGGTCTCCCGGATGAGGGGGCGTCGGCGCACCCGAAGCCTTACGCGACAGCTTGCGATTAATTGCCTAAGGCTGACCCCGGGGCACGGGGGGCGCCTGCACCCGCTGCGGGACGCCCGCGTCCCCACATGCCCCATGGCCAGCCTGCTGAGATCAGCTCCCAGCAGGCGAAAAATGAGCCTCGTTTAGGCAGTTTGCTTAGCCAGCGTAGCGGACGACCATAGCAGCCGCCTCAGCGCGAGTCATGTTGGCAAGCGGCGTGAGAACGTTAGTGTTCTTGCCCATGTAGCCGCCCTTGACCGCCCATGCGACGTACTCGGCAGCCCAGGAGTCAACCGCGGAAGCATCGCCATACGCAGCGAAGTCAGCGGCGCTACCAGCAGTGTAGTTGCCGTACTTCTGAGCATAGCGGGCGAGCATGGTCGCGAACTCTTCGCGCGTGATGTTGTTCTCGGGAGCAAAGGTGCCGTCACCATAGCCGGTCACGATACCAGCAGCCTTGGCCCACGCGATGGCCTTTCCGTACCACATCTTGCCATTGACATCGTCGAAGGACTTGTAACCGTACAACTCGTTGTAAGCGCCCTCGCCAAGGTCCATCTCAGCACAACCACCAGCCATGTTAAACAGAACCTGCGCAACCTGAGCACGGGTGATGGTGTCATTCGGCCCGAAGAGATTGGTTTCGGCGTAGCCATTCATAAGGCCGAGCTCAGCAGCCTTGTTGACTTCGTTGTAGTACCAGGCGCTCGAATCGACGTTGTCGGCGAACAACAGGTTTGCCTCGTCTGCAACCGTGACGGAAACCTCAGCCGGGAACGTGTAGTTCAGAGCGGCGTCATCATCTGCAGCCGCAATCTCGATGGTGTAGATGCCCTCGTCCTCAAGCTTGGTGACTTCCTTGCCAGAAGCATCCTTGACCGTCACTTTAGCGGCAGCGGGGAGCGCCTCCCACACAGGCTCGCCATCTTCGTTGGTGCCAGACTGGTACTGAAGGTCAAGAGCCGCAACCTCGGTGTCCTTCGGGACATACGTAAAGACCTGATTCCAGGTATTTTTAAATTGATCCACCTTCTTCTCAGCGCCGACCTTGATGGTGCTGAGATCAACCTTGTTGATGGTGATAGGCACAACGGCCTCACCCTGGAAGTCGACATTCTCGTTCTCGATGACGAGCTTGTAGGAGCCTGCGTTAAGCGCCTCGGCAACGTCCTTGCCATCGGCGTCGACGAGCTTGGCAGTGGTGCCCTCAATCTCTTCGCCCTCGGCATCGGTAACCGTGATGGTGAAGTTGCCAGCCTCGATGGCAGCACCATCAAAGGCCTTCTCGACAGAAGTGACGATCTTGCCCTGGTACTCGACGACAACGTTCTCGGCAGTAACGACGGTAGCTTCCTTGATGACGACCTTGCACTCAGCGGATCCGCCCAGAGTATAGGTGTCGTCGTTGATAGCGGCCTTGACGGTGTAGGTGCCAGCCTTGTGAGCCGTAAAGTCAGCAGTTGCGTCGTGGCCATCCTTGTCGGTGACGGTGACGTCAATCAGAGATTCGGCAACGGCCTTGCCTGCGGCGTCCTTAGCGGCAATCTTGGCAAGGTCGAAGTAGACCGGCTTCTTGTCGCCATTGTTGGAGGTGAACTCCGTCGGGAACGCTGCGCCATCATATTCGAAGGTGGCAACTGCGTCGACCTTGTTGCAGGTCACATTAGCATTGGAACCCGTGATGTTCGCGTTGCTTGCGTCCGCTTTGGCAGCAGTGAAGGTGTACTGGCCCTTAGCATCCCAGGTCTTGTCACCGTTTAGCGTCAGCTTGACATCAGCCGGGTTTGCGAGCACGTCGGAGCCGTTCTTGACGGAAGTCGGAGTAGAAGGCTTGGCGGCGGTTGCGCCGTAAACATCATCGACGGAAATCGTGGCACTGGCGAGATCGAATTGAGCGACCTCAACATCGGCGATCTTCTTGACATTGCCAACGAAGTTGCCCTGACCGGTGATGACTGCATAGTACTTACCGGCGTTCTTCACTTCGACTGCGGGATCGTTGTTAGCGTCGCCGCCAGCCTTCACGAACTTAATCGTGTAATCGGTGCCAGCCTTGAGGGCCTTGCCACCAATCTGAACGCCGAGATCGAGCACATTGCCAGTGTAGGTGAACGTCGTGTCGGAAACGTCTTTGGCGTCATCCGGGTTCACCTGGAACAGCGTTGCGTTTTCAAGAGAAGCACCCTTGACAGTGATGGTGGCGGAAACCTTGCCACCCTTGTAATCGCCGCCAACAGTCTCAATGGACACGGTGTAGGTGCCGGGAGCCTTGATTTCCTTCACCTCGGTGCCGTCCTTGGTGATGGTCACCTTGAAATCGTCGCCCGTGACGGTAACCGCAGACTGGCCCTTCGGGGTAACGGTGACGGTACCGAGATCGAGCGCGGAGCCGTCGGTGGTCGCGTTAGCGGTGAACTGGTTGGTCTTGCCGCTCACAGGGCTGAACGTGCTGTCCAGCGCAATGGTGCCAGCGTTGAACAGAGTCACGGCGCTGGTGGTGTCCAGAAGCTCGATGCCGTCGTTCTGGGCCTCGTCGGCGGGAGCCTCCGCCGCGAAGGCCGCTGCCGGCACCATGCCGACTGCGAGAACGCCCGCGAGGGTCGCGCTCACTGCCTTCTTCCCATTGAGGGAGTCTTTGCAAGCTGTCATTTTTCCTCCTATTGGAATCAACCTATAAGGGTTTTCATAACAGCAGGCCTTCCGCCCTCTGCTCGTTTGCGCTCATGCGGCTCGCTCGCCCACCGGTACATGCCACCGCGCGCGTCATATTCTATCCGCGGCCTTTCTCGTCTACTTCAACTGGCGGCTCATAGAAGGTACCTTCGTTCAGCATCGCGAAAATCACTGTCACGCGATGCCTTGCCAGCGCTCGGAGCGCTTGCAAATGTTTCTTTCCTTCGGCTCGCTTTCGCTCGTAATACGCCTTTGCCACAGGGTCGCACTGAACGGAGCGCTGCGACGACTGCATAAGCGCATTTTTCAACCGCCGATTGCCGCCTTTGCGCTTCCTTCTCTTATGAACGCTCGTTCCCGATTCCTCCTTGCGCGGCGCCACGCCCGCATACGATGCCAGATGGTTCGAATCGCGGAATCGGCCAATGTCGCCAATCTCAACGGCAATCAGCGCCGCATACACAGGTCCTACACCTGGAATGCTCTGCAACAGATCAACCTCGGGAATCATCTTCGCACGTTGCTCGATCATATGATTCAGGCGCTTCTCTTCGGCCAAAAGCTCGATGATACGCGACGCGATCGAGCATATCTGCTCCTCGATCACCGCAGCACCCGGCAGCATAACAGTCTGCCGATCGAGCACGTCGAAAACCTGCTCCACCTTCTTCGGCCCATCTACGCAGTGGTACTTCAGCTCCGCCGCCCACGTCGACGCACGAGCGCGGCCCGCCTGGCGAAACCCAATCGGCCCACCATAGCGCGCAATCAGTCGAATCTCCAGGTCGTTATGCAGTTTCCTCTTCGAGAAGAGCTCTTCAAGAGGCGGGCTTACCTGATGGATGAAATCGTGAAGCCGATTGTAGCAGCGCGTGCGTTCCTCGACGATGTCATCGCGGCGCGAGGATAGCACCTTGATCTCGGCCATCGACTCAGCTCGACTCCCCACGAACTCAATGTTGCGCGGCGTCGTTCGCGAAGCGTCGGCCAGGATGAACGCATCCTTCTCGTCGAATTTATCCTCACCGTACGTTTCGGCGACTTGGCGAAAACGGCGCGGCGACATGTGCGCTACTGGAATGCCCATGCTCTTAGCGACGCCGACGACAAGCCGACCGAACGCGCCGAACTGATCGACGATAACGAGAACGAGGCCAAAATCGCTTGCTTCCTCCAAAGCGGCGCGAATCTCTGCCTCCTCCTGAGGAACCTTCCGATTAATCAAAGGCTTGTCGCCATAACGGTCCAGTGCGACAATATGGTTAGAAGTTTTCCCAACGTCTATGCCGCAAAACACTTCGTATGGAGCAATATCGACTTTGTTCAAAGACAACTCCTTCCCAAAAGGGGACGAAGCCGCCGCGCGCCAACCCTCGACAACATTCCAAAGAGCAAATAGCAGCAACCTTATGAGTGATGAGCGGACGCCGCCGGGCACGGCGGCATGATTCCAAAGGCCATAGGACGGCAATGTGCATGAGCCTGTACCCGAACCCCGCGGCGGCCATGGGCGGGCCATGCATAGCCGAGCCCAACCGTTAGTATAAAACCAAAGCAAAAAAGAACAATGAGTGAAGACAGTGTCTTGACGAAATAGTGGCTTTATCACCAGTTCAAATGTGGTATCTCAATAATTCTTAAGAGGGATAGATGTATTTCACCGCCAACAAAGCCTTATCGCAAAGGAGGCAAACAATGTGAGCAGCTTGTTAATTTCTATCGAAAACAAAAATTAAATGTTTCAAATTGACGGCGTTGTGTATAATGCAAAAGAGTTATTTGGGCGTTGTGAAGCTTGCTTCACGGGTGGCACACTAGTTTTAGGTTTCATCCGTGGAGGAAGTGAAATTGCTCCCAAAGCAGTATCCACATTCCAATTGGAATAATCCCCTTTCAACAATTTAGCTAAGCTTATGATGATGTTTTTGGGACACCTTCGACTATTTGACGCTTGTCCGCTTTTGGGGACATCACGGAAGACATTACATCTCTCGGCTGTCTGAGAACCGCCCCTCGGGAAAGCTGTTCTTCGGACGCGCAACGTTCGTCAAGCCTGCCGCCTTCACTCTATGCATGCGAAGCGCGGTGAGTCTTCCCTTCCGTGGTACAATTCGGAACACGCGTGCTCGCGTTGCGGGCACGCTTTGTTTGCAACCTACGGGAGGACACCCTCATGATTAAAGACCTGGTGAAAGACGAAGCCATCTTGTCGCAGCCCTGCGACGCCGTCATCGCCGAAGAGGCCGCGGCGCTCGCCGCCGACCTTACCGACACGCTCGAGTCGCTCGAAAACGTCGCCTGCCTGCATGCCAACCAGCTCGGCGTGACCAAGGCCGCCTTCATCTACCTCGACGCCGACGACAAGCCGCACATCATGTTCAACGCAAAGATGATCCGCGCGCTCGGCGCGTTCAAGACCACGGAAGATTGCTTGTCCCGCGAGGAGGAATCCAAGGTCACACGCTACGCCAAGGCGAAAATCAGCTACCAGGAACTCGCTGGCGACAAGCTTGTCACGAAGAACCGCGAGTTTACCGACTGGACGGCCGAAATCATCCAGCACATGATCGACCACAGCAAAGGCAAGCTGGACTAAGCCGCAAGGACCGCGCGCCTGCCGGGCCCCTTCTTTCGCTGCGAAAGTTCACGCCCGCAGGCGCTTGGCTGACTTCGTCAGGGGCGACCTTTCCGCGTGCCTCTCAAAATGTTTGTCTCCACTAGCGCGCCTCTCTTATCCACCGTTCTTCTTCGGGAATCCACGACATGCCAGTAGCGATTGATAGATGGGACCACCCTTAGCCTCGCCATATTTCCCAACTAATGCAGCATTTTAGAGTTGAATTCTTCCGACAAACCGCAGTCGCACCCCCGCCGCTGCGAGGGACAAAGAGTTCAGGAAGATCATCAACGCGGCGTAGAGATACGGCGACGTTTCGGCCGCCTGGGAGGTTCCCCAGTTCGTCATTCCTTCGGCAACAGAAATATGCGAGCCAAATACAGCGAACGCGGCGAGCAGCAAGAAAAGCGCTGCCGCCTTTGCAGCATAGCAAGCCCAATGCCGCGCTTCTTGCCCTTTAAGCAGCTGCTCCGAATGCCCCACACTTGTGCTCATAACAGGTTCCCCCCACTACATCGAGGCCCAATTAATCAAATTCCTCTCTATAGGCAAAAAGCAGCATAGAGCGGAACAGACCTGAGACCGTCATTCGTTCCAAAGGGCTTAGTCGAAAGCCTGATAAGGCGCACGCCCGGATGGCTCTTTTTAAGTGAGGACAGGCTTCGGGATCGCGTGTTCTCGCCCGTTTTGACCTCGATCGCAGACACGCATCCCCGCCTCTCTACGACAAAGTCGATTTCCGCACGGTTGTCTCGAGCCCAATAATGCAGCGGATAGCCTATGGCTGAAAGCTGTTGGGCCACATAGTTCTCGGTAAGTGCGCCCATGAATGTGCCGCCGATACCGGCGAGAATATCGGCTCGCTGAGCACCGGCTTTGGAGACGAGCAGCCCGGTATCCGCTTGATAGATTTTAAAAGACGAGGGGTTGACGAATGCCTCCAGGGGACTTTCAATCTGTCCGACGAGACTGCAGCGCATCACAGTGCCCGACAGCACCAGCCAATCGAGGGCGTCCCCAAAGAGGGACGCGTTACCCCCCGCTCGCACCACCTTGTATTGGAATTTACGGTTCTCCTTGGCAAGCTGCTGCGGAATGGAGTCGAAGCATGCGCGAGTCTTTGCGCTCAGGCGCTCATCGGCATATTTATTAGTGTCGGCAGAATATCCGTCGAGGATAATCCGGTGCTTTTCGGCGACATCGATGACCGACTGAACCTCAACGTAGGTTTGGACAGCTTCGGGCATCCCGCCAACAACAAGATACTGCCGATAGAGACCAAGCGCTTTGTCATGAAGGCTTGGAGCAAGGGGGTCCATTGATTCGAACGACGAGCGTATCTCGTCGGCCAGCCGCTCGTACCCCATCGCCCAAAGAAACTCTTCGAAATCAAGCGGGGCCATCTCGATCAAGTCGGTCTTTCCAACGGGGAACGAACACGACTGATGATTAATGGCAATCCCAAGAAGCGACCCAGCTGCCGCGACGTAATACTCGGGGGCATCTTCGCAAAAGTACTTAAGAGAAGTTAGCGCTTCCTCGCACGCCTGAACCTCGTCAATGAACAGCAAGGTTTTACCAGGCACGATGCGCTGCCCCGTGCGAGCCTCAATCGCGCGCACGATCGAATGGGGATCGAGACCGCCTGAAAAGTCCGCCCGCGCCGACCGATCGTTCTCGAGATTAACGTAGACGACCGATTCGAAAAGGTCCTGCGCGTACGTTCTGAGCAGATAGGTCTTGCCGCACTGGCGTACGCCTTTGACTAACAGGGGCTTCCTATCAGCCTTGTCTCGCCATTCCTTAAGGAGCCTGTCTGCCTTGCGACGCATACACAGCCTTTCTTATGGAGTTCATTTCGGCAATATTTTAACGCAAATTAATTTAATTTTGATTATTTTTCCGCGTTAAAATATATCAGCGGCAATACCTGCAGCCGCTTAAGCGAGCTTGCGGGGCGAGCTTGCACACGCCTTCTAGCTTGGGAGACGATATTCTTATGGTTCTCCCCTCTTTGCGACACATCGACGGCACGATAAGCCCAGGCGTCGAAAAACCTATGAAATAAGGCTCGACATTATTCCTGTGTAGCCTAAGCAACAGAACCATATCCTGCACTTTGTTTCAATTGCAGCGAAAGCGATTATGACGAGCGAAGCGACCGCGAGTGAATCGATGCGAGCAACTCGCAAGCCGATTGCAAACCGCAGGTCGCAGCTCTTCGTCAGGACCTGGCATCGAACAGCCCGAAGGGAAGCTATCCCGCTACGAAATCCCCAGCCACGTGCTTACGATGGGCGCATACCCCAGCACAAAGATGATGATGATCCCCACGGGCAGCACGTACTTCATGTACCGGTACGACCAGGCGGGGAAACGCAGGCCCTCGCCCGTGTCCGCCTCGGCGAGGAAGTTCTTCCATCCCCATCCGCGCTTGCTCGTGACGAACATCACCAAGAACAGCCCGCCCAAAGGCAGGATGTTGTTCGACACGAGGAAGTCCTCGATCGCCTGGATATCGCCGATGCCCGGGATGGTGGCACCCGAAAGCACGTTGAAGCCCAGCACGCACGGGATGCTCAGAATCGCGATCAGCGCGCCGTTCACCAGGCACGCCTTCTCGCGGCGCACGCCCCACTGATCCATGGAGAACGCCATAATCGTCTCGAACACGGCGATTACCGTCGACAGCGCGGCGAAGCTCATGAACAGGAAGAAGAGCGTCCCCCACAGCTGTCCCAAAGGCATCGCGTTGAACACGATCGGCAGCGTGATGAACACAAGCGACGGCCCCGACGCCGGCTCCACGCCGAAGGCGAAGCACGACGGGAAGATGACGAGGCCCGCCATGAGCGCGACCAGCGTGTCGAGCACGCCCACGCGCACGGCCTCGCCCGTGAGGCTGCGGTCCTTGCCGATGTAGCTGCCGAAGATCGCCATCGACCCCATTCCCACCGACACGGTGAAGAACGCCTGGCCAAGTGCCGCATACACCGCATCGCCGAACGTTGCCCACTGCTCGGCGGGCGTGTTGCCGGCGAAGAGCTTCCCGAAGTCGGGCATCAGGTAGAACTCGAGACCCCCCTCGGCACCCGGCAACGTGACCGCACGCACGCACAGCGCCACGAGCACGACGAACAGCGCGACCATCATCACCTTCGTGACGCGCTCGACGCCGTTTTTCACGCCCGCACGCGTCGTGATCACGCCGATCGCCACGATGATCAGCATGTAAATCGTCATCTGCACCGGATCAGCCAAAAGCTGCCCGAACACGCTTGCGACATGTTCGGTACTCGCGCCGTTGAACTCGCCCATCGCGCTTTTCACCATGAAGGCGAGCATCCAGCCCGCCACCACCGTATAGAACATCATGAGCAGGTAGTTGCCCGCAAGGCCGACCCACTTGAAGCGATGCCACTTCCCGCCCTCGGGCTCGAGCTCATCGTAGCTGCGCGCGATTGAACGCTGGCTTGCGCGGCCCGCTGCGAATTCCATCACGAGCACCGGCAGCGCAAATATCACCAGGAAGATCAGGTACAGCACGACAAACGCCGCGCCGCCATATTCGCCGGTGATGTAGGGAAAGCGCCATACGTTTCCCAAGCCGATCGCACACCCAGCGCTCACCAGGATGAACCCGAGACGCGATCCGAACCTTTCACGTTCCATGAAAACCTCCCCAGTCGAAAACACGGGGCACGCTTCTCAGCTGTTGCCCCGTGTTCGATACTCTTCCAATCACGCGACTTCCCGCCGCGCGACTATGGCGTATTGCGTGCGCAACTACCCGCGCACCGCCTACTCTTTTTCGCGACGCGCACGATTATAGTTGATAAGGCAGCCCGCACGCACGATAGCGCGCTCTTCTTCGGTCATATCCGCCACATAAAGCGAAATCTCACGAGCTTCTCCCGCGTGAACGACCCACGCAGTGATGTCGGACAGATCGCCGCCGATCGCCTCGCGGATGCCCGGAACGTACACGTAGTCGCCTACCTCGAACGGCGGCTCGCCTTTAAGCTGAAAAGGCACCATGCCCCAATTCATCACGTTGGAACGATAGCGCTTGGTCGCATACTCCTCGACGATGTTCGCAAGCCCGCCGATAACGCGCTGGCAGCTCGCCGCCTGCTCGCGTGCGCTTCCGTCGCCGGGCTTCTTCGCGTAAATCATGCTGCCGTACTCCACGCGGGATGCGTCTACGTCCACACCCGCGCCGTTGAGTGCGGCGAACACGACGGCGAGCTCGGGATCGGCCTCGATAAGGCTCTCCCCCGCCACGCGGCGCTTCTCCACCGCATCGACGCGCTTGGAGCGCCCGACGTATTCAGGATCGCGGCGGGAAAGCGTGAACTCGGCCAGGCCGAGCGGGTTGGAACGGTACGAGCTCGTCTCGCCGGAGGGAATGAGCTCATCGGTCGTGGTCACCGGATCCACGATCTTCGAGCACACCTTCAAAAGGATGTTCTCACCGAGCGGCTCCATGGTAGGCCACGGCTTGATGTTCGGGCCCTCGACAAGTTCGCTCGCAGAATCCGCTTTGCCGAACCCCCAGTACACGCGCTTGTCGTAAGGCGCGCTGTCGAAGGTATACTCGCAGGCCTCGTCCCACGTCTCGTCGGGAAGATCGGTCGCAGGGGTTAGGATGCCGCCCGCTGCCGCCGTCGCCGCGATGGAGCGCGCGTCCATGAGCGCGACTGCCGAGAGCTGGCCGTTGCCCGGCTTGGAGCCCTCACGGTTGGGGAAGTTGCGCGTGGTGTGGCGGATGGAAAGCCCATTGTTCGCGGGCGTGTCGCCAGCGCCGAAGCACGGACCGCAGAACGCCGTGCGCACGATAGCGCCCGCTTCCATAAGGTCGTAGATGTAGCCGCGGCGCGTGAGCTCGAGCGCCACGGGTTGGCTTGTGGGATAAACCGCCAGCGAGAACTCGCCGCAGCCGATGTTGGCGCCCTTGAGCGCGCGGGCCGCCTGCACGACGGAGTCGTAGTTGCCGCCCGAGCAGCCGGCGATCACGCCCTGCTGCACGCGCAAACGCCCGCCCTCAATCTTGTCGAGCAGGCTGAAATTGACCTTGTCGCCGCCGATGCGAGCCGCCTCGATTTCGACCTCGTGCAGGATGTCCTCGAGGTTCGCATTGAGCTCGTCGATGGTGAAGCCGTTCGACGGGTGGAACGGCAGCGCGATCATGGGGAGGATCTCGGAGAGGTTCACGCGTACGCAGCCGTCGTAGTAGGCCACGTCTCCCGGAGCGAGCGGCTTGTAATCCTCGCCTCGACCATGAGCTGCGAGGAACGCATGGGTGTCCTCATCGGTGACCCAAATAGAGGACAGGCAAGTGGTCTCGGTCGTCATGACGTCGATGCCGTTGCGGAAGTCCGTCGTCATAGACGCGATGCCCGGGCCCACGAACTCCATCACCTTGTTCTTCACGTATCCC
>NZ_CAKTTZ010000016.1 GCF_934617235.1 uncultured Ellagibacter sp. | reverse complement strand
GTCCCCGACCGACGCTTCGCGCGTTCGGGGACGCGCCCGCTCGGGCGCATAGACAGGGAAATAACAGTCCACAGGACTGTTATTTATTTCGTTCCGAAGATGCGGTCGCCGGCGTCGCCGAGGCCGGGAACGATGTAAGCCGCAGAGTTCAGCCCCTCGTCGATGGCGCACGTATAAATGTGCACGTTGTTGTCAGCGGCGAGGACGGCGTCGATGCCCTCCGGCGCGGCGACGAGCACCATGAGCTTGATCTCGCCGGTAACGCCGCGCGAGCGCAGATAGGTGACAGCCGAGATGATCGAACCGCCCGTCGCAAGCATCGGGTCGACCACGAGCACCGTGCGGTTGGCGATATCCTCGGGCATCTTATCGTAGTAGGGAACCGGCTCGTGGGTCTCCTCGTTGCGGTACATGCCCAGATGTCCCACACGCGCCGCGGGAATCAAATCGAGCACACCATCGACCATGCCGAGGCCCGCACGGAGAATAGGCACAACCGCGAGCTTCTTGCCCGACACCTGCTTGCAACGAGCCGTGCAGATGGGGGTTTCGACGTCCACGTCGGAAAGCGGCAAGTCGCGCGTCGCCTCGTAGCCCTCGAACAGGGCAAGCTCCCGCACAAGCTCGCGGAACTGCTTGCAGGAGGTCGTTTTATCGCGCAGGATGGAAAGCTTGTGCTGCACCATAGGGTGATCGACGAGGGTGACGCGGCTGTTGTCCATGGTTCCTTCTTTCGGCCGAAGTTCGCTTCCATAAAGAAAAGGGCCCGCGGTAAGCCGCGAGCCCTTCACCGTTTCATGCGATTCTACCAGCATTGGGTTGCCACGTGAGCCACAACCAATGCATGCACCGAGTAAGAATTCAGGAAAGCGCCATTTCTCGACCCGCTTCGAAGGGTCGGATCACGCTTTCGCGGTTGTCCTCGCGAAATAGGGTCGAGAACTCATCGACCTGGCGCAAGATGTCGTCCGCGCGAGGGGCAGCTTCTAGTACTCCATGCCCGGGTAGAGCGGATGCGCCTCGAGCATCGCGTCGACCTTCTTCTTGATGTCGGCGAGCTTCGCGTCGTCGTCAGCGTTGAACACGGTGCCCGCGATGCACAGGCCGACCTCGTAGAAGTCGTCCTTCGTGAAGCCGCGCGTGGTGGCCGCAGCAGATCCGACGCGAATGCCGCTCGCCACGAAGGGGCCGCGCTGCTCGTTGGGGATGGTGTTCTTGTTCACCGTAAGGCCAACGCGCTCAAGCAGCTTCTCGGCGTCCTTGCCGGTGACATCGGCAGGCGTGAGGTCCACGAGGCACAGGTGGTTGTCCGTGCCGCCCGACACCAGGCGCAGGCCGCCGTCGGTCATGCCCTGGCCGAGCGCCTTCGCGTTCTCGACCACATGATCGATGTAGGTTTTGAACTCGGGCTTGAGCGCCTCGCCGAACGCGACCGCCTTGCCGGCGATCACGTGCATGAGCGGGCCGCCCTGCGAACCGGGGAACACAGCGGAGTTAATCTTCTTGAAGAGCTCCTCAGAGTTCGTCAGGATGAAGCCGCCACGCGGGCCGCGCAGCGTCTTGTGGCTGGTCGACGTCGTGATATCGGCATACGGCACGGGGCTGGGATGCGCACCCGTGGCGACGAGACCGGCGATGTGGGCCATGTCCACCATGAGGTAGGCGCCCACCTCATGCGCGATTTCGGCCATGCGCGGGAAGTCGATTGTGCGCGGATACGCCGAAGCGCCGCCGACGATGACCTTCGGGCGAACTTCCTTTGCCTTTTCGAGGAGCGCGTCATAGTCGATGACCTCGGTCACGGGATCGACGCCATAGGATTCCGCATGGTAGAGCTTGCCCGAGAAGTTCGCCGGGCTGCCGTGGGTAAGGTGGCCGCCGTTGTCGAGGCCCATGCCCAAAATGGTGTCGCCGGGCTTGATCAGCGCGAAGTATGCCGCCAAGTTCGCATTCGCGCCGGAATGGGGCTGGACGTTCGCGAACTGTGCGCCGTAGAGCTTGCAGGCGCGATCGCGCGCGAGATCTTCCACGATGTCGACCTTTTCGCAACCGCCGTAGTAGCGCTTGCCGGGATAGCCCTCCGCGTACTTGTTGGTGAGCACGCTGCCCATGGCCTCCATGACAGCCGGGCTGGTGAAGTTCTCCGAAGCGATGAGCTCGACACTCGTGCGCTGACGTCCCAGCTCAGCGCGAAGAACGTCGGCGACCTCGGGATCGCTTTCACTTACATATTGCAACGTCATATAACTCGCCCCTTCCAGAGCCCGAAAAAAGTATGCGCCCACTCTAGCACAATGAGCAGGCGCAATTGTTACAAGTTGGTTAGGGGAGGTTTGCGTTGGTCGGGGGAAAGATGACCCAACCGGAAAGCGAGACCGCTATGCCGACGGCGTCTCGAGCGCCATGATCTTCTCGACACGACCCGCGTGACGACCGCCGCCGAAGTCAGTGGACAGAAACACGTCGAGGATGCTCTTGTTTTCCTCCACGTCGACGAAGCGCCCCGACAACGTCACGATGTTGGCATCGTTGTGCTCGCGGCACAGCTCGGCGAACTGCGTGTTGATGACATTCACCGCTCGAATGCCGTTGATCTTGTTGGCGGCGACCGCCATGCCGATCCCCGTGCCGCACACGAGAACGCCGTACGTCGCCACGCCGCCTGCCACCTCATGGGCGACTTTGGCGGCGAAGTCGGGGTAATCGACGCGGTCATCGGAGTCGGGGCCCAGATCGTGCACCTCGTAGCCCTTCTCCTCAAGGTAGACAGCCAAAAGTTGTTTCTGCTCAAAACCCGCGTGATCGCTTGCGATGCTGATAATCATGTTCCTACTCTCCCTTATGTCGTGAACCTGCCCTATTTCGTCTTCGTATGCCCCACCGCGCGCCGCCATCCTTCCAAAAGCTCGGCATGGCGTGTATGGTCCATCTGCGGCTCGTAGACGTCGTCGGTCGTGCGCAGCCCGCGCAATTGGTCGGTGCTCTCCCAAAAGCCCGTCGCCAAACCGGCCAGATACGCGGCGCCGACGGCAGTGGTCTCCGCGTTCTGCGGACGATGTAGCGACGTGCGAAGCATATCGCATTGGAACTGCATGAGGAAGTCGTTTTTCGACGCGCCGCCGTCAACGTTGAGCTCGGTAAGCTTCACACCCGAATCGGCTTCCATCGCCACCACCAGGTCATGCACCTGGTAAGCGAGCGATTCGAGCGCCGCGCGGACGAAATGGGCGCGGGTCGATCCGCGCGTGAGCCCAACGACCGTCCCGCGCGCGTCGGCATCCCAATACGGGGCCCCAAGGCCGGTGAAGGCGGGCACGATGTAGACGCCTTCGGTGCCATCGACGCTGCGCGCAATCTCGCAGGTGTCCGCCACGTTGTCGATAAGGCCCATCTCGTCGCGCAACCACTGCAAAAGAGCGCCCGCCATGAACACGCTTCCCTCGAGCGCATACTCAGGTTCCTTTGTATCAGGCGAGGACGCTGCAATAGTCGTAACCAGGCCGTTCTTCGATTCACACGCCTCGTGCCCTGTATTCATCAGAAGGAAGCAGCCCGTGCCGTAGGTATTCTTCGCCTGCCCGGGCGAAAAGCAGCACTGCCCGAACAGCGCCGCCTGCTGGTCGCCCGCGATACCGCGGATGGGCACCCCGGGGAAGGCGGCGGGGTTCCTTGTCACCCCGAAATCGCCCGACGAGGGGCGCACCTCGGGAAGCATCGAGGCGGGGATGTCGAACAGGTCGAGCAGCCACGGGTCCCACTTCATGTCGTGGATGTTGAACAGCATGGTCCGGCTTGCGTTGGTGACGTCGGTGGCGTGCACCTCGCCCTGCGTGAGGGCCCATAAAAGCCACGAATCGATCGTGCCGAAGGCGAGTTTCCCCTGAAGTGCGTCCTCGCGGGCGCTGGGGACGTTGTCGAGGATCCAGCGAATCTTGCTAGCGGAAAAGTACGCGTCGGGAATAAGGCCCGTGCGCCGCGTGATTTCCGCCGCGACCCCCGGGTCCCCGCACAGCTCCTCGACAAGAGGCGCCGTTCGGCGGCACTGCCACACAATGGCGTTCGCCACCGGCTGGCCGGTCTCGCGGTTCCACACGACCGTGGTCTCGCGCTGGTTGGTGATACCGATCGAATCGATGTCGCAGGGCCCCAAGTCGTTCGACACGAGCAACTCCGTCAACGCCCCGAGCTGGGAAGACAAGATGTCGCGCGGGTCGTGTTCGACCCAACCGGGTTTGGGGAAGATCTGCGGGAAGGGGTTTTGCACCACATCGACCACGCGCCCTTCGCGGTCGATGAGCATCGCGCGGGAAGACGTGGTCCCCTGGTCAAGCGCGACAACGTAGGTTTTCGACATGAGCATCTCCTTGGAAGGTAGCAACATCTGGCGTAACGGGAAATCACGAGATCAGCCCATGTGCCGGCCCATCCAGTCGACCACGTCATCGTAGACCTGCTGCTTGCCGGGTTCGTTCAAAATCTCATGGCGCATGCCCTTGTAGAGCCTTACCTCGACGTCTTTGATGCCGGCTTTCTCGAACAGGGAGGCCGCGCTCTTCACACCGCGCCCCTTCTTCCCCACCGGGTCAAGCGCGCCGGCGACGAACAGGATGGGCAGCTCAGAGGGTATCGCGAGCGCCGAGTCGAGCGTCGCGACCTCGGCGGTAAGGCTCGTGAGCGTAGCGTAGGCGCCGGCCGTGAACTTCTGGCCGCACAGGTCGTCGGCGATATAGGCATCGACGATGGCGGGGTCGGTGGAAAGCCAGTCGAGGGGCGTGCGCGCGTTTTTGACGTCTTTTGAGAACGCGCCATCCGCAAGGTTATGGAGCAGGTTGCTGCGAGTGCGTTCCCCCTGCTTGGCGGCCACGCGGCTGGCGAGCGCATGTCCCATCTTCGACTTCACGACGGGCTCGTTTCCCGTGCCGCAGATCACAGCGCCCGAAAGGCCTTCCGCGTAGCGGGATAGGTATGCCCGCGTGACGAAGCTTCCCATGGAATGCCCGAAGATGAAGTAGGGCGTCTTGCGCGAGAAACGGGCGCTCATCGTTTTCCGCATCTCGTGAACGTCCTCGATGAGGGCGTCCTTCCCGCAATCGAGGGGCATGTGCCCCAAATCCATCGGGTCGGCGACCGAGCGGCCGTGCCCGATGTGGTCATGCGCGCATACCGCGAAGCCGGCGCTCACGAGGAAGCGGGCGAAGTCCTCGTAGCGGCCGATGTGCTCGGACATGCCGTGGACGATTTGGACGATTGCACGAGGGGCGGCACTTGATGCTCCCCGCGGGGTAACGGGCTGCCATATCACGCCTTTGATCTGGGAAGACTTATCGTACGACCTGAACCCTACCGAAGATTTCTCAACTGGTTTAGACACGAGATCCCCCTTGTGTTGAAGCGATTTCCCTGTCCTGCATCAGTATAGCGACTTACCGCGCCGCGCGGGCAGCCAACCCTATGAAAGGGACTTGATGTCCGCAATAGTGATGGCGCCCTCGCGCATGATAACGGGATGGTCCTGCGTGCAATCGACGACCGTTGACGCGACGCCGCTCTTGCTGCCGTCTTCCCCATCCGAGAGCACCGCCGAAACCTGGGAACAAATGCCGGCGTCGAGCTCGTCGAAGGCTCCTGCGGGGCGCTTTCCCGACACGTTTGCCGAGGTCGTCGCGAGGGGACACCCCACCGCGTCGATCAGCTCGAGCGCGCAGGCGTTGTTCGGCATGCGAAGGCCGATGGTGCCAGCATTCGAGCGGAACGCTTCGGGAACCTCGTCCGACGCCTTCACAATCAGCGTGAGGGGACCCGGCCAAAACGTTCGAGCGAGCACGAAGGCGAACTCGGGGACGCAGCGGCCGAAGCGAGCGAGGTCATCTTGCTGGGAAACGAGCCACGAGATGGGCTTTTTCCGGGTGCGGCGCTTCAGGTCGTAGAGGATGTCGGGGGAAGCGGCATGGCGGATTGAAACGCCCAGACCATACACCGTTTCTGTAGGGAAAATCGCCGGCTTGCCCTTTTTGAGGGCAGAAGCCGTAACCGCAATCGAATCGGAAAGACGCGCCATGGAACCACCTTTTCAAGCACTCGTCGTTTGCCGTGCGCATGATGTGCGCGGCGACATGTCATGAATTGTAGCACTCGCGGGTTGGCGCGAGGGTAGGCGGCGGGCGTGCGCGGGCGGCCGGCGCGAGGACGGGCGCGGGGGGCGGGACAGCGGGCGGCGGGCGGCGGGCGGCGGGCGGGCGCGGGGGCGGGCGGAGGCAGTTCTTCCCACATTTCTTTCTCGAATTCACCTTCTTCCTCGAAATCGGCACGTCGTGGACAAAAATCGTCGATATGTGAGCCATCCAGAGACGGAAGAAGGGATGGGTGGACTCGCCACGCGCGTTTTCCCAGCTCAGAAAAATCGACATTGAGTTACCCTCGTATAACTCCTCGCATATCGACGAATTCTGTCCACGAGGCCCCGATTTTCGAGAAGAAGAGGGTCAACAGACGGCGGGCAAATCAGGGCGAACGCAGCGCCGGGCATGCATGGGTGGCAGCGAGCGCGGGCGGAATCGTGACCTGTGTCAGCGGACGCTCTAGCGGGAAGAGAACTCGGCCGCAATGGCCTCGGCTACGCGCAGACCGTCGACGGCGGCGCTCATGATACCGCCCGCATAACCCGCGCCTTCGCCGCACGGATAGACGCGAGTCCTCGGGTTCTCTTCCAGGGCGAGCAAATCGCCTGCCAGTCGCACCTGAAAGTTCTTCCCGCGAACCATACGGATGGGGCTTGAGCTGCGCGTTTCAGGACCGGTGAGAACGGCGCCGGGATCGGCGAACCCATGCAGCTTCGCATCGAGCAACGGCAAACCCTTCGCAAGCGCGTCGCAGATGAATTCGGGAAGGCATTCGTGCAAATCGCACCAGACGACACCGCGAGGGTAACTCGGGTGCACGACCGCGCGGCCATGCCGCACAGGCGCGCCCGTGTGACGACGAGCTTCGAGCCCCGCCGTGTAGTTATGCGACTCGGATGCGGCCGTACGGCGGTGAGCCTCGGGCGAGACCGCGGGACGATGAGGCTCGGACGCGGCAGTGCGGCAGCGAGCCTCAACCTCGGCCGCGGCGGCGCCACGCGGCTGCTCGCCTTCGGGCCGCTCACTCGAATGCGCGGCGGCCGAAAGGAAATCCCCCACCGTCTGCGCGGGCGCGGCATAGGGCGCCCCACCATTGCGGCGAGCAAGCTCGAAAGCCGCACGCTCGACCTCACGCTGCAAGCAAACGCCTTCCATAACGTCGTCCCCCGGCAGGTCGTCGGGCCGCACGTCGGCGAGCAGCGCGCTGTTCGAGTTCTCGCCATCGCGCGCGAAACGGCTCATGCCGTTCACCACGACGCCGCCTTCTTCGCTTGCCGCCGCGACAACTTCCCCACCTGGGCACATGCAGAAAGTGTACACGCCACGGGGCGCGTTCTCGCTTGCAGCGGCATTCTCGCCATGTGCCGCACCCGAGCGAGAAACGGCACCGCTGCGCGACAGGATTCCGCCCCCATCAACAGCGGCGTTGGGACGGGCAACGTTCGCGCTTGCGACATCATCGGCACGCGCGGGATCATCCGTCCTTGCAGTGGAATCGGCGCACGCGGGATCATCCGCCCCTGCGACGCCACCCTTGCTTGCAGCATCCGCGCGGGAAGACACGAGGGCAGGCACGCGAACCGCCATCTTGTAGTCGGCGGCACCGAGCGCCGCGTGTTTCGCCGCAGCACCGTATTGCGCGTGGTTGATGAGCGACTGCGGATGCTCGATGCGAACGCCCATCGAGAAGGGCTTGCGCTCGAGCGCGAACCCTCGATCTCGGGCAAGCTCGAATACATCGCGCGCCGAGTGCCCGCACGCGACGACGACACGCGAGGCTTCGACCACTTCGCGCGCGCCCGTGCGAGAATCCTCCAGCACGACCGAGCGAACCGCGCCACCCGACAGCTCGATATCGGCAAGACGCGTGAGGAAACGCACCTCGCCACCTGCGGCGATGATGCACTCTCGAATGTTTTTCACGACGGCGGGCAGCTTGTCGGTACCGATATGGGGCTTCGCCTGCCAAAGGATCTCATCAGGCGCGCCCGCCTGGACGAACGCCTCGAGGACATGGCGGATATGAGAGCTTTTCGTGCCCGTGGTCAGCTTGCCGTCGGAAAACGTGCCAGCGCCACCTTCCCCGAACTGCACGTTCGCCGCCACGTCAAGCGCACCGCCCGCGTTGAAGGACTCGATAGCCGCCGTGCGCTCGTCGACCGCCGCACCACGCTCGACCACGAGCGGGCGCAGACCCGCTTCAGCCAGATAAAGCGCGCAGAAAAGGCCCGCAGGCCCCGTGCCCGCGACGACGATGCGACCGTCAGACGACGCCGCATGCGATCGAAGGTCGGGAATTGCAAGCGGTGCGGGCGGATCGTATGCGCGGACGTTCACCCCGCGAGCGGGGGCCAGCGCGTCGTGGGCCACACCTTGAGCAAGGCGGACGGCGTAGGTGGCGTTGAAGTGCACATTGGACTTCTTCCGCGCATCAACGCTGCGTTTCACCAGGGAAAACGAGACAATATCCTGCGGCGCGACCCCGAGCGCGGAGGCAACTGCGGCACGAGCGAGGTTTGTCTCACGCGAGACCGAGGTCTCACATGCAGGCGGGACAGGAATCGGGTGAGTTGCCCCGGTCGAAAGTGGAGCAGGGGTTGAGACGGGGGTCGGGTGATTTGCCTCACTCGCGAGGCTCTCCAGCCCCGCATCGAGCGGAAGCGCAACGTTCGACACCTCGATTATGTCCACGCCTTCAAGCGCGCTCGTATCGAAGGTGGCGCCACGATGCGACGCTCTGCCGTCGCGAGAACGGGAAGAGGCGTGCGAGCTGGCCTTCCCCCCGCGATAAGACCGACCGCTCGCGTTCTTGCCAGCGTTCGCGCCCTTGCCGCCAGCGCCCTTGCCGCCCGACATCTTGACGCCGTCCGCCCTCTTGTCGCTCGTTTTCTTGCCGTTCGCGCCCTTATTGTTCGACTTCTTGTCGCTCGCCCTTTTGCCGCCGTCATCCCTCTTGCCAGCGTTCGCGCCCTTGCCGCCGCGAGTGTCCTTCGAGCTCATTCGCCTTCCCCTTCCCCATCGGCGGACACAACGACGCCGCAAGCAGCCGACGCACCCGCGAGCAGGCCCGATGCCCATGCCCAATGCAAGTTGTAGCCTCCGCAGGGAGCGTCCACGTCGAGCGCCTCGCCGACAGCGAACAACCCCGGCAGCACGGGCGCCTCCATAGTTTGCGGGTCGAATGCCGCAACCAGAAGCCCGCCGCGCGAGACCTGGCATTGCTTCGCGTCGCCGATGCCACGAACTGCAAGGCGCAACCCCCCGATGACGCGCGAGAGCGCAAGCGCATCCTTCTTGGAAAGCGGCCGCGCGGGGTCGATTGACGCGCACTTGCAAAGCACCTGCGCCACCTGGGGAAGCATCGCGCCGCGCAGCACGTCCTCGGCAGCGATCTGGCCGTTCTCACCAAAGCGCGTCGACAGATGCTTGCGCCGCGCGAGCAACCACGCATCGCGGTCGGAGTCAGACATCTGCGGCAGAAAATCAATCGAGAGCACGTCCCCCTCGCGAGCCGCCCGCGACAGGTTGAACACGCACACGCCCGACACGCCGTAGTCGCGGAACAAAAGCTCGCCTTCCTCCCGCGCAACAAGGCTTCCCGAGCGTTCGAGCGAGACGGCGCACTTCACGCGAATGTTGTTCAGCTGGCGCGTGATGCGCGAGTCGGTAGCAAGCGGCCCCAAGACCGGCCGCATCGGTTCGCACGGGATCGCGGAGGGCATCTCAACGGCGCTCATGCCGCGCCCGCCGACAGCAAGGACGACCTTTTCGGCATGAGCGATCGATCCGTCGGAAAATCGCAGGTGAAAGCGGCTCTTCCCTCTCGCAGGAGCCTCGATTGCGCGAAGGGTTTTCCCGAATTCCACACGCGCGCCCGACACATCGAGGGCTGCGCGCAGCACATCGAGCACCGACGACGCCTTGTTGGCGGCCGGGTACATACGACCCTCGCCCTCCTCGCGCCATATAAGGCCCAAGCTAGAGAAGAATCGCTGCACGGGCGCTTCGTAGGCGCTCGCGAAATGGACGCCTTCCCGCACGGGAATTTCATAGGCTCCTAAAGATTGCGTGCTCGCCTGACTGGGCGCTTTGGGGGCGCCCGCAAGTTGAGCGCTCCCCCGACAAGGCACCTCGAGGGCACCCGCAGATTGAGCGCTCCCCCGCCCAGAAGCTTTCGAAAGGCTCGCAAGCGAGCGCAACGCGGCTTCTACAAAGGCGGCGTTGCGATAACAAGCTGGGTCGATGTGGGCGTTCGAGAAATTGCAGCGGCCGTTCCCTGTCGCAAGAATCGAGCGGCCGACGCGCTCGGGGTCGGCCTCGAAGAGCACGATTTCGCACTCGCCCGCTGCACCGAGCCGCGCAAGTTCGTTTCCGGCGGCGATAGCTGCAGCCAAACCGGCCGCGCCGCCTCCTATGATGGCAATCTTTTTCATGATGTAAGAGTATAGGCGATGCGAGGCGTCGCTTTCCGCCGACTTCCCTTCGCCTTGCAAACAACAAGGGCGCACGACGGCGCCCCCAGGGAAAGCTGTCAACGCGCATCTGGCCGCGCCTATTTCGAGGCAATCATCGGGATTTCCCGCGTGTCTTCCTCCTCGATGTTGCCGTCGTAGACATAATGCTTCGTCTCGCGGCAAATCAGCCCCGAAAGCAGCAAGATGGCGATGATGTTGGGGATGGCCATGAGCGCATTGCCGATGTCGGAAATGGTCCACACCACGTTGCCCACGCCGATCGCGCCGAGGAACGCCACGAGAACGTACACAATGTGGTACGGCAGGATGGCGCGCTTGCCGAACAGGTAGGCGGCGCAGCGGTTGCCGTAATACGACCAGCCGAGAATCGTGGAATACGAGAACGACACCATGCCGATGACGAGGATCGGCGTCCCAACATAGGGAATGGTGGCGAAGGCGGTGGAAGCGAGCTGCGCGCCGGTGTAGAACGTCGGGTCGGCGAGCACCTCCGCCTGGATTTCGGGGTGCGCGATCATCGTCGAAACTAACACGATGCCCGTGAGCGCACAGATGACAACCGTGGACCAGAAGGTGCCGGTCATAGCGATGAGCGCCTGCTCGGCAGGGTTTTTCGTCTTGGCGGCAGCCGCGATGATGGGGGCGGAGCCGAGGCCTGACTCGTTGGAGAACAGGCCGCGGGCGCAACCGAACTGCAACGCCATCAAAAGCCCGGAACCGACTGCACCGCCGAACGCCGCCTTCGGAGTGAAGGCGCACTCGAAGATGAGGCCGATGGCGCTGCCGAGAACGGGCGCGTTCATCAGCAGGATCACGATACAGCCGCCCGCGTAGGCGACCGCCATGACGGGGACGAGCTTCTCGCAAACATGGGAGATGGACTGCACGCCACCGAAGATGACGATGCCCACTAACACGACGATGGCGATGCCGACCGCCCATTCGGGGATGCCGGGAATCGAGGATGTGATGATGCCGGTCATGGACGTCGCCTGTACCGCCGAGCCCGTGCCGATGGTCGCGACGACGGCGAACGCGGCGAACGCGATGCCGCCAAGCTTCGCCCACCAGGGGCGCGTGCCGTCTTTACGCGTGAAGGCGCGCTCCCACACGTACATGGCGCCGCCAAGCATGTTGCCCGCATGGTCGCGCACGCGGTAGCGCACCGAGGCGTAGACTTCCACGTACTTCGTGGCCATGCCGAACACGCCGGTGATCCACATCCAGAAGACGGCGCCAGGGCCACCTGCCAGGATAGCCGTGGCAACGCCGACGATGGAGCCCGTACCGATGGTCGCGGCAAGCGCCGTCGCAAGCGCGCCGAAGTTGGAGATATCGCCCTCGCCCTTCGAGGTGCCGCCGCCCCACGACATACGAAGCGCCTGGGGCAGCTTGCGCTGGATGAAGCCCGTGCGAACGGTGAGGAAGATATGGGTGCCGAGCAGGAGCGCAATCATGGCGGGCCCCCACACGACTGAGTCAATGGTGTTCAAGATTTCAATCATAGTGGGTTGGTATTGTAAAGGAAATGCAAACGCTCGCGCGGGCGCATCCCCCAAACGGCAACGAGAAAACATCGTCGGTAGATTCCGTACGACGAAGCCATTCCAAAATCGAGAACATCTTTAAAGACCGAGCGTTTGATTGCCATTACTATGTTTTAAAGAAACCGAACGTCAGGGCATAAAAAACGACCCCGCTTTTGCGAGGCCGTTCAGCATGTATGAATGTAAAAAAGGATTTACAGCTTCACCACATTGCTTGCCTGGAGCTTGCCGTTCTGACCCGTGGTCACGTCGAAGGAAACAGCCTGGCCCTCATCGAGCGTCTTGAAGCCGTCCATCTTGATCTCGGAAAAATGAACGAAAAGGTCTTCACCATCCTTCTGGGAGATGAAGCCATAGCCTTTTTCCGGGTTGAACCACTTAACAGTACCTTCCGCCATTTTAAAATCCTCTTCTCTTCCCCTTAAGCCGGGGAGGTAACTCTGCGCGTTGCATGGCGGCAACACTCGCCCTCACTTCGAGGGCACATGAATACTATACGCTATCGCGCTGCGAAACCGTTCCGAAATCGCAGGAATTCGTACCATTTTTCCCGAAGCATGCGATGCGGGGAAATGCCAACGGAAACGACGTGCTCTTAGCCCTGTGTCGACTCGAGATAATCGAGCCGCTCAGCTGGAGTGCCCTCGGCAAGCTCGAACCCGTAGGCCGAGGCGAGCGCTTGCGCCTGACCCGCGCGAACCTCTGCGAGCTCGTCGTTTCCCGCACTGCGCAGGAACTCCGACTCGAGCTGCAAGCTGTTCGCGACGTATTCAGTGACATGCGGATCGACGCCCGACACCTGAAGCACCGATGCCATCGATTCGGGGGCAAGAGAAAGAAGCATCGACCCGTCGAGGTCGGTTGCGTCGCCGATAGCGCTCTCGAGCATGTCGGCTGCAGCCGCTGGGTCGCGGCCGTCGTCGGCACGCTCGATGCTGCGGCGCATCGCTTCCATGAACTGCATGAGCAGACGCATGAGATAATCTTGTTCGAACATGGCCCTCCCCCGTTCGCGGTAGGTTACAGTCGGTCCTTCATCAGTCGGCCTTCGGCGGCACGATTCCCAAATGCTCGTAAGCGCGCTCAGTCGCCTGGCGGCCCTTCGGCGTGCGCACGATAAGTCCTTGCTGCATGAGATAGGGCTCGTACACGTCTTCGATGGTGTCGGTATCTTCCGAGAGCGCCGACGCAAGCGTGGTGAGGCCCACAGGACGCCCGCCGAACTGCACGGCAAGCAGCTCCAAAATGCGATTGTCGACCGCGTCGAGCCCCAGGTTGTCCACCTCGAAGAAGCTGAGCGCCTGTGCCGCGACATCCTCGTCGATAACACCGTCACCCCTCACCTGTGCCCAGTCGCGCACGCGCTTGAGCATGCGGTTCGCCAAACGCGGGGTTCCACGGCTGCGGCGGGCGATCTCAAGCGCGCCGTCCTCGCTGATGGGAACATCAAGGATAGCAGCCGAGCGTGCAACGATCGCCGCGAGTTCCTCGGGCGTGTAATACTGCAGGCGGAATGCAATGCCGAAGCGGTCGCGCAAAGGACCTGTGAGTAGGCCCGTTCGCGTCGTCGCACCGATGAGCGTGAAGTGGGGCAGATCGAGGCGGATCGATCGCGCTGCCGGCCCCTTTCCCACCACGATATCGAGCGCGAAATCCTCGAGCGCGGGATAGAGCACTTCCTCGACCATGCGGTTCAGGCGATGAATCTCGTCGATGAAGAGGACGTCGCCCTCTTCGAGGTTCGTGAGGATTGCCGCCAAGTCGCCCGTTCGCTCAATAGCCGGACCGCTCGTCGTGCGGATGTTCGCACCGAGCTCGTTGGCGACCACCGTGGCAAGCGTGGTCTTGCCAAGCCCCGGAGGCCCGGAAAACAGGATGTGGTCGGCGCATTCCTTGCGCTGCTGCGCCGCCTCGATAAGGATAGCGAGCGACTCTTTCACCTTGGTTTGCCCCAAGTAGTCGCAAAGCTTCTTCGGGCGCAGGCTACGGTCGAGCGCGAGGTCGTCCTCTTGCAAGTTGGGCGCCACCGCGCGATCGCTTGCAGACGGGGACGCTCCACCCTGCATCGCAGTTGCCGCCTCGAAGACCATTCCCTCTATTTGAACACCGTCCGCCATTGCGTCCTTTTCATCTAATGAGCCGTACCCAGTCGCTTAAGGGCATATTGTAACAGCGCTGCCTCGGTCGCACCCTCGGGAGCCCCCTTCAACGCCAATTCTGCCTCCTGCGAGGTAAATCCCATAGAGAGAAGCGCCTCGGCCGCGCCTTTCAGCCTGTCATCGAGAATCGTTTGCGCGGAAGGCTCGGAGAGCAGGCTTTCAAAGCTCGCGTCGAAGGAGCCCTTCAACTCGAGGATGATGCGCGATGCGCTCTTCTTGCCCACGCCGGGGATCTTCTGCACGAGAGCGACATCCTGCGCGGCGACAGCGTCCGCCAGCGCGCGCGGGGAAAACGTGGAAAGCGCCGCCAGCGCGACCTTCGGCCCGACGCCGGTCACGCCGATCAGGCGCTCGAAGGTGGCCTTCTCCTCTTCTGAGAGGAACCCGTAAAGCGCGATACCCGCATCGCTCACCTGCAGATACGTGAGCACCGTGACGGCGCCGCCGGATTCCGGCAGCTTAGAGAGCGCCGTTGCCGACATGAAAACAGCGTATCCCACGCCGTTTACGTCGATATAGGCGACTTGCGGCGTTTTGCCGACGAGCTTACCCTTGAGAAACGCGATCATACTTGCTCCTTATCTCGCAAGTCCGCCGAAGCCTTCGTGGGTGGTATAGCAGATGGCGGCGGCCAACGCATCGGCGGCGTGGTCGGGGCTCGGCACCGAATCGAGCGAGAGCAGCTGGCTTACCATGTACTGCACCTGCTCCTTGTCAGCAGTGCCCGTACCCACCACCGCAAGCTTAATTTGGCGAGGCGTGAATTCCCCCACGCTGAGATTCCCCTCCGCGCAGGCGACGAGCGCCGCGCCGCGCGCTTGGCCCGTTGCGAACGCCGCAGTGATGTTCTGCCCGAACCACACCGTTTCGATTCCCACGCACGTGGGTTTGAAGCGATCGATCACCGCGCCGATCTGCTCGTGGATCTTGCGAAGACGCAAGGAGAGCTCGACCTGCGCGGGCGACGATACGCAACCGTATGCGATGCACGAGAGCTTGGCGCCGCGCTGCGACACGATTCCCCAGCCCGTGTTCGCCAGGCCTGGGTCAATCCCGAGTATGATGCGCTCGCGCGTTGCCACTGTGCTCCCTTGCATTCCCAAACGTTTGTTCGGTATTGTATCATACTGATTCGAGATGCGAACATCCTTTCGCGTTTTCCTTCGCAAGAAACGCAAAAGGCGGCCCCTTTCGGAGCCGCCTTGCAATTCAATTCTCAAAGCTGGAAAGCTTCCTCACCTCACTCGACGCTTCGCGCGAGCAGGGCGCGCCCGCTCGGGCGCCTAGATGGGGAAGGAATAACCCACAGGACTTTCCAGCCCTGCTCGACGCTTCGCGCGAGCAGGACGCGCCCGCTCGGGCGCCTAGATGGGGAAAGAATAGTCCACAGGACTATTCTTCTTCCAAAGCCTCGGCAATCTCGTCGGTGATGTCCATCGTGTGATAGACGTTCTGGAGGTCCTCCAGCTCTTCGAGGCGATCGATGAGGCGCATGACCTTCTTGGCGTCCGCCACGGACACCTCGGTCGGCGTGGACGGAATCATGGTGAGCTCGGCGCCCTTCACCTGAACGCCCTGCTCCTCGATAGCCTTCTTAACGGCCATGAGGTCGGACGGCGAGGTGTAGACAATCCACTCCTCGTCAGCATCCTCGTAGTCGTCTCCGCCAGCCTCGGCGACGGCCATCATGAACTCGTCCTCGTCAGCGGCAGCACCGTTCGGGCCGATGGGGTTCTTCTTGTCGCCAGTCTCAATTTCCTTGGCGACCATGATCTGGCCCTTGCGCTCGAACTGGAACGACACGGAACCGGAAGTGCCGAGCGAGCCGCCCGCATGGGTGAACGCGCTGCGCACGTCAGCCGCGGTGCGGTTGCGGTTGTCGGTCAGAGCCTCGCAAAAGATAGCGACGCCAGCCGGGCCGTAGCCTTCATACTGAACGGTTTCGTAGTTCGCGGCGTCCTTGCCGGAACCGAAAGCCTTGTCGATAGCGGTCTTAATCTTGTCCTTCGGCAGGGAGTAGCCCTTCGCCTTTTCGATAGCAGCGGCGAGCGACGCGTTGTTTTCGGGGTTCGGGTCGCCACCTTCCTTCGCAGCAACAGTGATGTTACGGGAAAGCTTGGAGAACAAAGCAGAGCGCTTAGCGTCCTGGGCAGCCTTGCGATGCTTCGTTGTAGCCCATTTTGAGTGACCTGACATATACGTCCCTTCCGATAATGCAAATACCAGCCGCATAGTTTAGCACAGAGGGCAAGCTACACAAATACCCCACGCCCCACCCGCACGCAATTTGCAGAACGGCCATCAAAAATCGCGTTGGACCAAAAGGGGGGGCTTCGTTCGCAGCGAAGCCCCCCAATACAGCATCATGCCGCCACAAGAAAGCGGATTACTTCAGAATGCCTGACTGAAAAGCGCGCATCAGGATTACGGCAACGCGCTCGCGCGCAACTTCTTCGCCAGGGCGCAAGTACTGCCCATCCGGCTCATCGTATCCGGACACAAGGCCGTTCTCAACCGCCCATGCCATGTTTGCTTGAGCCCATGCCGAAACGCTCTGCCCGTCTTTGAAAGAAGAGAGTACCTTGCTGGACTCTTGAGCGGAAGGAAGGTCCTCGCTTTTTGCGGAGCAGTTTGCAAGAACCGTGATGAGCTGCTCGAAGGTGACGGGGTCATCGGGGCCAAATGCGAACCGGTTACCTTGCTCGTCCGCATATCCGTTGATGACGCCATTTTCAACAGCCCAGTTCACCCCAGCGGTATACCACTCGCCGCCCTTTACATCGGGCATACCGGTCGTATTGGAAGGACGAGAATCCGACGAGACGCCCGGATTGGCGTTGCGATACAAAATCGTCGCAAGCTGAGCACGCGTCAACGTGTCGCCCACGCCGAAAAGCGTCGTACCCGAATAACCCTTAATCAAGCCTTTTTCGTATACGAACATAACGCCCGAATAATACCAAGAGTCGGCGGCGACGTCATCGAACGGTGGGAGCTCCGATATCTTTCCGTAGTACGATTTCCCCCATGTATTTTGATCGCCTGATGTCACAAGAAAATAATACGTTCCCGCAGGCAAAACACCCGTATCAAGAATCACATCCCCGCTTCTGTCACCAGCGGCACTCCCAATAATTGCATCCCCTTGCGAATCATTCCCCTTATTCACGAAATTACCCTCAGAATCATAGAGACCGAAGATTGTTGCGGAATGGTTGCTCATTCTAATCTGCAAACGTTTAGGAGACTGAATGGTGATTTTGTAATAGTCGAGATCGCCAACCTTAGTAGACTCGTAGCTATCGAAGGGATCGTAGATACT
The DNA here is from genome assembly GCF_934617235.1 of uncultured Ellagibacter sp. Classification (GTDB taxonomy): domain Bacteria; phylum Actinomycetota; class Coriobacteriia; order Coriobacteriales; family Eggerthellaceae; genus Ellagibacter. The sequence continues at coordinate 26,197 of NZ_CAKTTZ010000016.1, read as the reverse complement.
CCCCATGAACGTATCGCCAATGACAATCGGCGTTGCCGTGTCCAGTTTAGAATTATTCTCTTTCTCGACTATTGCCCCAACTGGCGTCGAAGCAACCTCGTACCGCGCGGAAACAGAATGATACGCTTTCGTTAGTGAAGCAACATTTAGAAGCCACTTTCCGGCAGGCACCGAGAGAAGACCATACCTCTTTGAGTCTCCCGCCTCCATCGACCACACGTAGCTTATGCTTTTGTCTTCATTTAACAAGCTAACAAGATATGTCGTCGACGAGTTCTTTTCGGGAGCGATGCACGAGTTCGCAATGTCCAAATTTATGAGCGAGTCTTGCTTGATATCAATGAACCAATTTTTGGTGAAATAGCCTTTTCCGTCCGATGACGCAGACCCCCTTACGCCTTCTTCAAGAAGCTGAATGATTTGGAATGAGGCAGTTTTCCTTCCCGTATAATTGCCAATTCCGTCAACAGTCACCGTTGCGAAACCAAGATCAACGTTGTTTTCGTAGCTCAAGGTATAATCGATATCCTTGACCAGCTCCTCGTCGTTTAAAGAAACCGTAACGTCCGGCTCGATCGCCGATCCCGTCCATTCCTGATCAGGAATATCGTTAATAACCGCATTAGTGAGAGACAGCGGACGAATCGTGAACGGCTCCGAAACGCTTCCCGAATACTTACCTATTCCCGTAATGACGCAATGCGCGGTACCAGCATTGACGTTGTCGCTATAGGAAACCTCATAATCTTCGCCAGCAGAAAGCGTCACTCCCTTTAACCGGACCGACTTCACCCCTGGCTCTATTTCACTGCCCGTATAGCGATAAGAGCTATTGTCCAAAACAACGCTCGCCGAAGAAATATCTACTCCCAAAGGGGACAGCTCGGAATCTACTACGGGAGATGCACCTAGCGTTTCGCTGATTGTATTATCCGCAGCATCTTTAAGGGTAATATCTTGCCGACATCTCGAACCATCATCCCCCTCGTCCTGCGAAGCGAATGCGGCAGACGGGACAAATGCCCCTAGCGAGATAGACAGAACGACCGATATGCACTTTTCTTTAAATGACAGGTTCATTTCGCTTCCCACTATCGCATCGTGTAGGAAAGCGGAACTGTTGTTGACCCATTTTCAGCTCCGTAAACCACTTTATTGTCAGAGGAAGATATGCAGCCAATTACGCTGAGGTTAGCGCCCTCCTGAACGCTGATTTTATACATTGAGCCAGACAACTCTCTGACCGACTCCGAAAGGCTAACCAGGCTTGAGCGAAAATCGAAGCTATTACGATACCCATACCTTATTGTGCTGAATGTTCCATTAAGCGGCAGTAAAAGAAAGTATTCATGCTCCCCCGCCTCGTTAGTCACTATTCCAATTCGAGCACCACTTGCGCTCATGCCTGACCTGTCCAGCTGTCCTTGGAATGACGCCAAAACACGTTGCTCTTTTTGCTCTTGGCTCTCAGTCGGCTCGGGGTCGGGCGCAGGCTCGGGGTTGCCAAACACATCGCGGTCGAGCACCATGATCATCTTCGCCATGGCAGCGCGCCACGTCGATCCCATCGGGTCGAGATACGCCCCCGACGGCGTGTCCTTCCCGCTCATAAGCCCCTGGTCAACACACCAACCGAGCGAATCAAGCGCCCAAGAGTCCGCCTCTCGCCATCCAGAAATGTTCTTGAGTGCCGTCTTGTCACTCGCGGTATCGTAGCCCTTGAAGCTCGCATAATTGGCGAGCATGACCGCCGCCTCTTGGCGTGTGATCAGCCTCTCGCCACCGAATGTTCCGTCACCATATCCCTTAATCACACCGTTTTTCTGCGCCCAAAGCGCTGCAGAATAGTAGAAGTCGCTGCTGCTAACGTCGGAGAACCCAGCAGAGCTCGAAATCGGCTTGCCTTCCATGCGCCACAGGATAGTAACCAATTGTCCACGCGTGATATTATCGTAGGGTCCGAAGGTTCCATTGTCATACCCCGTGATAAGGCCCTTGTTCGATACATAAGTTACCGCCGATGCATACCATTCGTTCGGATTGCAATCTGGAAAATCCCTTACCGATTGCAGCTCGATTCCCGAGTTCAGGTCAGATGAAGAATCAACTCCCGAAATCGAATCCAGCAACAACTCAGAGCCGCTTAGGGCATCGTCAAGCGACATGGCCGCCGAAACTGAACCCACCGATTCAAGCTGCGACCCAAGCGCCTCCGCATCACTCTCCGGCGAGGCAAGCGCCACCGCAGGAGTGAAGCAAACAAGGCTTGCTGCCATCCCCACCGAAAGCGCCTTTGACCATACGTTTAGTTTCATAAGGCCCGTCCTTCCCGAGCATAGCTTTCGCCGCACATGCCGCGAAGGTCATCGTACGGCGCCTACTGAAATCAAATAACAATCACCTTTTGTTCAAGATTTAGCCGCAATTGTTTCTGATTTCATACATAGCAGTATAAGACCGTAAGTAACCTGCGACTATGAAAAAGTCGGAAATCAGAAACAAAATCGGGCTGCGCATTAAAGAGCTGCGCGTTCAGCACAACTTGACCCAAGAAAGATTTGCGCTCATGACCGGCATCAATCGTAGCTATCTCGCCGATATCGAAAAAGGCCATCGCAACTTCGGTTTCGACACGCTCGAGAGGATAGTGGAAGGTTTCGGCATCAGCTATTCCGAATTCTTCGAAGGGCTCTAACCAATCGAATCCCCCAAAGCCTCCGCGAATGCGGAGCGTCTTCAACTTCAAACGTCCATGAACAAGCGACGTCCCTTCGCATGCGCGCCAGCGCGACAAATCCCCTTGACATTCTCTATGTTGTACAGGTATTGTTGTACAAAAGCGAGGAGGACGTTATGCCAACATCGATGGTTACCGGAAGAATGGACGACTACAAGAAGGGACGTGGGGCGCAGGTGCTCGCGCAAGCTGGGCTTACTGCCTCGCAAGCCATTAACCTTATGTACGATCGGATCATCAGCGAACAAGACGCCGCGTTTCTTCTCCCCGACGCGCAGGCAACTCCGCCAGCCGAGCGCATCCAAGTCGCCGCTCAGTTCGTCGATTCGCTTTCGCGTAAGACAAGCTCAAGGTTCGACAACATGACCATAGCCGAAATAAAAGCCGAGCGTCTTGCTTCCCGTGGATTGATGTAGCCATGGGAATAATCAAAGCGCTTCTCGACAAGAACATCGTGATCGATTTCCTCAACCAACGAGAACCGTTTTACGAGCAAGCGCGACTTCTTATGATTGCCGGACGAGTCGGGGAATTCGACCTATGGATCCCGTCATCCCAGGTTACGGATTTGATATACATCCTTTCCGAAGGGGGGAAGCCCTCGCTAATCCCCGAGACCCGCGAAAGAATCCAAGGCTTGCGGACCTTTGTGAACGTATTCGCCGTAAGCGAGCGGGAAATCGACAAAACGCTCGCGTCATCGTGGAAGAACCCCGAAAACAGACTCCTTTTCGAAGTTGCACTGAGCATACAAGCCGACTGCATCATCGCCCGGAACAGGGAGGACTTCGAAAGCAGCCTCGTTCGTGTGCTCGACTGCGACGATTTCTTCACCTGGCTGAGAACCGACTTCAACCTCGACTACGAAACAATAGCGATTTAAAATGGGCGGAAGACTCACTCGCGAATCCCCCGCCCCGCAACTGATTCACAGCGCCTGGAACTGGTATCGGCACTGCAGGCGCAGGCTATCCCAAAACGACCGCTTTGAAAACCCGCCTAAGCGCCACGGCCGCGCGCTTGCGTTCTCGGGGCGGCCTCTAGTGCTCGCCTTCCAACTTCGAGAGCAAACCGCGACACCCGGCGACGATGTCGCGATAAGTCGCGTCGAAATTGCCGGTGTACCAAGGATCGGCCACGTCCTTGCCATGGCGGGGGTTGTCGTCGGGAAGAAAGTCGAGCAGACGCACGAACTTCTTCTGCGGATCGCTGCCGAAAATCGATTCGAGACCGCGCAGGTTCTCCCTGTCCATATAGATGAAAAGGTCCCACTCGCCGTACTCGTTCGCCCGCACCCGCCGAGCGTGGTGGGCATGCGTGGAAATTCCCTGCTCACGAAGCTTTTTTAGCGTGCCAGGATGCGGCAGCTCGCCGATTTCCTCAGTGCTCGTTGCCGCGGAGTCGATTGCGAACTTCCCGCCGAGACGAGCCTTGCGCACCAAATCTTCCATGACGAACTGCGCCATGGTCGATCGGCAGATGTTGCCGTGGCATATAAATAGGATGCGATGCATAAGCCCCCTTTCGCCAATCCTTCGAAATGCCGGCCGAGGTCAGCACAATGGCTGGGCCAGCAACACTTAATCATAAGGGCCTTCCGTTGCAGAAAGGTTAACAAGCCGAACGCGAAAGAGAACCTTTAAACAACACCTGCGCACGGAAAAGTGCGGGACCTAACCATGCGAAAAGCATCGACGGAACAGCGCTCACCAGGAGACACGAAGCTTCACTGTGCGAGAACCCTATCAACAAGAAAGCGCCCGCACACGAAAATAGTACGGGTCCGAACCGCGCGAAAAGGCACGGACGGACCCGCCAGTCAACGACTCAGTTAAGCGGTCGGCTTGCTGTTTGTGCTTCCAGCTACTCGGATTCCCCGCGAAGCCACAGGCCAGTCTTCCCGCCGTCCTTCTTGAGCAGGCGAATCTCGGAGATTTCCATCCCGCGATCGACCGCCTTGCACATGTCGTACACGGTAAGGCACGCGACACTCGCCGCCGTGAGGGCTTCCATCTCAATGCCGGTCTTGCCCGTGACGCCCGTCGTCGTCGTAACGTGGATGCCCACGCGACCGTCCTCGCGCTCGCCCTCGAGCACCGGCGTGCATTCCACCTTGGCCTTCGTGATGTTCAGCGGATGACACATCGGGATGAGCGTGCTCGTCTGCTTGGCCGCCATCACGCCCGCCACGCGCGCGCAGGCCAGAACGTCGCCCTTCGCAGCCTTGCCCTCAACGATGAGCGCAAGCGTCTCGGGGTGCATGGAGATGAACCCCTCCGCGACCGCAACGCGCTCGGTGTCCGGCTTTTGGGACACGTCGACCATGCGGACGTCGCCCTTCTCGTCGATGTGCGTCAAATGAGTATCGCCACTCATAGTGAATTCCTTTCGAAAAACGTCTCTTACGCCCGAGATTCTAAACGAAATGGCAGGTAGGCGAAAGCTGCGAGGCGCCAAAGCAGCGCGCAGCTTCGGGAAAACCTAGCCGCCAATCTGGCTCATGCCGCGCTCGGTTCCCACCTTGTCGTGGTGCTCGTCGGGCTTCGCGCCGAGGGCCTGCAGAAACACGGCGCGCTGGTCTTCCTCAGTGCCTTCGCGCAACGCGGTTCGCAAGTCGTATTCCACGTCGGAGAACAAACACGGGCGCAGCTTGCCGTCGGCCGTCAAGCGCAGGCGGTTGCACTTGCTGCAGAAATGGCGCGAGAGCGGGCTGATGAAGCCCACCGTTCCCGCAGCGTTGGGGAAATGGTAGTACTCCGCGGGGCCCCAGCCGAGCGGCTTGTCTTCCCCCGCCGGAACGAGCTCGCCTATGCCCTGCTCGCGGGCGCCTTCGTTAATGATGTTGAATACTTCCTCGCAGGAAATGACGCCATCTTTGCCCCAGCTGATGCCGTCGACCTCGGAGACATCGCCGATGGGCATGTGCTCGATGAAGCGCACGTGCAAGGGGCGGTCAATCGAGAGCTTGGCAAAATCGAGGAAGCCGTCCGCAAGCGATCGAAGCGCAACCGCGTTGATCTTCACCGGGTTAAATCCCGACTCGAGCGCTGCATCGATGCCGCGAAGCGCGTCGTCAAGCGAGCCGCAGCGCGTGATCTTGTGGAACTTCTCGGCGTCGAGCGTGTCGAGCGATAGGTTCACGCGCGAAAGCCCCGCCGCCTTCAAGTCGGCAGCCATGCGCGGCAAGAGCACGCCGTTCGTGGTCATCGAGACATTTTCGATCTCGGGCATCGCCGCGATGTTGCGCACCAGGCCGACAAGACCCTTGCGCACTGTCGGCTCGCCGCCCGTCAGGCGCACGCTTTTGATGCCAATCGTCGTCGCAATGCGAACCGCCTGTTCAACCTCTTCGATTCGCAGGATATCGAAATGGGAGAGCTGCTGCACTCCCTCTTCGGGCATGCAGTACACGCAGCGGAAATTGCAGCGATCCGTCAGCGATATACGCAGGTAATCGATTACGCGGCCATGGCCGTCCTTCATATTCCCCTCCTAGAAGTTCATTCGCAGTTGCCTAGTATACTCCAAGAAGGCAAAAAGCCGTACAACTGTGGTCGGAGCGCTACCATATAAGACGATTCGAGAATTCTTGTCACGCAGCGGCACTGGTGGCCCACAGCTGCCAGCGCCCTAGCCGCCGCCCCCGGGCGTGACGGCGTGCCCCGCGCGCAGTTCCGCAGCGAAGCGAGGACTGTCAGGGCACGGGACCACTGTCGCGACTGGGGCAAGCGAGCCAGGTCGCCAAGCCCCTGGGCGTGGCGGAGTGCATTTTCGAAAGGGGGTCCTGCCAGAAATCGGGTGGTTTTCATCAACTCGGGAAGAAGTCGCAAGGAGAAAGAGAGACCGCTCGGGGACAAGAATGTCGCTGAACTGGCCTTTTCCTTGCGCTCCCGTCGCAACCGCCAGTTGCAAGGGAAGGATAACGCCTTCCAAGAGCCTCCCGTTGATGAAAACTACTCGATTTCTGGCAGGTTGGGAGCGATTTTTCGACCACAAGACAAGAGAGGGTTGAAAGACGGGGGCTCAACCCATGAGGGCGGATCAGGCGCTCGAAGCCGGATCGCCAAGCCCCTGGGCGTGGCGGCGTGTCCCGCGCGCAGTTCCGCAGCGAAGCGAGGACTGTTTGAGCACGGGGTATGTCCTCCGCGTCCAAGGGCGCTCTCGCAGGTCGAGTACGCCGCCGCGACCAAGGGCGCTCTCGCACGCCAAGCACCTACCCGATCGATGGATGGCGCACCTGACGCAAAAGCCCGACGAAGCGCAGGAAGCAGTAGGCGATCCCGACCAGCGCAAGAGCACCGCCCACATACCCGATAAGCCCGATTCCCGCGTTCGCAGTAACCACGCCGCCAAGCCATGTCCCCGTGCCGATACCAAGGTTGTAGAGCCCCGAGTACATCGACATGGCGACCGAGCTCGCACCCTCGGGCGCGCACTTGATGACGGCGGCGTTGAACGACACGTTGAACAGCGAGGCCGCAAGCCCCCACAGCACGCACACGAGGCACGACGTGATCCCGCCACCCGCCGCCGCGAGGGCCATCAGCAGAAGCGCGGCTCCGATGCCAACACAGGCGAAACGGATGAACGTCGCAAGCGTCACGTGCCCCAAGCGGGCGAACAGCAAGCTCCCCACCAGGCCGGCCGCGCCGAAAAGCACAAGCGCGAAGGTAATCGCATTGTCGGGCAGACCCGCAACCTGCTGGAAGAACGGCTCGATGTAGCCATAGCCGGTGAAGTACGCCGTAATCACGATGATGGTGACCAGATACATGCTCAGAAGCGAGCGCGTGCGCAGAAGGCTCGGCAGCTTTCCCAGCGTGAAAGGCTTCCCCACATCGAGCTTGGGGAACACGAACGCGAGGCACGCAACGATGGCAAACGACACGATTCCCACCACGAGAAACGTCGCGCGCCACCCGATGGCAAGGCCGAGCATGCGCCCGCATGGCAAGCCGAAGATCATGGCGACCGACGTCCCCATGCCTACCATTGAAAGCGCGAGCGAGGCCTTCGAAGAGGGCGCCACGCGCACCGCAAGCGGCGTGATAATCGACCAAAATACCGCATGAGCTGCGGCAACTCCGATGCGCGCCGCCATAAGCATCCAGAAGTTGACCGATGCCGCCGAGAGCAGCTGGCATGCGCCGAACAGAGCGATCACCCCGAGGAGCAGCCGCTTCGGCGGCACCTTCGTCACGCAGAGCATCAGCGGCAACGACAAGATCATAACCGCCCACGCATACACGGAGATGAGCATGCCCGCAGCCGATTCGGTCATGTTGAAATCCGCGGCGATGTCGGTGAGCAGGCCGATGGGCATGAACTCCGACGTGTTGAACACGAAGGTCGAAAGCGTCATCCCCACAAGCGGAACCCAAAACCTCAGCGACACGAGCACCCACTTCCTTTCATCGGGCGTCCCAAAAACGTCCTTCTTCACTAAGCCGACACAGCTTACTCCATCCACCGAACAGGTCTGCATATTTTTCTTGTGGCGGCGTGAGCGGCGTTATTATCGTGCGGCACTTTTCCTGGAAGCACATCACCTACACGGAGGCACAACTGGCATGGACGGCGAATTTCTCAGCATACTCGGCACGATGGTCATCTTGTTCTTCGATATATCGATCGGGTATATCGCGAAGAAAACGCACATCATGGACAAGGCAATCGACAAAGGCCTGTCCAAACTCATTCTGAACACGGCGCTGCCGGCGATGATTTTAGGCTCGGTGCTCACCGCCGACTCGCTGCCCGGCTCGACCGAGATCCTCATCACCATGGGACTGTCGATCGTAAGCTTCGCCATCATGACCGCGCTCGCGTTCCTCGTCACGAAGCTCCTCGGCGTCCGCGATGGGCATCGCGGCGTCTTCCGCTTCATGCTCACCTTCGGCAACGTCGGCTTCATCGGATTCCCCGTGCTGTCGGCTATCTTTGGGCCCTCGACGCTGATCTACGGCTCGATCTTCAACCTGCCGTTCAACTTCCTCGTGTTCACGATGGGCGTTTGGTTCATCGCGCAGGACTCCGGCCGCGGCGCAAAGGTGAAGATGGGGCTTAAGACCTTCCTCACCCCGGCAAACATCGCCTGCGCAATCGCTATCGTACTCACGCTTTTGAACGTGCACAGCGTGCCCATTATCGGCGACGCCGCCGAGACGCTCGGCTCCTTCACCACGCCGGGCGCGCTTCTCATCATCGGCTCGTCGCTTGCCGATCTGCCGGTCACCAAACTCATCGGCGGCCCGCGCCTGTGGGTTGCCGCCATCGCGCGCCTCATCATCTCACCGCTTATCGTTTGGGCGCTCTTCCGCCTCGTGCCGGTCGACCCGATGCTCATCGACATCATGGTGGTGCTGTGCGCGATGCCGGTCGCCACAAACGGCACGATGCTGTGCTACCAATACGGCGGCGACTCGCGCACCATGGCACAAGGCACCTTCGTCACCACCGTGCTCTCGATTATCACGATCCCGATTCTCGTCATGATCATCGGGTAGAAGGCGAAGCGCGGGAAGACGAAGTCTGGATTGGAAGGAGGCCCCCGCATTCGGGCACGGGGCATTCGGGCACGGGAAAGCGAGGTCGTCCCTCTCCCGCGTTCGGGCGCAGGGCATATCCCGTGCTCAAACAGTCCTCGCTTCGCTGCGGAACTGCGCGCGGGACACGCCCTGCGCCCGAACGCGACTCTTACCCCCTCGAACGACAAAGGGGCCGCCCCTCGTAGTGAGAGACGGCTCCGCGCACTCGGCTCAAGCCAACGCTACCTCGACACGAGATAGACGCGATCCTTCGGAATGCGGATCCAAAGCTCCTCCCCCTCGCAGGGAAGGCTTGCCTCGTCGGCCCGCAGCTTGTCCACGCGCCAGAACATGTGCTGGTGCAGGTACTTCATCTCGTCCTCGTTGCGATCGAGGATTTCCCGCTCATCGCGGCAAGCGTTCACGAAGCCCAAAAGCACCGTGCGCTCGAAGCGCGAATCGCTCACGCGGTCGACCCGCACGCGGTAGGCGTTCTCGCCGGGGCCGTCGGCTCGCTCGAGATAGATAGCCCGCACACCCAGGCACTTAACGTCCCGAGGCACCTCGCGGGACATCTCCACCGTGATGCCCCAGCGCGGCAGGCGCACGTGATGCTCGTCCACGTATTCCGCACGCGTCGCGTTCTTGCACCCTGAAAGCTTGATGCCCGCCTGACTCTGCGGGTTGTTCACCAAGTCGTCGCCCGTGCCGATCTCTATGACGTGGCCGTCCTCCACCACCGCGATGCGGTCGCAGAAGCGAAGCGCCTCGTCGATGTCGTGGCTCACGTACAGGATAGTGCCGTCGAACGCGTCGAACAGGCTCACGAGGTTCTGTTCAAGAACGCTCTTCAGGTGCGCGTCAAGCGCGGAGAACGGCTCATCGAGCATGAGGATTCCCGGACGCGCCGCGAGCATGCGTGCCAGAGCGACACGCTGCTGCTGGCCGCCGGAGAGCTGCGCCGGGTAGCGGTTGTCGAAGCCTTCGAGTCCGAAGCGCTTAAGCTCACACGCCACAGCGGCATCGCGGTCGGCCACGCTAACGTCCTTACCGATGCCCGCGGCCACGTTCTGAGCCACCGTCAGGTTCGGGAACAGCATGTAATTCTGGAACAGAAGCGCGGTCTTGCGCTGCTGCGGCGTCAGGTCGACCTTGGGCCTTCTTCCTGGCGCCCTGTCGAAAAACACCGTGCCGTTCACGACGATCTTCCCCGAATCGGGTCGCTCGATGCCCGCAATCGAGCGCATAGTCAGGCTCTTGCCGCAACCGGACGCGCCCAAAAGGCCGAGCGTCTCCGTCCCGGCGGAAAACGCGTTGTACAGCTCGAAGCCCTTGAACTTCTTGCGGATGTCTACTTCAAGGCTCATCTACTTCTGCTCCCTCTTGCGGTATTTCGTGGTGTGATTGGACCACAGGTTGATGAACACGATGACGATCAGGCTGAACACGATGATGATAAGCGTCCAGAACCACGCGGTGGAATCGTTGCCGTTCATCCATTCGAAATAGATGGCGATTGGGATGGTGCGCGTGATGCCGATGTAGTTGCCCGCCATAAACAGCGTCGCGCCGAACTCGCCGAGCGCGCGGGCGAAGGCGAGCACCATGCCCGCCGCAATCGAGCTCCACGACAGGGGCAGCATCAGCTTGCGGAAGATCTTCGCGTTCGACCAGCCGAGCGTACGGGCGGCGTCGAGCATATTGCGATCAAGCCCCTCGAACGCGCCGAGCGCATTGCGGTACATGAGTGGAAACGCCACGACCACAGCCGCGATGACGCAAGCCACGGGGCTGAAAATCAACGGGAAACCGATGTCGATCCAAAATTGGCCGAACGCCGTGTTCGAGCCGCAGACGAACAGCAGGATGAAGCCGCACACGGTAGGCGGCAGCACCATCGGGATGGTGAAGATGGCGTCGAAAATGCTTTTCATACGCGGGGACAGGTTCAGGCAGAAATATGCCGCCAAAAGGCCCAGGATAACGATGAACACGATGGCGATGCCCGTCGTGCGAAGCGAGACCCACAAAGGGCTCCAGTCGAGGTTCGACAAGAACTCGCCCACAGCGGCAAGCCCCTCGGGCGCCTTCTCGATGCTCACCGCATCGGGCGAGGTGAGCTTGCCGAAGTCCCCGAACGACGGCTTCATGTAGAGGGAATTTTCCGAGTCGGTGAGGTCAGAGCCGTCGACGCCGATGACGCTCGCGTAGACGTTTCCATTGATGACCTGGTCGAACATGAAGCGGACGCCGTCTTTGTCGAAGGTTGTCTCGCTCGTGAAATACCAGGTGTCGTACTCGGAGAGCTTGGCCGAGCCCATCGCCTGCCCATCGTCGAGCGCGAGGAAGTAGCTTTTCAGTTGCGCCTGGTCAGACAAGCTTTGCACATCGATGCCGAGTTTGGCGGCAGCGGCAGCGGGAACATAGGCAACGACATACTTGTCAGCTGCGATGACCTGCACGAATGCGCTCTCTTCCTGGCCAACCAGGTAAGAGTACCCGTAATACGTGCCGTCGATTGCACGGTTCGAACCCTTCTGCGCCCGCGAGAAATCGCCTATCGCAAAGCTTGCCCCGTCCTTCAGAGCCGCCGAGCCTTCACGCGACACCTCGACGCCGTCAGCCGTCGCCTCGGCATCCGACGCAGACTCGCCCGAAGCCGAGCCCTCGGCGTCCGCGCTCGTCGCCGCCGCTGACGTTGACGTCGTCGGCGTCCGCGGGCTGTCGACATCGCCGAGCGCATCGTCGGCGAAAGCCGCAGCCGGCAGCGTGCTCAACGCGAGCGTGGCCGACAGAACAAGACTTGCGATAAACTTTCTCGCGCGCATGGAACCCCTTCTCCTTGCACCCATGGACAAGAAAGGGGATGAGCGATTCGCGTCGCCCATCCCCAGATTGCTACTTCAAGACGAACCTTCTTAGCGAAGATTATACTACGCCAACTCGAAGCCCCAGTCCTGCCAAATCTTCTGAGCCTTCTCGCTGTTCAGGCACCAATCCAGGAACTCCTGGGTTGCCTCGACGTTCGTGCAATCCTTGGTGATGGCGCCAGGGTACACGATGTTCTTGTGGGTGTCGGCCGGAACGGTACCGACGACCTGCACGCCACCGAAGCGATACACGTCGGAAGTGTACACGAACGCGATGTCGACGTCGCCGGACTGAGCATGCTTGCACACATTGCCGACGGAGGTGTCCAGAACGACCTTGCCGTCCTTCACCATATCGGTGTTGTAGGAGCCTCCCTTGCCGGAGATGTCCTTGCCGGTCTTGCCCTCGTCGTCGCCAGCCGGAGCGTACACGCCCACGGTGGACAGGGACTGAGCAGCATAGTTGCCAGCCGGAACGGAGTCGTCGCCGACGCAGATGGTGTACTTGCCATCAGCGATGTCCTGGAGCGTGACATCCTTCATCTCGGCGCCTTCCTTGGAAACCATCACGAGATCATTCTTGAACATGTCAACGCGCGTGGACTCATCCACGTAGCCCTTGGAAACAGCGGTGTCCATGGAGCCCTTGGAAGCGGAAATGAGCAGGTCGGCGTAAGAGCCGGCACCGAGCATTTCGTTGAGCTCGCCGGAAGACTTGTACTGGGTATCCTTGAAGGTGACGTTGTCATGGCCGTCCTCGATGTAGGCCTTCTGGATGTCCTCCATGGCCTTGGAAAGCGAGTTAGCGGCGAAGACCTGGAGCTCAACCGGCTCGGCCTGTTCGGTCTTGGCGGCGTCGTCCTTCTTCTCCGTAGTGGTGGTGTTGCTGGAGCAGCCGAACATCGCGAACGCCCCGACGAGCGAGAGCGCGAGCACGGCGGACAGCACCAAGCGTACCTGCTTCTTCATGTGTTCCTCCCGTTAAGTGGTCGAATACGAGCCTTGCTGGAGGGCGAAGACCCGCAGCACATCGGTTCGCGAGACAACCTTTGCCTGCGCGAATCCAAGCAAAGTCCGCCTCGCCATATCCCTTTTCGATGCGCTGGTATTTAGGTTATTTATTTTTAAGTATATAGTCAAGGAAAATCGTTGTCGTTCAGCAATATTTGTGGCTGATTCTATTCTGAATGGCGATACCTCGGGACATTACGAAACAGAAAAGCCCCGCTTGCTCCACATTTTCGACGTGGAACAAGCGGGGCAGCAGAAGCACGGGTAGGAGGCGCGCTTACCCTTCGAACCCTACGAGAACGCCACCGGGCTCGCAGTAGTAGGAGCACAGGCCTCGGTTGGCGCCGATGCGAATATCGCATGCGGGCCACAACTCGCGAATCTTGCTCGCAAGCGCCTCAGCCATCTTCGGGTTCCCGGTGTGACGGATGCGCACGCGCCCGCCGACGAACCCCACGGTCTCCATGTTCTCGAAGAGCTGCTTGAGCGCCCGCTTCTCGCCACGCGGCTTGTTGAGCACGCCAAGCTCGCCCTCTTCGCTTGCCTGCCCGACGATACGCACGCCGAGCACGCCTGCAACCTTCGCGACAAGCGGGCTCACGCGGCCATTGCGCACGAAGTTGTCGATACGCTCAAGCGAGAACATGAGATGTGTACGCGAGGCGTAACGGCGCAATTCATGCACGAGATCGTCGAAGTCCATGTCGCTTTGCGCGAGCTCGTTCGCACGCTGTGCGAGAAGCTCAAGCTCAGGACCTGTCGTCAGTGAGTCGAGCACGAACACCTTCGCCTCGGGGTGATCGAACAGGAAGTGCTTCGCTGCTGCCTGCGCGGAATTGAACCCGCCCGAGATCTTGCTCGTAAGGGCAAGCGCGACGATTTCGTCAGCACCTTCGAATGCCTCTATCCATTCTGCGATGTTCGGGCACGACGTGCTCGACGACGCGCCCTCAACCGAGAACGCCTCGATAAGCTCGTCCACATCGAGGCTTGCGTCATCGGGGAATTCCCGCTCCCCCACCCGCACCTTCATCGGCACTGAAGCGATATCCCGCACACCCTCGACGAAAAGATTTGCTGAAGAGTCGACCACGACCCTGCGCACCATAGTTCCCCCTTGCCGCCGATGCGCGCATGATGCTAACGGCGCGCGACGGTTTTTCCGTAGCTTATCTGTTTTGCACTAAAGGTACGCAAGGCTTGAGGTTTGAGCAACTACAATCACGTACGAAACGTCAGTTACTTATACAGTTATCTCGTAATGTGAGGTTGTAATGGACAAACGCGTCGTGAAAACCAAGCGCACCATCAAGCAGACGCTTATCGAGCTTCTCGTGACCATGCCTTTCGAGAAGATCACCGTCACCGAACTATGCCGCGCCGCCGACGTGAGCCGCATTACCTTCTATACCTATTATGATGACAAATACGCCCTCGCCGACGAGCTGTTCCGCGACGACATGGCGCAAGCCGAGGAGCGCTACCGTGCGCTTCAGGCGGAAAACAACCCGAGGAAAATTCCCACAAACAGCTATCACAACTTGCTGACCTGCGTCTTTGGGGTATTCGAGCAGAGGAACGGCATCTTTATCCACTGCTCGTCGACGAAGAACCCCTATCTGCACTCGGCATGCTTCAACCATGTGGTGCGCGTCGTGGAGAATTACGTGCAGAACCACCGCAACGCGCTCAAGCCGAAATATCCCTCACCGCTCACGGCAGCCCTTGTGTGCAACGGATTATTCGGGATGTTCAACCAGTGTCGCGCGCAGGGCATGTCCCTCAAGGAAACGAAGAAGGTCGTCTTCGCCGCATTCGACGACCTGCTCGCCTCATCACTGTTCTGTCACAGCGCCCTTATCGGGTAGGCAACTAACTGATTCGCCCGCATTCGACGGTAAACGATTCGTCGGCGATGCGTGCCGTCGACTCGCGATGACTTACAAGCACGATCGTCTTGCCCACGCGGCCGTCGCGCAGCGCGCGCAGAACAGCCGCCTCGTTCAAGCTGTCGAGATTGCTCGTCGGCTCGTCGAGCAGCATGAACGGCGCGTCATGCAGGAACACCCGCGCGAGCCCGATACGCTGGCGCTCGCCGCCCGAAAGCGTTTCGCCCAATTCGCCCACCGGGGTCGAAAGGCCCAAAGGCAGACGCTCGATCAGGTCATCGACTGACGCCTTACGGCATGCCTCCATCACGTCGTCGTCACTCGCAGAGGGCCGCCCCAGACGAATGTTGTCACCGATCGTGCCCGTGAACAGGTGCGTTTCCTGCGTCATGAAACCCTCGACGGAGCGCAAGCTCGCCGTGTTCACCTGACGGATGTCGGCACCGGAGATCGAGACCTCGCCGCTTCCCGCATCCCAGAAGCGCATGAGCAGCTTGCACAGCGTCGATTTCCCCGAGCCGCTCTTCCCCGCGATTCGCACGATCTGCCCCGGCTTCACGGCAAGGCTCACATCGCGCAACACCTCCTCGGCACCATAGGAGAACGACACGTCGCTCACCTTCGCGCCGGAAAACCCTTCGCGAGAAAGTTCCTGCCCGCCCACAACCTCGGGCGTTGCCGGCTCCTCATCGAGAAGATCGAGCACGCGCGCACCCGAGGCGAGCGTCTGCTGCAGGGTCGACCCCAGGTTCGCCACAGCGATGACCGGCCCAAACGACGACATGAGCGCGCCGACGGCAATGATCGCCGCGCCGAAGCTTATCGCCCCTTGCGAATAGAGGGCGCATGCGAAAAGCAGCATCGCCGCGTCGAATGCGAGCACAAGCGCGTTCGTCAGCGCCATGAACAGCGAGGTAGTGCGCTTCATGACGACCTCGATGCCCGAAAGCTCGAGCATGCGCTCGCCCAATTCACGAGAGCGCTCTTGCTCGCCGCCGAACTGGAGCGTCTCGCGCAGACCGCGCAAGCTATCGAGAACGAACGTGTTCATATCCCCGATCGCATCGCGGAAGCGTCGCCCGCCGCGCCCTTGAGCACGAGATGCCGCCACCGGCAGCGCGACTCCGATCGCCAGATACGCGATGGCCGCAAGTACCGCGAGCAGCGGGGAGGAAACGGCGCCGATGAAGACGACCATGCCCACCGAGACGATGATTGCGATGAGCACGGGCGAGACGGTGTGCGCGTAGAAAACCTCGAGCAGCTCGATGTCTGACGTGACGAGCGAGACGAGGTTGCCCTTGTCGCGGCCCTCGAGCTTCGCGGGGGCCAAGCGGCGGAGCGCGCCGAACACCCGGTCGCGCACGAGCGCGAGCAGCTTGAAGGCGATGTAGTGGTTGCAGATCTGCTCGCCATAGCGAAGCGGGCCGCGCAGCACGCCGCACGCGGCAATGAGTGCGATAGCGCCGACGGTAAGCCCAGCGCCCGCCTGCACGTTGGCAAGCGCCGAAGTGCCCGCAACCGTGAGGAAGATCGCTGCCGTGAAGCCGAGGACGCCGAGCGCAACGGCAAGCACCATCACGGGCGCGAGCGGGCGGACAAGCCCGATAAGGCGCGCCATCACCGCGAAATGGGAGCGCGGCTTCGCGTTCGGCTTGCCGGAATCGCGCCCCGCCACCCCAGCAGGGGAATCGGCACGCGCAGGTTCTTCCTCGAAAGCAGCGGGACTTCCCGTGCGGTCGGCCTGCTCCTCGCCCAAGCCTGCCACAGGTGAAGCCTCGCCCGCGACGTCGTCGCCAATCCCAGCTCCCGCAGCCGCGTACGCTTCGAGTTCTTCCTGCTTGCGCCACAGCTTCGCGTAAACCCCGCCCTTGGCGAGCAGCTCGTCATGCGTGCCGCTCTCGGCGGCTTCGCCGTCGGAAAACGCGTAGATGCAGTCGGCGTCGCGCACCGCCGACAGGCGATGGGAAATCATGATGACGGTCTTCTCGCGCGCAAGTTCACGGATGACGGCGAGGATCGACTCCTCGCTTTCCGCATCGATGTTCGAGGTTGCCTCGTCGAAGAGGTAAATCGGCGTGTCGTGCAGAAGGGCGCGCGCCAAGGCGAGACGCTGACGCTGGCCGCCGGAGAAGTTGCTTGCCTGTTCCGCAACGGGAGCATCGAGCCCTCCTGATTCGCGCACAAAGCCGCCAAGCGCGCATCGCTCGAGCGCGGCCATAAGCTCGGCGTCACTCGCGTTCGGGCAGGCCATGAGGAGGTTGCTGCGAATCGTGCCCTTGAACAGGTAACTTGAGAACGGCACCGTCGTCATCGTCTCCATGAGCGAGGCGCGCGAGATTTCGGCGACGTCAACACCGCCGATGCGCACGGACCCCGAAAACCCTGCGTTGCGCCCTGAGAGGATGCCGGCAAGCGTCGACTTCCCCGATCCGCTCTCTCCTACGATGCCGACGAACGACCCGGTGGGAACATCCATGTCGACGTGCTTTAAGGCCTGGCGCTCTCCGTCGTAGGAATAGCTCACGTCACGGCATTCGATTCGCACGTCGCTCGGATCGACCGCCGCCGTGCCTGTCTGGGGGTCGGGCACCGAAAGCAGCTTGAACATCTTGTCCGCCGCAGCCATGCCGTTCATGGCCGTATGGAAAAACGACCCGAGCGTGCGCATGGGGATGAAGAAATCGGCGGCGAGGAAGATGATCGCGAAGGCGGCGGCGAAGGGCACCGCGCCCGCAGCGTATTGCTGCAGCACGACGATGATGCCGATCGCCGCGCCGCCGAAAGCGAAGAGGTCCATGATCGTGATGGAGTTCAGCTGCATGCGCAAAAGTCGCATCGTGGCCCGGCGGAAGCTCTCCGCCTCGCGGTTCATCTCCTCGTGGCGCGCCTCGTCGGCCCGATAGATCTTAAGCGTCGTCAAGCCTTGGAGATTCTCCAGGAAGGCTGTCCCCAAATCGGTATAGGAGCCCCAGTACTTCCCCACCACTTTCCGCGCGATCTTCTGAATCGCGACGATGGAGACGGGGATAAGCGGCACGCAGATGAGGAGCACGACCGCAGCGGGAAGGCAAAGCGGAGCCAAGAACACAAACAGCGTAAGCGGCGCAGCGAGCGCGTAGAAAAACTGTGGAAGATAGGACCCGAAATAGCTTTCGAGCTGCTCTGTGCCCTCGACGCTCAGCTGCACAGCCTCGCTTGTCGCGACGTGCTCGGTGTAAGAGAGGCCGAGCGTGACGAGCTTGTCGTATACGACCTGACGAATCGTGCGTTTCGCTTCCCCCGCTGCGCGTTGCGACTCGCGTTGCGCCGCGCGCGAGCACGCAAAGCGGACGACGATCGCGACAAGCGCGCAGACGGCAACGCCCTGCCACGAGGAAACGAACGCGAGCACACCCGAGAATGCGGGGCCGACGCCCGTGAAATCCTCCGGGGTCACCGGGCGGCCCTCAAGCGCACCCTGCAGATACAGCCCGATCGAGACCATGAGGGCGATGTTCGCCAGAAGGGCGATCCACTGGAACAGCACGTTTGCCGCAATATGCGAGCGCGCCGAGAAAACCATCGCCAAAAGCCGCTTATCGAACATGCAATTCCCGCCCCATTATCTTTTATGAAAAGTTATCCTGTACTGACAAGTGTTTCATATTGAGGGGAGCGGCTCGTTTTGTCAACCGAAAATAACTTTCTGCACGTGACCAATCCGCCCTCGGAAGGCGTTTAGCACAAACGAAAGGGGCTGACCTTGCATCCAAGATCAGCCCCCGCAACTGCCGAGCCGCCAGTTTCGATTGCCTTCCAGCTCGGCTACTTCCAGCCTCTATCCCTAGTCGGCTTCCACTTCGATCGTCATCCTGAAGCGGTCGGACGCATGCGCATAGCCGGTCTTCTCGGCGATACGGCGCATCGACGCATTGCGCGTTTCCACGTAGATCGCATCGACGCCCACGCGCATCGCGACGAGCGGCCATGCGCGCAGCATCGCAGCCATATGCCCCCGACCTCTAAACTCAGGGCGCGTATAGCAAGCGACCACCGTCGCCGTGCGCTGAACGCCGGACACCCCGCCGTAGGTCGGCAGGCGATCGAACACCTCGACCCCCGACATGGAGGCGATCTCGCCATCCTGTTCGATGAACAGGAACATCACGCGCTCGCCCAATGTGCGTTTAAGGTGCGCCTCAGTCTCGCTTCGGAAATGGGCAAGCTCCCCCGGCTCGGGGTTCGCCCCCCAATACTCGAGCGATTGGGCGACGCGCATATCGCAGATGGCGGGAATATCCTCTTGCGTGGCGAGGCGAATCGTCGCGCCTTCGCCCACAAGGGTGGAGAAATCAAGTGCAGTCATAAAAGCAAGCTATCCTAAAAACCTATTTAACTGTCAGAACGGGGACGTCCGTGGAGCGCAGAAGACCGAAGCTCACGCTGCCGAGCATGCCGCGAATAGCGCCGAGGCCACGACGACCCATGACGATCAGGTCGCAACCGTTCTTCTCGGCGTAGCGCGCAAGCGCCTCAGCGGGAGCGGTTCCTGCTACCACTTCGATGGTCACTTCGCCCGGAATGTCCTCGATGAGGCCTTGCAGGTGCTCCGTGACCTTTTCTTTTGCCTGGTCGAGCGCCGCCCGAACCACGCCCTCGTACTGCTCGTAATTCAGCATGCCGAACGGAACGCCGTCAAGCGAGCCTTCCGTACCGAGCTGATCGACGCCCATGACGCCCGAAGGCACCACATGCACGATCGCGATCTTCGCATCGGAAGCGGCAGCCAAACCCTTCGCGTATTCGAGGGCATGTTTCGCGTGCTCTGAACCATCGTAGGGAACCATAATCTTGCTGTACAGCATGAGACGCTCCTTTCAAACGACCGTTCGCGCAAAGCCTGCACGCGAACCCTGCATCACCATTATACGCCGAACCGAACAAGCAAAGAGGCTAGTTCACCTCAGCGATAACTTCAACTTCCACAAGCGCTCCCTTGGGAAGCTTCTCGACCGCCACTGCCGAGCGAGCCGGGCGCACCTCACCGAAGGACTTCGCGTATTCGGCGTTGAAGGCGGCGAAATCGTTCATGTCGTTCAAGAAGCACGTCGTTTTCACCACATGGTCGAAATCGGTGCCAGCAGCCTCGAGAATCGCAGCCACGTTCTTCATGACCTGCGCGGTCTGTTCCTCGATGGTCGCGCCCACGATCTCGCCCGTTTCCGGATCGAGCGGAATCTGGCCGCTCGCGAACAGAAGACCGCCCGTGATATTGCCCTGGGCATAGGGGCCGATCGCCGCCGGCGCATTCGGGGTGGAGATGGTTTTCATAATGTGCCTTCTTTCTTGAAGTTCGCCCGATTCTGAAAAATGCTGCGCTGTTTTTCGCATGTGAAGATTATAGTGATGGACGCTTATGAACCATAGAGGAATGCAAGGAAAATAAATGTCAGACGAAGCTACGCACATGCTCACCCTGCCCGCCTTCGAGCAGGCGGCGCAAAAAGTTCGCGAGGTCACCCAGGAGACCAAGCTCATCGAGAGCCCCCATTTCAGCGAAATCGCCAACAACCGCGTCTTCTTCAAGCCGGAAAACATGCAGCGCACCGGCGCCTACAAGGTGCGCGGCGCATACTACAAGATCAGCACGCTTACCGACGACGAGCGCAAGCGCGGCCTTATCACCGCATCCGCCGGCAACCATGCGCAGGGCGTGGCCTATGCGGCGCAGCGCTACGGCGTGCCCGCCACCATCGTCATGCCCGCGACGACGCCCTACATCAAGGTGGAGCGCACCAAGGCGCTCGGCGCCGAAGTCGTGCTCGCAGGCGACGTGTACGACGAGGCCTACGCCCGCGCGCTCGAGCTTGCCGAGGAGCGCGAGCTCACCTTCGTGCACCCCTTCAACGACCTGGGCGTCGCAACCGGTCAAGGCACTATCGCGATGGAAATCGCGCAGGAGCTGCCGCTCGTCGACTACATCTTGGTCCCCATCGGCGGCGGCGGGCTTGCAACGGGTGTGTCTACCCTGGCCAAGCTCCTAAACCCACACATCAAGGTCATTGGCGTGGAACCTGCGGGGGCGGCATGCATGAAGGCGTCGCTTGAAGCAGGCCACGTCGTGAAGCTGCCGCACGTGAGCACCATCGCCGACGGCACCGCCGTGCAGGAGCCGGGCGACAAGATCTTCCCCTATCTCCAGCAGAACCTCGACGGCATCATCACAGTCGAAGACGAGGAGCTCATCGTGTCGTTCCTCGACATGGTGGAGAACCACAAGATGATCGTGGAGAACTCGGGGCTTCTCACCGTCGCAGCACTTCGCCACCTCGACTTCACGGGGAAGAAGGTCGTGTCGATCCTCTCGGGCGGCAACATGGACGTCATCACCATGTCGTCGGTCGTGCAGCACGGCCTGATCCAGCGCGACCGCATCTTCACGGTCAGCGTGCTTCTGCCCGACCGCCCCGGCGAGCTCGTCAACGTCGCCCAGGTCATCGCCGAGAGCAAGGGCAACGTCGTCCGCCTTGACCACAACCAGTTCGTCACGACCAATCGCAACGCCGCCGTGGAGCTGCGCGTGACCATCGAGGCGTTCGGCACCGCGCACAAACAGCAGATCGTCGAGGCGCTCAAGGCGAAAGGCTTCCGCCCGCGCGTCATCCAAGCGCACCTGTAAGCGTACGGCGAGCTGGGCTCGCGGGCTTGCGTTTGCGGGTACGACCGCGTTCGCACTAGCGCTTGCGCCCGGGTTTGCGCCCGCACTTGCGCCACGCCCGCCAGCCACAAGGCACCACCCCACGACAGGGGCGAACCTCAGACGCGGTTCGCCCCTGTTTGCTTTTGAGAGGACAGTGATTCGAAAGCATGGAAGAAGTCATGTTGAAAGTGGCGGCGTTTGTCGCCATCATCGTCGCAGGTCATCTGACGGGAAGATCGCGAACGCTTGGACCGCGCCCCGAGCAGTGCGTGAGCAAGATCGTGTTCACCTTCACCCTGCCCTGCGCAATCGTTCACGCATTTGGTGCAGCCGAGTTCACCCACAACCTGCTCATCCTGGTGCCGCTCGGGCTCGCCTGCGCGCTCATCCCCCATCTCGCGGTGCTCGCAGCAACTCGCAAAACCGAGCGCCGCGACCGTGTGTTTTACCTGCTCAATTGCTGCGGCTTCAACATCGGATGCTTCTGTTTGCCCTTCGTGCAGACACTCTTCCCCGCTCAGCTCGCAGTGACCACCTGCCTGTTCGACGCAGGCAACGCCATCATGATGACGGGCGGCTCCTACGCGCTCACCGGCCTCGTTGCAGGCAAGGGGCCCGTCGAGCATCCGGTGAAGTTCGTTGTAAAGAGGCTCGCGAAATCGATCGCCTTCGACGCCTACCTCATCCTCATCGTGCTCGCGGTGGTAGGAATTCGCATTCCCGACGCAATCGTCCAGTTCACGGCCCCTATCGCGAACGCGAACTCGTTCCTCGCGATGTTCATGCTGGGACTTATGATCCGCTTCGAGGTCAATCGCGAAAAGCTCGCGAAGGTGGCGCGCCTTATCGGGCTTCGCGTTGTCGTGTCCATCGTGGCAAGCGCGCTCGCTTTCGCCTTCCTGCCCTTCGATACGACCACGCGCATCGTCATCGTGATGCTTCTCTGGGCACCTGCAAGCGCCATGGGCCCGACGTTCACGCTCTGGTCAGACGGCGATTTCGGCCTGGCGGGACTCGCGAACGCGCTCACCATCATCCTCGGCGTCATCGCAACGACGACCATCGTTCTTGCAAGCGGCGTCGTGGCATAATGAAGGCGCCCCGCCGGCAACGAAGCCGACAGGGCGCGAAAGGACAAGCAGACGGGGCGAATCGAGCGCGAAGCGAGCACGCGGCTCGAACGAACTCGAGCGGCACCCGAGCAGGCGGAGTCCAAGCGGCACTCGAACAGTGAGGTGCCAAACGATCCCGCTAGAACTTCATGATGCCGAGCGACTGGGCGAGCGCGGTCACGAGGATAACCACCACAAGCACAGGCGCCACGTACTTCACCATGACCGACCAGGCCTTCGCCATCTTGAAGGGCGCGGAGATGCGCACCTCGTCGATGATCGCCTTCGGCTTGATGATCCATCCGACGAACACGCAGGTCAAAAGCGCAACGATTGGCATAATCACCGAGTTGGAGATGAAGTCGGCGAAGTCGAGCAGCGAGGAGCCTTCGCCTAAGGGCTGGATGAACGAAAGCACGTTGTAGCCCGAGTTGATGAAAAGACCAGCCACCACGATGAACACGATGGTAATCACCAGCGACTTGCGACGCGAGTAGCCCGCGCCGTCCTGGATGATGGAGACACAGGTTTCGGTAAGCGAGATCGCGCTGGTGAGCGCCGCGAAGAACACCAAGAGGAAGAAGACGAATCCCACGATGGTCGCCACCTGCCCCATGTCCGCGAACACCTCGGGCAGGATGATGAACATGAGCGAGGGACCGGAGTTCTGCGCGACGGCTTCGCCCGACCCCATGGCGACGAACGCGGCGGGCACGATCATGAGGCCCGCGAGGAACGACACGCCCAGATCGAAGAAGCCGATGCGCGTGACAGACTGCGTCAGGGACGCCTTCTTCTCGAGGTAGCTGCCGTAGGTGATCATGATGCCCATGGCAAGCGACAGGCTGTAAAACATCTGCCCGAGCGCACCGATGACCAGCTCCGGCGAGAACTTCGAGACGTCCGGCATCAGGTAATACGCCGCACCGTCGAGCGCCCCGGGAAGCGTCAGCGTGAAGATGGCGATCGCGATGGCCATCACGATAAGCGCAGGCATCAAGATGAGGTTCGCCTTCTCGATGCCGCCCTTCACGCCTCGCGCCACGATGATGAACGCCGCTGCCATGAAGATCAGCATGAAGACCGAGCTGTCGACGCCGTTGGTGATAAAGTTCGAGAAGAACGTGCCGCCGTCCGCCATTGCCGCAGGTCCAGCCGCAATATAGGCGAATGCATACTTCGTCACCCAGCCGCCGATGATGCAGTAGTACGGCACGATGATGAAGGGCACGACCGACGCCAACACGCCGATGAACATGAACTTCTTCCCGAAATGGCGGAATGCGCCGATGGCCGAAAGACCCGTCTTGCGACCGATCGCCGTTTCAAGCAGCAAAAGCGATACGCCAAACGTGAACACCAACACCAGGTAGGTGATGAGGAACGTGCCTCCGCCGTACTTCGCCGCCAGGTACGGGAAGCGCCACATGTTTCCCAAGCCGACCGCCGAAGCGGCAGCCGCCAGGATGAACGCCCATTTGCCTGACCACGACGAGCGCGATCCGGTTTTCGTAGATGCCATACTATTCCCTTTTCCCAATCGAGAGCGCAAGCAAAAGTGCCGCGCATGCTGGAACCCTCCAATTCG
The DNA here is from genome assembly GCF_934617235.1 of uncultured Ellagibacter sp. Taxonomy (GTDB): domain Bacteria; phylum Actinomycetota; class Coriobacteriia; order Coriobacteriales; family Eggerthellaceae; genus Ellagibacter. Next base: position 1,781 of record NZ_CAKTTZ010000016.1, on the reverse strand, counting down.
GGCTATTTTACCTGAGCATTACGATTTCTCGTGCGAGAGAAGGGTATTCGGCATTCCTCTTCGCCCAGCTGCGGAATTATGAAGGAGGCAAGCCCTTGGCGAGGAGCTCGGAAAGGAGTGGAAACTAACCGAAAAGCGTTGCACATGGTTAACTTTTAAGCTATAAGTTAGCTGAATGCAACCTAAAGGGGCCACTGCGCTCCTTTCGAGAAAGAACGCCCATGGCAAAATCAACCACCCCCTATCTCGTTATCGAGAACCTCGCCAAGCACTACGGCGACGGCGAGGCCCGCGTCCAAGTCCTCGACGGCATCACCTGCACCGTCAACCGCGGCGAGGTCTGCGTCATGCTCGGTCCCTCCGGCTCGGGCAAGTCGACCTTCCTGAACCTCATCGGCGGGCTCGAGGACGCCGACGGCGGCGCCATCTCTGTCGGCGGCTGCGAGCTCACGTCCCTCTCGCCAAAAGACCTCGGCGAGTATCGCCGTCGCGAGCTCGGCTTCGTCTTCCAGTTCTACAACCTCGTCCCCGACCTCACCATCAAGGAGAACATCGAGGTCACGGCGCACCTGTCCAAGAACCCGCTCGACATCGATGACCTGCTGCACTCGCTGGGTCTCTACGAGCACCGCAACAAGTTCCCGCGCCAGGTCTCCGGCGGCCAGCAGCAGCGCTGCGCCATCGGCCGCGCCCTCGTGAAGAACCCGGGGCTCATCCTGTGCGACGAGCCCACAGGCGCCCTCGACTACAAGACCTCCAAAGAAGTGCTCGAGCTCATGGAGCGTGTGAACCAGCAGTACGGCTGCACCCTCGTGATCGTAACGCACAACGCCGCCATCGCCCGCATGGCCGACCGTGTGCTGCGCCTGCGCGATGGCCGCCTGGCAGCTGACGAGGTCAACGAGTCGCCCGTGCCCGCCTCTAAGCTTGATTGGTAGGCGCCCGATGACTCCTCTCGCCAAGCGGCTCCCCCGCGAGCTCAAGCACAACATCGGCAAGTACCTGGGCATATTCCTGCTCATGTGCGGAAGCATTGCCCTCACGTCGGGCTTCTTGCTGGCCGCGCACTCCATCGGCTGCCTCATCGACGACATGCGCGACGAATACATCATCGAAGACGGCCGCGTGATAACGGCGTTCGAGGCGACCGACGACCAACTCGAAGCGGCCGCCGACGCCGCCGAGGACGTCGGAGGCGTCACGTTCTACAAGAACTTCTCCATCGACGCGACCTTCCGCAAGTCCACAGGCGACGACGGCACCAAGCGCACGATGCGCACCTACGCGCACCGCACCGAGGTCGACCTCGCGTCCTATTGCGAAGGCGCCGAACCTCAGGCGGACGACGAGGTGGCCCTCGACCGCGTCTTCGCCACGAACAACGATCTCGCCGTGGGCGATACGGTCGAGCTCGGCGGCCGCGCCTACACCATCTGCGGCATCATGACCCAGCCCGACAGCCAAGCCCTCTTCCTCAACAACTCGGACTTCACGGTGAATACCATCACCTACGGCGTTGCCGAGGTCTCAGACGCCGGCTTCGCCGCGCTCGAGGACGCGGGAGGCGCGCCTACCTACACGTACTCCTTCACCTTCAACGACCGCGGCCTCTCCGTCGCCGACCGCACCGATGCCGAGAAGGACATGGTCGAGGCCCTGACGGACGCCGACGCCCGCGTGGACGACCTTGTGGACGCCGACTCCAACCAAGGCATCGGCTACGCGCGCGACGACGTGGACGGCGACTCCATGATGTGGACGACGCTGCTCGACATCATCAT
>NZ_CAKTTZ010000015.1 GCF_934617235.1 uncultured Ellagibacter sp. | reverse complement strand
CTCTTCTGCGGATTTTTCCCGAACGGGGCCGTTCATCGAATCACATACCCCAGGCCGCGGCGGGTGGTGATGAAATCGTCGGGCACACCTGCGGACTGCAGGCTGCGGCGCAGGCGATTCACGTTCACCGTAAGCGTGTTGTCGTCGACGAAGGCGTCGGTTTGCCACAGCTCGTCCATCAACTCACTGCGCGAGATAATGGAGCTGGCGTTTTCCATAAGGACGCGCAGAATCAGAAGCTCGTTGCGCGACAGTTCTACGCTCTTGCCGCGATATGCGACCTCTGCTCGCACAAGGTCGAGCGACACGCCGCCGCGCTCGATTTGTCTGCGTGCTGAATCGGCAGAGCCGCTGCGGGCAAGGGCGCGGTCGATGCGTGCGAGCAGCACAGCGGGGCGATACGGCTTGACCACGTAGTCATCTGCCCCGACGCTCATGCTCATGACCTCGTCGAACTCGCTGTCCGAAGAAGTCAGCACGATAATGGGGACGTTGCTTTCCTGGCGAATCGAGCGGCAAATCTCATGCCCGTACGCGCCGGGAAGCGAAAGGTCGAGCAGGATACAGTCGGGGGCGGCAGCCAAAGCTTCGCCCGCGGCGTTCTCAAACGACTCGCAGCAAAGGCATTCGTGGCCCTTGAGCTGCAGCATGCGCACAAGATTCTCCCTGAGAGCGACATCGTCTTCGACAATGAGCAAACGCGCCATCGAGCCCCTTCCGAGTCAAGTAGATAGGCCAATGATAGCGCAATGGGGGAAGCGGAAGGCGAGCGAACGCCCGGATAAGGAGGCAGCGGGCGTTCGCTCAGTGTGTTTCAGACCTTTTCAAGTATAAGACGTATGCCAATAAATGACAAGCGCAAATCTCTCGTTTTTTCGAAATCTCGGAAAGCGGGCACGCGCTATACTGTTGCGACTATGGAAGGTGTGCCCGCTGCGACTGCGGAAGGCACGTCGGCTGCGACTACGGAAGGCGTGCCAGTTTCGATTGCGGAATGCGCGTCCGCTCGGGCTGCGACCGATGCATCCACCTCAATCGCAGCCAGCGTGCCAGCGGGTTGCTCTTTGCTTGGAAAGGTGAATCGATGAGACTGATCTCGTGGAATGTGAACGGCCTTCGCGCTGTCATGAAAAAAGGCTTCGAGGACATAGTCGCCGAGTTCGATGCCGACGTGTTCGCCTTGCAGGAAACGAAGCTCCAGGCGGGGCAGGCGACGCTCGATCTCCCGCAGTACCTGGAGTTTTGGAGCTACGCCGAGCGAAAGGGCTACTCGGGGACGGCAGTCTTCACCAAGCGTGCGCCCCTGCAGGTGCTCCACGGGCTGGGCTCGGAATACCTCGACACCGAGGGCCGCATCGTCGCGCTTGAGTTTCCGGAATTCTGGTTCGTCGACGTCTATACGCCGAACGCGCAAAACGAGCTCGCCCGCATCGGGCATCGCATGGAATGGGACGATGCGTTCCGCGACTTCTGCAAAGGCCTTGAGGAGGGCGTGCTTCCCGGCGATGTCCCCGTCGAGCGCGCCGATGCCGACGGCCTGGTCGTGCTGGCGCCCGAGGCCCCGAAGGACACTCCGCGCCATCCGCTTGGGGCGGGACATATGCCCAAAGAAGTGCTTCCTTGCACGGAGGCGGGGGAGACATCCTCGCCGAAACCTGTCGTCATGTGCGGCGACTTCAACGTGGCCCACAACGAGATCGACTTGAAGAACCCAGGTCCGAACAGGGGTAATGCGGGCTTCTCCGACGAGGAGCGCGGCAAATTCTCCACTTTGCTCGCCGCGGGCTTCACCGACACCTTCCGCGCGCTCCATCCCGATACGACGGGCGCGTACTCGTGGTGGAGCTACCGTTTCAACGCGCGAAAGAACAACGCGGGGTGGCGCATCGATTACTTTTTGGTGAGCGATGGAATCGCCGACAAGGTGGAGGACGCGAGCATTTACAATGAAGTATTCGGAAGCGACCATTGCCCGGTGGGCATTGACATAGCACTGGAGGATTAGCGGCATATGGATACCCGTAAAATCGAAGAAGGCGTGCGCCTCATTCTCGAAGGCGTCGGCGAGGACCCCAATCGCGAAGGGCTGCGCGAAACCCCTGCTCGCGTGGCTCGTATGTACGAAGAGGTGTTCGCGGGCCTGGCGCAAGATCCGGCCGTTCACTTCGAGAAGACCTTTGACGAGCACTGCAACGAGATGGTTCTCGTGCGCGACATCTCCTTCTATTCCATGTGCGAGCATCATCTCGTGCCCTTCTTCGGCAAGGCGCACATCGGCTATATCCCCGCCGAGGACGGCCGCGTGTGCGGGCTTTCGAAGCTCGCGCGCCTCGTCGAGGTGTTCGCGAAACGCCCTCAGGTGCAGGAACGCCTGACTGGGCAGATCGCCGACACCCTGGTCGAACAGCTTCGCCCGCAGGGCGTCATCGTGGTGCTCGAGGCTGAACACATGTGCATGAGCATGCGCGGCGTGAAGAAACCGGGCAGCCGCACGGTCACGAGTGCGGTGCGCGGCGTGTTCGCAGGCTCGACGCCGGCTTCGCGCGCTTCCCGCAGCGAGGCCATGTCGCTTATCTTGCGCGACGTTCGCTAGGCTTCCTCGGGTACATCCTCTTTGTGCGCAGTTGCGTGGCGCGCAACGCAAACACCAAGCGAATCAGGTAGTATGGGTGTCGCATGAAACGGACGAAAGGTGCAACTATGAAGTGCGTTATCTCTGTTCTGGGCAAGGACCGCAGCGGCATCGTCGCGGCGGTGGCGGTGGCGCTTGCGGAATGCGGTGCGAACATCGACGACATCAGCCAGACGATCTTGAACGACATCTTCTCGATGACGATGCTCACCACGCTCGATACGGAAAAGGCCGACTTCGACACGGTGCAGGACAAGCTCAAGGCAGTAGGAGAAGACCTCGGCGTGCAGATCATCATCCAGCGCGAGGACGTCTTCCAGTACATGTACAAGATTTAGAAATCGACCTCTGAACTGGCGTTTTTGTCCAGACTTGACCTTAAATCGCCACTATATGGGAAAACGGCCCGTCGGGAAGTGTATTTCTCGGCGGGCTTTCTTTTTGCCCGATTCTATTCGTCATTCACTATAATAGAGCGTACGCGATAAACGTCGCAAGCTTGTGCTGCGGCACGTGAACAGGAGGAACTATGAGAGATCATTCCCAGCATATCCAGCTTTCCCGCGAGCAGGCGGTCTCGTCGATGCTCGAGGCCATGGACGCGGCGCCTACGGGTTTTGGCTGGGCGAATGTTTCCGCGGGCGAGGATTTGCATAGCAGCGAGGTTGCCCGCAAGTGCTGCGAGCAGGTGGCGCTCGCCGACTCGGTGGGGCGCGTGCTCGCCTATGACGTGGTCTCTCGTTGCGATATGCCCTCCGCGCTCACGTGCGCGATGGACTCGATTGCCCTGCACTGGTCCGACTTCGAGAACCTTGCGGAAGGCGAGTTGCCCGACACGAGTGCATGGGTCCGCGGGGTGGATTGGCAGTTCGCGAACACGGGCGTCGCGATGCCCGAAGGGTTCGACACCGCCATCGTCATCGAGCATGTGCAGGTGTCGGAAGACCAGCAGCATGTGACCATCGACGCTGCGCCATCGAAGGAGGGCGCGGGCACGCGTCCTGCGGGCTCGACCATGAAGCGCGGCGATGTCCTCGCGACTGCCGGCACGGTCGTCACCCCCGATGTCGCGGCGCGTATGGGCACGGGCGACAATGCCGTGGTTCCTGTGGTCCGCAAGCCCCGCGTGGCCTTCATTCCTACGGGCAACGAGCTCGTTCCCGCAGGTATTCCGCTCGATCCGACGCGCGTGGACCAGTTCGCGGCGCGCGGGCGCAACTTCGAGACGAACAGCATCCTCGTGCACGCGAAGGTGGAAGCATGGGGCGGACAGTTCGTTCCCTTCGACATCGTGTGCGACGAGCGCCCCGAAATCGAGGCAGCCATCAAGCGCGCATGCGAAGTTGCCGACATCGTCGTTCTGAACGCGGGCTCCTCGAAGGGCTCGGATGACTGGTCGTGCGAGGTCATGGAAGAGATGGGACGAATGATCTGCCACCAGACGAACCACGGCCCCGGGCACCACAGCTCCTATGCCGTCGTCGATGGGGTGCCCATCGTGGGCATCTCCGGTCCTTCGGGCGGCGCGTCGTTCACCCTCGACTTCTACCTGCGCCCGCTCATGCGCAAGTTCCTGGGGCTTGATCCCATCGTGCCGAAGACGGCGGCGCGCTTGACGGAAGCCTTCCCCGCGTCGAAGCACGGTTCGGGTGCGAAGAACGGCAAGCCTGCTGGTGAAGTTCGTCCGCGCGAACATCCCGACCATGCGCCGGGAGAGCCTGAATTCTTCGGCATCCGCCCCCTCCGCGTGGCGCCGAGCGCCGACGGCGTGCTCGAGGCGACGCCGATCGACGGTCGCCCTGGGTCGAAGACGGCATGGGGAGCGAACGCCTTCACCATGATGGGCATGGGCCCCGGCATTAAGCCCCCTGCGGCAGGCGACATCATCGAGGTCGAGTTTCTCTAGCGAAGCTCTTCGACAGTGGTTCTCCGCGTGGTGTTATACTCTTTTCCAGTGATCTACAGTTTGCAACGGCAACCCGGTGCCCGAAGGTGCGGGGAGAAAGGAGCGCGTTATGTCTATGAACAAAGTGCTCGCTGCGGTGGATGCAACTGACGGTGGTCGCAAGGCGTTGGAGCTTGCAATCAGCGTAACCGAGAACAACCCCGATGCTGTCATCGACTTGGTGTACGTGGTGCCCATCCCCTTGCTCGATGATTCGCAGATGTCGAGTTTCCGTTCCATCCTGGAAATGATGATGAACGACGGGAAGGCGCTGCTCGAGAGGCTGGTTGGCGAGCATGAGGATGCAGCCGATCGTTTGAACCCGATGCTCATCACGGGAACGAACCCCGCTACCGAGATTGTGAAGCTGATTGACCAGGGCGAATACGACCTCGTCGTCATCGGCAACCGCGGGCTTTCGGGCATGAAGGAATACATGGGCAGTGTCAGCCACAAGGTGCTGCACGGCTCATCGGTGCCGGTGCTTATCGCCAAGTAAGCGACATTAGAAACAAGGAGCGTTCTGTGAGCGAATCGAAAAGCGAGCAGGGCGGCATGAAAAAGGAGCGCGTGCGCAAAAACGCGCTCCTTTTGTTCAGCAAGCCGCCGATTCCGGGTTTGGTGAAAACCCGCCTGACCGTGCTGAAAGACGGTGTCTTCCAACCCGAAGTTGCTTCGGGGCTCTACCACTGCATGCTGTTCGACGTGGTGGAAATCTGCTGCGCGGCGATGGCCGATTTGGAGCGCGAAAGTGCCGAGCGGGCGCAGGCGGCCCTAGCCGCAGGCGAGGAAGTGGTTCGCGACGAGTACGAGATGATCATCTCGACGACGCCCGAAAAGAACGTCGAGGTGATGCGCAAGCTGTTCTCCGATGCGGGCGAATGGCCGCGCGAGCTGGTATTTCTTTGCGATGAGGGCGCCAGCTTCGACGAGCATTACAACCAGGCGTTCGAGAAAACGTGGGAACGCGGCGCCGATTGCATCCTTTCCATGGGTGCTGACATGCCCGCGCTTACCAAGGCCGACGTGCGCGCAGGGTTTGGCGCGCTCCACAAGCTCGACGGGGTTGCGGGCGGCGGCATCGTGCTTGCTCCTGACCAGGAGATGGGCGTGTCGGTGATCGGCTGGACGCGCGAGACCGACTTCGACCACTCGGGCGTGTTCTACAACCAAGAGGGCCTCACCGTGCTTCCTGCTTATATCGACAAGGCGCGCAAGCTGGGGCTTCCCGCGCTTTACCTGCCGCCCATTCCCGATGTGGACACGATGGCCGACCTCATGCACAACATCACGCTCGTCGAGGCGCTCAACTACTGCGCGCAATACGACGACGTCACGCCGCCGTGGCGCACGGCCCAGGCGCTCAAGGAAATGGGATGGGACGAAGTACGCGTCCCCCCCAACGACCTGCACGATCCGCGCGAGGAAATCGACAAGTAAGGGAATTGGGCGGGCGATTTGCCGTCGCGCATCCTGCCCCAAAGTCAGCGAGGGGAGTGCTTTGTCTCCCATTTCGCCCTTAAGCCAGCGAGCGAGGCTCTGGCGAGTGCAGCTGGCGTGAAAAGAGTTCAAAACGTACTTCGGTACGCGAGAAATCCTTGGAACGCCAGCTGTGCCGCCAGAGCCTCGCGCATCCTCGGCCTGTTCCGGCGGTCGTTAGACCGCCGGAACCACCAACTCCCAGAAGGCAACAGCGCTTGCTGCGGCGACATTCAAGGAATCTACCTGGTGATACATGGGAATCTTCACCGTGTAATCGCAGCGTGCGATGGTGCTTTCGGCCAAGCCGTCGCCTTCCGTGCCCAATACGAGCGCGATTTTCCCGCACGATTTCAGGCGCTCGTCGCGCAAGCTCACCGAGTTGTCGGAGAGCGCGAGCGCTGCCGTGGTGAAGCCGAGCTCGTGGAGCAGCGGGATGCCGGTTTGTGCCCAATTGCGGGAGTCTTCCCCGATGCGTGCCCAGGGAATCTGGAACACGGTGCCCATCGACACGCGCACGGCGCGCCGATAGAGCGGGTCGTAGCATGCTGGTGTGATGAGCACGGCATCGACCCCAAGTGCTGCTGCCGAGCGGAAGATTGCGCCGACGTTCGTGTGGTTCGTGATGTCTTCTAATACCGCGACGACGTGCGCACCTTCGCACGCTTCGGCGACGCTTAGCGGGCGCGGTCGGCGAAAGGCCCCCAAGGCGCCGCGTGTCAGCTCGAAGCCGCAGAGTTTCTGCAGCTCGTCATGAGGGGCGACAAACACGGGGATAGCGGGGTCGATCTGCTCGACGCGTGCGATGATGTCGGCCATGGAAGGCAGCCATTTCTCCTCCATGAGCAGCGACAACGGTTCCATCCCTCCTGCGAGGGCCCGCTCGATCACCTTCCCCGACTCGGCGATGAAGATACCCTTTTCGGGTTCGAGCTTGTTGCGCAGCTGTGCCTCGGTAAGCCGCGCGTAGGCGTCGAGGCGATCATCCTCGAGCGTGCTGATTCTCACGATCATGGCAGCTTAGATTCCCCTTGGGGCGTGCATCGTGGGGAGCTCGAGCGCGCTCGCTGAGGCATTCATCGCGGAAGGCGCGCTTGTGCCCGTTGGCGTCAACGGGCGGGAGCCGAGCGTGCGGGAGTGGTGCCCCGGCGTGGGAGCGCCGCAAGGTGCCGCCGCACCCGTCGTTTGGTCGGCTTGGCCTTCCGCCTTGCCGGCTGCGTAGTATTCTGCCTCGATCTCGCGCGCCGTGTCGCCCGCGATATCCTGCACTTGGGAGAGCCCGTGTTCGAGGAATTCCGCCACGCTCATGATGTGCGCGCCGATATACGCCATGTCCTCGATGTTCGCGCGCTGCACCTCGGGCGTGCGCGAGGAGGTGGCGTCTTCCAGGATGACGACGTTGTAGTTCAGGGAAAGCGCGTCGTAGCAGGTCGAACGCACGCAGTTCGGAGTCGTGGTGCCCGCAAGTACCACGGTGCTTATGCCCTCGCGCGAGAGCACGTCGTCGAGCTGCGTGTCGAAGAACGCCGAAAAGCGCGGCTTCACCATCACGCGATCGCCGTCTGCGGGCGTTAGCAAATCGGGCCAGTTGAGCGAGCTTTCGTCTTCGCTTGCGGAGGAAAGGGGGCGTCCTCCATCGCGCCATTGGCGATAGCGCACGGGTTCCACGTTCGCCCCGTCTGCGCTGTAAATCCGGCGGATATGGAAGATGCTCATCCCGATCGAGCGCGCAAAATCGAGGGCGTGGGCGCAGGCGGGCACCGTGTCCGCAGCGCCCGCAACGCACAGGGCGCTCGTGGGGTCGATGAAGCCATTTTGCATGTCTATCAGCAGAAATGCTGCACGTGTTGGTTCTATCATTGGATCGCTTTCCTCGTGGCCGACTTTCGTAGTATAGCGCCTTGCACCCAGGTGGTGGACGAAGCGAACGCGTGCGGGTTATTGCGCAGTTTAGCGATTCCTCAACGGAATCGGTGACGGTATGGGATTGCGTCGGGAATGCGGGTATACTCGTATTCTCAAATAGGAAAAGGGGAACAGTGTCAAACGAAGAAAACGCTGCCGAAGCGGGCGCCCAGGCTCCCGATGGCGCACTCGACCGATACGGGAATCCGACCGATCATCCAGCATTCAACCAGTTCGTCGCCACTATCTCGGCTCTCCGGGCCCCGGACGGCTGTCCGTGGGATCGTGAGCAGACGCATGCATCGATTTCTCACAATATGATAGAGGAAGCCTACGAGGCGGTGTGCGCGATCGAGGAGGAAGATACCTCCCATCTGCGCGAAGAGCTTGGCGACGTGCTTTTGCAGGTGGTGCTTCAAAGCCAGATCGCCGCCGATGAGGGGGAGTTCTCGATCGACGATGTGTGCGCCGATGTGAACGCCAAGATGGTGCGCCGTCATCCGCATGTGTTCGGAAGCGTCGAGGCGTCCAACGCGAGTGAAGTGCTTGACGTCTGGGATCAGGTGAAACTTGCAGAGCGGCAGGCGGCAGGCGACGCTGACGGCACGGGCGCGAGTAAACCCGAGGGTTTGCTCGACGGCGTGCCGCGCACGTTCCCTGCGCTTATGGAGGCGCAGAAGATTTCTCGCAAGGCCGCGGCCGTAGGCTTCGAATGGGACTCCATCGAAGACGTGTGGGGAAAGGTCGCCGAGGAGAAAGCCGAGCTCATCGAGGCGTACGCTTCTGCCCCGCATGCTGCGAACGGCAAGATCGACACTTCCGTGGCAGGTGAGTACGATCTCGATGAAGAGCAGGCGGCCCGTCTCGCCGAAGCGACGGAGATGGAGTTCGGCGATGTGCTTTTCGCCCTGGTCAATGTGGGCAGGCGCATGGGGATCGACGCCGAAAGTGCTCTTCGCGCCTCGAACGCGAAATTCCGCGCCCGTTGGGCAGCGATGGAGGAAATCGCCTCCCAACAGGGAAAACGTATGCAAGATTTCTCGACCTCGGAGCAAAACAAGCTCTGGGGCGAAGTGAAGGGGAAATAAGATGACGAGCGCCGCGCAGCTTTTGAGCGAGCAAGACCACAGGGACACGTGGTCGCTTACCATTGGCAAGGACATGTCGGAGGATGATATCGAGTTCGTACGAGAGGCGGGCACGAAGCTTCGCGAGCTAAGCCAGCGTTACCGAGCCGCGCTGCGCGAGATGGTCGTCCGCTTCGAGATTCTCGACCAGGACCTGAACCTGCGCAAAGACCGCACGCCCATCCATCATGTCGAGTCGCGTGTGAAAACCCCCGAGAGCATCATCGAGAAGATCGGTCGCTACGGCAAGGAACGCACGCTCGAGAACATCGAGAAGTACATCATGGACATCGCGGGCATCCGCGTGATCTGCTCTTATATCAGCGACGTGTACAACCTGTTCGACCTGTTGCAGCGCCAGGATGACCTGGAAATTGTCACGGTGAAGGATTATATCGCCAACCCCAAGCCCAACGGGTACCGCAGTCTGCACGTGATCGTCCGCATCCCCGTGTACTTCCTCGATTCCAAGCAGATGGTACCGGTCGAGATTCAGCTGCGCACCGTGGCCATGGACTTCTGGGCGAGCCTCGAACATGACCTGAAGTACAAGGCGAAGCGCGAGATCGAGGGCATCGATTCCTACGGCGAGCTGAAGGATTGCAGCCGCATTATCGAGGACGTCGAAGCGCGCATGCAGATTCTCGCGCGAGCGCTTGACTCCGAATAGCGGGTGTCTGTGCGCCTGCGGTTGGGTGTTTGGACCTCCTGTGACCAAAAATACAGGGGGTCCTGCCAGAAATCGGGCGAAGTTCATCAACGGGTCGCTCATTTTCCCCTGTCGCTTGGGGGAGGAATTTGGCGGCTTGCTTCCGACCAGGTGTTTTCCTAAGGTCTCCATTTCATTTGGCGTTGCCAATTGCTAACTGACGCGATGAAGGCCGCCAATTTGATGAACTTCGCTCGATTTCTGGCAGGTTGGGGCCATTTTTCTGCGCAATTGCCGCGTTCCCGCGGCCCTTTCTTGACCTCAGGTGAGCTCGAGGTTTTATCATGGGTGCATCCCAGAGAGAGGAGCACCTATGAACTCAGATTTTGCGCGCGTGTCGAAGCTCGGCTTCGGCTGCATGCGTCTGCCGCAAACCGATCCGAAAGACCCCACTGCAATCGATATCGAGCATGTCGAGCAGATGGTCGACGCTTATTTGGCTGGCGGCGGAAACTACTTCGACACCGCGTTCGTCTACCATAACGGCGCATCCGAGAAGGCCCTCGGGAAGGCGCTCGTCGCTCGCCACCCGCGCGAGTCTTTCACCATCGCCACGAAGTGCCTTGCTTGGGCGTGTCCCGACGAGAAGACGGCGAAGTCGAATCTGCCCACGTCGCTTGAGCGTCTGGGTACCGATTACGTTGATTTCTACCTGCTTCACAACGTGGGCGGAAAGCGCACGAAGGTCTTCGACGACTGGGGGATGTGGGATTTCGCGCAGAAGGCTAAGCAGGACGGCCTGATTCGCCACGTCGGCTTCTCCATGCACGACGGCCCCGAGACACTCGATCGCGTGCTCACCGACCACCCCGAGATGGAGTTTGTGCAGTTGCAGGTGAACTACCTCGATTGGGAAAGCCCGGTCACGCAGTCGCGTCGCTGCATGGAAGTGGCCGCCGAGCATGGCGTCCCCGTCATCATCATGGAGCCCGCCCGCGGCGGGATGCTCGTCAACCTGGCAGATCGCGTCGCGGCGCCGCTGGTCGCCTGCAGCCCCGAGAAAAGCCTCGCGTCCTGGGCATATCGCTTCTGCTACAACCTGCCAGGCGTGCTCACGGTGCTCTCTGGCATGTCGACGATCGACCAGGTTCGCCAAAACATCGCCGACTTCAAAGCGAACGAGCCGTTTTCCCCGGCGGAAACTGAGGCGCTTGCCCAGACGCGCGAAATCCTCGAGTCGATCGCGGCGATTCCCTGCACGAACTGCCGCTATTGCGTGAAGGGGTGCCCGCAGGAGGTCGCCATCCCCGAGATCATGGGGCTTTTGAACCTCGAGGCGCAGGTCGAGAACAACAAGTTTGTGAGCGACCTGTACAGCTGGCAGGCGAAGCCCGGTCGCGCGTCCGACTGCATTGAGTGCGGCCTGTGCGAATCGATGTGCCCGCAGCAGATCGGCATTATCGACAACTTGAAGACTGCCGTCGAGCACTTCGAGTAAGGCCGCGCGGGAGACAGGTCTGTCGCGAGGCGGGGGCGCGAGCTGCTGCTGGTGGTGCGGCATGCGGCGCAGGCGGGTAGTGCGAACGGTGGGGTGCTCGCTGCTGTCGCGCTGCGGAGCTGTCGCGATCGGCTGCTGGCAGCGGGGCGTGCGCGGCTGGGAGTGCGCGGCGGCGCCGTACCCCGATTATCCACGCCTGTAACAAAGATGTAACAGCATCTGGCCTTTTCTTGTTCGACAAAGGGTTTGCAAGCCTTTATAGTGAACGTGATATCTCATCTTGCTTTGAGAATGGAAAGGGGAAGGAAGATGAAAATGAAGAAGCTGGGCGTGGTGCTCGCCGCTGGCGTGCTCGCCGCTTCGCTTGCCCTGTTCGGATGCTCCTCGAACAGCACTGCGGGCAACGACACCAAGAAGGATGATTCCGCCAAGGCCGAAACGAGCTACACGCTTGTCAAGGATGGCACGCTCACGATGGGCACCTCCGCTGACTATCCTCCGTTCGAGAATCTCGAGAACGGCGAGGCTGTCGGCTTTGATGTCGACCTGTGCAAGGCTGTTGCCGACGAGCTCGGCCTCAAGTTCGAAGTCGTCAACAACCAGTTCGACACGCTGCTCACCGGCCTTGCTGCCGGCGGCAAGTTCGACGTTGTGCTCGCTGGCATGACCGTTGAGCCCGAGCGTGCGGAACTCGCCGACTTCACCGACACCTACTACGTCGATGACCAGGCTGTTGCCGTTATGAAGGACGGCGCGATCACCAAGGACAACGCCAAGGAAGAGCTGAACAAGGCCGGCGTCATCATCGCCGTGCAGTCCGGCACCACCGGCGAGACCTACTGCCGCGAGAACTTCCCGAACGCGACTATCCAGCCCTACGGCAACTCCACCGATAGCTTCGCCGCCATGCAGGCTGGTCAGGCGACTGCCGTGTGCACGAACGCCGCTGTCGTGAAGAAGATGCTCTCCGAGGCTTACAGCGATGCGCAGGTCGTCCTCGAGGTTGCGACCGGCGAAGAGTACGCCGTTGCCGTGAACAAGGACAATCCGGAGCTCACCAAGGCCATCAACGAGGCCATCAAGAAGCTTCAGGATGACGGCACCGTCGAGCAGCTCGCTGCCAAGTGGCTCGGGTAAACTGCTTCTGACGCACGCCGCTCGCTGAGCGCCCGCAACGGGCGAGAGCTCGCGTGCTGCTAGCGCCCCTAGCGTCCGAGAACCGCCGTTGACGCCCTATCCCGCCCGAGAGCGGCTCGCCGAGAAGCGAGAAAGCTCGAGGGCGGGATAGGGCTTTTCTTTTGCCGGCGCACTCGCCGACCTCCTCGATTTTGATTTGTCGCGCGTTTGACAGGGCGGGGGGATCGGGTGCATGCGGTTTCGATTGATAGCTGCAGGGTCCCAGAGAAGTTCGCTATAAAAAGCCCCCCATCTCTTCAATGTTCAGGAGATGGGGGGCGGTTCGGTGTTCGCTGGGGACTTACCGTTCAAGACGGTCCTTGCGAGCATGTGTCCCCTGTTCAACTTAGTCGATAAGCTCGGGGGAGACTTCTATTGAATAGATGCTTGGACATTTCTCCATAAGCTCAATCACGGCAGCCTTCAGGTCGTCTTTAAAATTTTTCTCCTCTTTTGGTGACGTGAATCCTTTGTTGAAAAAAGCAGTTGGGGTGTCGACGTAGGTTGCATCGAATTGCGACTGGAGTGACTTGAACTTCTCATCAAGCTCTTGGTCATTCGCCAACTCTAATGGAAGTGCGGTATCTTCAACGAAGCCCTCGCTATCGTAAAGCCAGACTGGGTAGCACTCATATTCCATTCGAATCTTAATTGTCTTCATTTTTCTTCTCCTTAGGCAAGGATTTCGGATCGTCTCCGACGATGTATCCGTTGCGGGATACGGTGATTGCAACACGTTGGCGGATTCCATTATATGCAAACTCGTAAATCGGCCGAGTATCTTGCATGCCGACTATCTCACCAGTTGTAACGGCGCGGAGAAGATAATCGGGAAGAGCTGAGCCGTCGATGCCTTTCTTGCTAAACTGCTTTCCGTGCTCCTCGATTATGTGAGCGAGGCCGCTGCCTCTAACGCCTGTGGTTCCCGTTTCGATCCAGATGATCTTTCCATCGGCGCTCTTTGCAATTCCGAGGACATTATCAGGGCTGATGCTTAATCCCTCCGACTGAGCTTCCGCAATCAGCGATTCCTGGAAACATCTTGATCTCGATGGTAGCGGTTTCGCGTTTGGGATCCCTTCGACTTCGTCAATAGCCCCCGGAAACAGCCCGCTTGCATGCCCGCCCACTAACGATCGCCTCCGCCATCGTGACGGCAGAGGCTTCCGCGCCCCTTTGCGGGGTACACGTGCACGGGGATGCCCTTCGAGCGCGGGTGGTCCGCCACGCCGTACTGGTCGCTGCCGTACCAGAGCAGGTGCGCGCCGGAGAAGCTCAAAACCGTGATTCGCCATCCTATCAAGCCGATCTAGCGAAATGAAGCGCCGCAGTGCGCTCCATGCTCCCGCTTTTGCGGCTTCGCATTTGCCGGTCGACGAGGATCGCGCAAGCTGCCGCACCTTCTGACAGAAACGCAAGCCTTCTGGCTGATGCGTCTTGAGGTGGGCTCTTGGCTCCTTTTGTGTCGCGGAGTTATGGTACTCCCAAAAGTGAAACTGGATTTGAGTTTTAGGAGCATTTCTTGAAGGGCAACAGATTGAAAAGCCGCGACAGATACCTCGAGGAGGCTTTCCTGTTCTACCGCGCCACGCGTTACGACCTACACGGCAAGGCGATCCTCAAGACAAACCCGAAGGAGTACATCGTCGACACCGGCTTTAGGACCTGGATGGCCGGCTACAGGGTCACGGATACCGGCCGACTGTTCGAGAACGCCGTTTATCTCCAGCTATTCTACGAAGGATGGAGCGTGCATGTGGGCAAGTTTTACGGCAAGGAGGTCGACTTCGTTCCGCCGCTGGGCGACCGACGTGCTGCGCCAGTACATCATAGAAAGGCATGTCGAAGAACCGAAAGGCACCCCCTTGGCTCTCTCCTAAGGTTAGGCCTGACAGTAGGTGAGTAACAGGGAAAGGGGCATTCGGCATGCTGAATATCGGCGAGTTCTCCAAACTGTCCATGTGTCGGCGAAATCCCGCAGCAAGCACCGAGCAATCGACGTTTCGCTAGGAAAACTTTTTGCGCATCTCTTCAGTATGTCCTTCTTGAAATCGGACCACTTGCCGAAGAGCTTCTCGTCCGTGGCGGTGGCTGTATGGTCGCGTACTCGATCGCGCGGTGAAGCGATTTCGCGATGGTGTGCTGGCCGTTGTCGTAGTAGACCTTGACCGTGTCGTAGGCATGCAACTGCGCGAGGTTGTCGAACAGGAAGTTCGCGATATCCCTGCGCATCGCAAGCTCATACCGTTCTTCGGCAACATGCACATGTACGCGCATACGGTCCGCCAATGTTCGTTCCTGGAATATCTATCCGTAGCGATATTCGATGCCCATCGTCGGGTGTGGGTTTTCCCATCTTTTGATAATGCTATCTTCACAGACTATGCGGCAAGTACCGCATTCCAAACACCCTGCATAGTCAAAGCTGGGATTGCCGTTCTCGTCAATCTTGTAGAGCGCCGCCGGGCACACCCGCACAAGCTTCTTGAATTCCTCGATATCGGGGGCATCGACCAACTCGATATGAGCATGGTCCTCATCTACCTCGTATTTGTTCACGGCAAGGAGCTCATCAATGTTGACCGTAATGGAAATGATCTCGCTCATAGAACCTTCAGCGCTCCCCTCATTTCGCGACCGAGTTTGAACAATCCCCGTTTTTTCAATATGGGTACAATGCGCTTGATCAAATGTTCCTGGGGCTGTCCATCCACGCAGAACATGGCATTCAAGATGTCTCGCACCATGGTTGGATAATCGCTAAACATGGCATCCCAATCCTCCATCACACGGGGCCAGCGCCGGAAGGTTTCGAGATCCTTGATTACGAAGGAGTTCTCCATACGTTCTTTGTAGCCAGCAAGTCCCGTGGCACTCGTATCCCCTGCGGCCAGCGCATCGATTGCCGCCTCTGCAGCCATGCGTCCGCTTGCCACGGCGAAATCCATACCACGTACCTGGTATCCCATATTCATACATAGCCCTGCAGCCTCACCGACCAAAAGCGCGCCATCGAACACGTAGGTGGGAATCATGTCGTATCCACCTTCAGGAACCATGTGACCCGAGTGTTCAACCAACTTCGCGCCGCGCAAAATAGGAGCGACAGAAGGATGAGTCTTGAAATCCTCGAGCATCTGGTAAACGGGGGTGTTATTAGTAGCTTCCGCTGCTGTGGATATGGTAGCCACCAGCCCAAGCGAGATGGACTCCTTGTTCGTGTATAGGAAACCCCCACCCACCTTGCCGTGAGTGGGTGCGCCTACGAAGAGCATGGCCGCACCCTCGCCTTCGGACAAGAGGAACCGGTCGTCAATAACGGAAGCGGGTAGTTCGAACGTCTCCTTTATGCCGATCGCCATTTGATGTGGCTTGGGTCGTGCGTTTCCAAGGAATCGCTCCGAAAGAAGTGAGTTCACGCCCTCTGCGACTATCACCACGCTCGCGGTAATCTCATCGTCGCCGGCACGCACGCCTATAACTTTGCCAGCATCGTCCTTTACGAGCTCCTCAACAGCGATTCCGTAGATGTATTCCGCACCCGCTTCCTCGGCCTTCTCGGCAAGCCATTGGTCAAAGGGACCGCGCAACACGCTATAGGAATCGGCGCCCTCGCGGGCGAGTTCCGGAGAAGTGAAGTCAATTGTCATGGATGACTCGGCATCGGCCATAGCGATGCGTTCATGCGTGATCTTGCGCTCGATAGGCGCCTCGTTCTCGAAACAGGGATAAACCGCCTTCAAGGAGTGCGCGTAAATGCGTCCGCCCGTCATATTCTTGGCCCCTGCATAGTTTCCCCGCTCGATGACAAGGACCGACTTGCCAGCGTTAGCGGCAACATAGGCAGCAACGGCCCCGGCGCATCCGCTTCCTACAACAATGATATCGAAATCGGCATCGGACACCTTAGACTCCTTTCCCATCTCCAAACTCGGTCATTCATGTGATGCATGAAGGCTCCGGACAATTGCTGCATCCTAGAGCGCTGCCACGATGGCAGGAATCACGTTCTTCACATCTCCGACTAAGCCAAGGTCGCATTGTTTGAAAATAGGTGCATTCTTGTCCTTGTTGATGGCAAATATGGTGCCTGATCGATTGCAGCCGACCATGTGCTGCATCTGTCCGGATATGCCACAGGCTACGTAAATTTTTGGGGCGAGCATGAGACCCGATACGCCAATATAGGTGTCGCTTGGCAACCAGCTCACGCCTTCCGTGAGCGGTCGCGAGCAAGCAAGGGCGCCTCCCAGCTTGTCGGCCAAATTGCGAGCAAGCTCAAGATCGGATTCCTCTGCAAAACCGCGCCCAGCGGCGACCACGACATCGGCCTTGGAGAGGTCTTCTCCACTCTTATCGCGTTTGCGGGAGGAAACGAGCGTAAGCGAACGCTCCGGTGTTATCCAGGCAAGCTCCTCGACCACATCGGTTCCTGAGATATCGGCATCTTGGAAAAGATTGGGATCCATCGTATAGAAGCCGATAGGGCCGGAATTCTTGCGAACGCGCTCACCCACACCACCGAAGTATAGACTCTTGGCAGCTTCCCCTGCGAATGCGGTGGCATCTGTGATAACGGCTGTATCGGCATAAGCCGCCAGACGCCCGACTACGCTTTTAACATGGCGTGTTGGTTCGGCGAGTACCACGTCAGGCGACTCGATGTCATATCTGCTCTTGACAGTGAGGTAGGCATCATCAACCACGGCGTTTTCCGGAACCTTGATGGAATAGGCCTTGTCGGCAATCCCCAGCGGAGCATCTCCCAGAAAGGCGAGCACGACTTGGTCGGCTAGTGAGCGTGCGCCAGCGGCAAGGAATCGCGCGGCGTCTCCGTTTTCTGCGATTACCAGTGCTTTCATGAAACGTTCTCCTTTGATCGAAACGTGAACCAAAATTGGAGTCACGGGCTACAATGCAGCCTTGAGAGCAGCGGCAAATTGCTCGATTGCGCCGGATTCCGAAGCATCAAGTACTTCGCACGTCCGCTCCTTAGCCTCGAATGCCGAGCAAGAAACAACTTCTATGGCAGCTTTGGGAGCGATGGGGGAGAGACTGACTTCCATGGGCTTCTTGCCAGCGGCAAGGATATCCTTCATGCCGGGGATGCGTGGTTCGGCTATATCAGGAGTGACGGCCACGACTGAGGGAAGAGGGACACGAACTTCTTCAATCGCATCTTCAAGCGTTCGCTCGACGATAAGAGCGTCTCCCTCGACCGCGATAGAGGTCACTGCATTGACGGACGGGACGCCAAGACGTGCTGCGAGTTGCACGTCCACCTGCTGGGCGTACTCGTCTGCCGACCCATCGCCGCAAATTACGACATCCCAGGACAAGTCGGCTAGCATCGCGGCGAGCACCTCGGATGTTTGAGCACTGTCCATATTTAGACAGGCGTCGTCGGCAACCATGTGCAGCTCGTTCACTCCGCGAGCAAGCACGTTCTTCTTGAGCTTTGAGTCGTCGATTGAGGCGGGACCTGTGGTTATAGCGGTCACCGTGGAACCGGGATTAGCCTCAGCCAGTTGTGCAGCTGCCTCAATGGCATTCAAGTCGTAGGCTGACACGACGCTCTTTGCCTTCGACATGTCCAGCGAATGGTCCTTCCTAACTTGAATATCTTGGTCGTCGGGAACCACTTTATATGCAACGAGAATATTCACGACAGTACCTGCTCCTATCCGCTTTTCTGTATTCCCCCAGAGAGTGAGGGCATGCCATCTATGACGTTTGTCTCAATGCTCTCTGGGGGAAACGGAGAAAAGCTATGGAAAGCTTCTCTCCGTTTCATCGTAGAAGTGAGTTGCTAAACGGTAAGTTGGGCATCCGGCATTCCAAGTAAGAATGCCACCGACTCCACATGGAGGTCGGGAGTTCCGTCTGCCACGCAGAGCGTCTCGGCATCGCGCAGATAACGGGCGATGCCGGTCTCCTCCACAACACCGAGCCCACCATGAAGCCACACGCATTGCTTCGTCACATCCACGGCCATTTCGCATGCGGTATATTTCGCCGTGTTGGTGAGCATCTTTGCTTTCGGTCCCTCCGAGCGGTTCACTCCGGCAATGACACGATCGGCCATGCCGAGTGCTTCGAAGATAAGGGCACGAGATTGCTCGATAGCTCCCCACATCCGCGCGATACGATGAGAAACCACCTGACGAGCGCCGACCGGTTTGCCCTTGTGACTGCGTTCCTTCACGAAGTCCATCGTGCGGGCAAGTGCGCCTTCCGCGCATCCGAGGGCGACCGCTGCGCAAAGCGCGTTGCCAGGCCCCATTCCCTCAAGTGGGTTCTTCGGGAAGCTGTACTCATCGGAGACGCGAACATCGGTGAGGAAGTAAGATCCGGAACCGTTGCCAGCCAGTCCGAGCTTGCTCTCGATGTGGTCGTCATCGACCCCGGGGTCGGAGGTCTCTACGATAAAGCAGCGCATCTCTCCATCTTCGGTTAGCCCGACAAAGGCCACCAGATCGGCTTTTCCGCAGTTGGTCACGTACAGCTTGCTGCCGTTCAAAATCCAATCGTCCCCATCGCGCTTGGCAAGCACAGGCCACTCGGGGATATTCGTGGATCCTTGTGGCGGCGTGATTCCCGCTGCCATCACGGTCCATCCCGTCATCAGACCGGGAAGGTATTTCTTCAGGAGTACCTCCCTGTTCGGCGACTCCATGAGATAACTTACCATGCAGCTGTCAACATAGAAGCTGATGGCAAATGCTGGGGATACTTTTGCGATTTCTTCGGCAACTACGCCTACTGCCGTGAGACCCATCCCCGCGCCACCAATCTGCTCGGGAACGATAAGACTCAAAAATCCGAGTTCTCCCGCCTTCAAATACAGGTCACGAGGGAATTCGTTGCTTTCCTCCATACCGGCAACGGCTGGGGCAACGTACTGCTCGGCAAACTCGCGTGCACTTTCCTGGAGAAGCTCCAGCTCGTCATTAAGAAAATACGACATGGGTACTCCTAACTCATGATCTTCCTTGCTGTCTGAGGTTTAGTTGCTCATGGTCAGACGGCTGACATTGTCGCCGCCTCCCGTGATTCCCTGAGCAGCCAGCTTCTCGGCATAAAATGCGAAGTCGACGATGGCTTGGTCGCAGGGCTGACCATTGTTGTTGAGAGCTTCAGCTTCCAAACTGACCACACGCTCGGTGAGATCGGCATGGGGAAGCAGGTAGAATCGACCTTCGTCAATCTGATCGAGAATAATTAGTGCTGTCTCCTCGGCCGTAAGCATGCCGAGACGGTCACCGGCTTCGGTGTGCGCGACAGATTGGGGCATTTCCTCGCCATTGCTGCCGATGTTGTTGTAGCGTTCGCCGCGGTGCAGCGTGCTGTTGGCAATATCGGACTCGAAGACACCCGGCAAGGAGATGTTGTACTTCACCTTCTCCAAACCGAACTTTGCAGCCTCGGTCTGGTAGTTTTCCACCAGACGCACAAGCGCGGTCTTGGTGACTGAATAGGGTGCCCACCCGGAAAACGCCGATACGCCTGCAGTGGAAGCCGTCGTCACAATGCGGCCGCCTTCCGGTTGTGTGAACATGAGGCCCCCGAAGATGCGAAGGCCGTACAGGGAGCCCCAGAAGTTCGTGTCGACAATCCAGTGCCAGTCTTCCAGCGTTGTCTTCATAAGCGCATTGGGCTGTAGCATCACACCCGCATTGTTGAACAGGTAGTCAACCTTTCCGTATTCCTGCTTCACCGTGAAGGCAAGCTTGTTCCAATCCTCTTCGGAGGTGACGTCTTGCTGGATGAATTTTGCCTCGATGTTTTCTTCGCTTAGCGTGGCAACGGCGGCATCGCCTTTCTCGGTTCGTCGGCCCGTGATGACAATGTGTGCTCCGCGCTTCCCCAGGATGCGAGCAAGGGCAAGCCCGAGTCCCGAGGTACCTCCTGTGATAACGATGGTCTTGCTAGCGTAGTCTTCCATGGTGGCCTCCTTCAGGTCCTTGGACGCATATTTCGACGTATTTCGAAAATCTGATGTCAAATGGGCACCCTTGCGTCCTTTGCTGAATTGAACTTACGCCGAGCGCTCACGAAGTACCATAACCAATGGGGATACCCTGTTTAGAACCTATACAGCTCTCTCTGACTGTCCGAAAACTGAACGGTGCGTAGGGTTTGTTAAATGTTTGAACATCACCTATCCTGATGTTCAAGATGATGGCGAGCTTAATGCCCCTGTTCGTTTTATACTTAGACAGGTTTTGGGGAAAGGGTGTTTTCCATGAAACGCAATGATCTTGTTAAAAGGGAGCTGTCCAACACCCTTAAGAGCCTGATTCTCGAGAAGCCATTGGAGTCCGTAACGGTATCCGATATTTCAAATGCCTGCGGGGTGAGCCGAGGAACGTTCTATAATCACTATCTCGATATCTATGACCTGATCAATTGGACCTTCGAGAACGACGTCATCGTCCCTTTGCAAGACTTCATCAGGAACCATACGGATAACTGGTCCGGCATCACCTATGAATGCCTTCAAAAGATGTATGCCGACAGGGATTTCTATTGTCAGGCAGTACGCTTCCGCGGGCAGAATTCGCTTCGTGATTACATGCAGGCACGAAATCTCGACAGCTGGCGACTACTTATCGAGGGTTATATGGGTGATGAGAAAACCTTTGACCCCGAGACGCTCGATTTTTTCGTCCGCTTCACTGCGCAGGCAATCGCGAGTATGGTCATCCAATGGGCAGAAGAGGGCATGTTGACACCTCCCGAGAAGATGGCACTTATGGATTGCGTGGCGACGCGCGGTATCTACGGCATGATAGATGATGCGAATTAGCGGCATGCCATTAACAGGGCGGATCCACAAGGAGGCGGCTCTGGAACTGCCGCACGCCGGCGTTGCCTTATGCCCGCAGTTTCCTCTTTAAGGCCTTCCTTGGTCTCCCACCCTTCGCTGACCTTCCGCGATCTTTGCATTTAGTTCCAGCAAACCCCCAAGCCAGGCCCCTCATGCCCCTGATCCTGGACGGCTTCTCGGCGACGACCCACTCCACCTCGGCGAGCGCCGGGCCCCCGGCCACCTCGGGCCTCTTGACGACGTCGGTGTATCCCGAGTCGGTGTAGCAGAACCACAGCTGCAGGAAGTACATCCTGAGCATCTTCTCGACCCCCATGGGCCTGCGGCCGCGCTTGCCGGGATAGTAGAAGGGCTCGACGGCGGCGGCGACCAGCTCGCCCCAGGGAATCGCCGCGTCCATGGCCTCCAGGAACGCCTCGCGCTTGGTCGAGCGCCTGAGCGAGGAGTCCTCGGTATCGGCGATGGTGGTCTGTCGGTCCATGGCGCGCCTCCCGTTTTATCGCTTTGACCTGGGAATATTATCTCAAGTCAAGGCCGTTCCCGCAGGTCGGGGGATGGATTGGGCGGCGTGCGGCGCGCCGTCGGCCGCGAATTAATCAGCGCTTCCCTAGAGGCGTTCTTGGCATATTGCGAAATGTAGACTAAGCTCAAAATGGCGTTTGGTTGACGAAAAGCGTGCCCGTAGAATATCTTTCGATGGCTCAACAGGAGTTGCGCCGTCAAGCCGAGCGACGGGGCGTGTAGATCAGACGCATAGAGCGCTGCCTGGCAAAGAAAATTCGCTACGAACACTCGAGGGCGTTTAAAGGGCGTAGGGATAGGTTTTGTAATAGCCTTTGGAGTTATCGGAAATACCAAAACGCAGGTTGTGGACGTGCTAAAATTGCATGGCCTTTATCATTGTAATAAGCCGCTAGGGCTGTGAACTGGATGAGGCCCTCTTCGCGTTGGCGGGGAGGGCCTTTTAATCGTAGAGGAACGTACATGCACATGCAGAACTTGAAAGCGAATACTGTGCGCACTGCGTTTTGCGCACTGCTCGTCTCGTTCGCGCTCGTGTTCGCCGGTGCGGCGCAGGTCGCCGTCGCCCCGACGAACGCGTATGCGCTCGATACCGCCAAATGCACGGCGAAACCCAACGTCAGCGGCTCGTCGGACGTGCTCGGCGGCGTGGAGACGCGCATCACCTGGGAAGGCCAGGCCGACCCCGACGAGCAGATTGCGGGCGTCACGTTCACCTTGCCCGAGGGCACAACGTGCGAGCCGGGCGACACGCGCGCGACGATGCTCACCGGCGACGACCTGATGACGCGCACGAACCTCGATGTCTCCGCCGACTACAAAGACGGCAAGCTCACAGTTAAGTTTTCCGAACCGGCTCAAGCGGGCGGGTACTTCCGTGTGGAAATCTACAAGGTGAAGTTCTCCGAAATGGGCGGCGACATGCAGATCGCGGGCGCGTACACGCTCGCGGACGGCACCGAGGTCGCCATGGACACGCTGCCTGCAATCACCGTGAAATCCCATTCCTTCTTCGAGTCGCTTTCCGATTCGCTCGCCCAGCAGGATTGGGTGAAGTCGTGGAACAGTGTGCTTTTCCTGAAGCTGTTCTTGAACCCGTCGGTGTTCGTGTCGAGCCTGCCGGTGGTCTTCTGGGGCTTCTTGATGGCAATCGGCATCGTGGCCTGCGCGTTCCCGCTCGCCATCCCGTTCGGCCTTCTGCTGTCGCTCATGCGCATGTCGAAGTTGCGCGTGCTGCGCGGCATCGCCACCGCCTACGTGAACGTGGTGCGCGGCACGCCGTTGTTCCTGCAGATCTACATCGCCTTCTTCGGCCTGCCGCTTGCGGGTATCCAGATTCCCACGTTTCCGCTCGGCGTGATTGTGCTTGCGATGAACTCGAGCGCGTATCTGTGCGAGATCTTCCGCGCGGGCATCCAGTCGATCAGCAAGGGGCAGTTCGAAGCTGCTCGCTCGCTCGGCATGAACGGGGCGCAGACGATGCTCTTCGTCATCATCCCGCAGACCGTGCGCCGCGTGATCCCAACGATGACGAGCGAATTCATCCTGCTGTATAAGGACACGTCCATGCTCGCCGCCGTGGGCACGATGGAAATCGTCATGAACGCGAAGACGATCGTCGCATCGACGGGCTCCATCACGCCCTACGTTGTGGCCGCGTGCTTCTACCTGATCATCACGCTGCCGCTTGCGAAGGTGGTAGGCAACCTTGAGTCGCGCCTGGCCAGCAACGACACTGGCAAGGGCGGCAAGAAGAAGCGCAAGAACAAGAAACATGCGGTCGGCACTGGCGAGGCTGCGGGCGCGCTCGGCTCGGGCGCGGGCACTGCTGCCGCCGAGGCGCGAGCGACAGGCGACGCTGCGGCTGCCAAACGGCCCGATGCGGTTGAGGGAACGGGCATCACGCCCGAGCAGATGTCGAGTCTGTAAGGGGTGTGCGCAATGACTGAGACTATGAAGAACCTGACGAACGAAACTGCCGACGGAGCGGACGAGGGTGTGGCGCGCGTGGCGGCCAACGGGCAGGCGGCGGACGACGGCAAGCCCATCATCCGCATCTGCGACCTGCATAAAAGCTACGATGACCTCGTGGTTTTGCGCGGCGTCGACCTGGAAGTGAAGCGCGGCGAAGTGGTGGTCATCTTAGGGCCTTCGGGTTCCGGCAAATCCACGCTTCTGCGCTGCGTGAACCTGCTCGAACAGCCCACGAGCGGCCAGGTGTTCTTCGAGGACACCGAGATCACAGCCAAGGGCACCGACATCAACGCCGTACGCGCGAAGGTCGGCATGGTGTTCCAGAGCTTCAACCTGTTTCCGCATCTCACTGCCAAGGGCAACGTCATGCTTGCACAGCAGAAGGTGCTCAAGCGCTCCAAGGAGGAAGCGGCCAAAATCGCGGTCGAGCAGCTCACGAAGGTGGGGCTTGCCGAGCGCGTCGACTACAAGCCGAGCCAGCTCTCTGGCGGCCAGCAGCAGCGCGTGGCTATTGCCCGTGCGCTTGCGATGGACCCGCATGTCATGCTGTTCGACGAGGCGACGAGCGCACTCGACCCCGAGCTCGTGCGCGACGTCTTGGGCGTCATGAAGGAGCTCGCGCGTGGCGGCATGACGATGATCGTGGTCACGCACGAGATGGGCTTCGCCCGCGACGTGGCCGACCGCGTCATCTTCATGGATGGCGGCGTTATCGTCGAGCAGGGTACGCCCAACGAGGTGTTCGATCACCCCAAGAGCGACCGCACGAAGGACTTCCTGGGTCATATCCGCTAAAGGGCGAGGCGCGGCGGCTTGGGCGACGAAAGTTCGCGCAGGCCGCCGTTTTCTTTTGCGTGCTAAAATAATTGTGCCAAGACGGACGTCTAAGTGGCCGTGCCAAAGTTGTCGAGTCGAAGTGAGTCCGCTGAGCTTGATTCGCTGGGACAAAGCTGCCTATCCCGAGGTGCTGGGGGTGTTAGGGAAGGCGCGCCAAGAAGGACGAACGAGATGGATACTGAAGCTGAGACGCAACAGACGGACGTGGCGCGCGGCGCGCCGCTTGCTGCGGTGGGATGCTATCTTATCTGGGGTTCGTGCCCTCTGTTTTGGGCCCTCCTCAACGATGTCGACCCGGTTGAGCTTATCGGACAGCGAATCGCATGGTCGCTTGTCCTCACCGTTATCGCGTGCAAATTCATCCTGAAAGTCGATTTTATCGCCTTGCTGCGAGACGCTCGCGCACGGCGTTTTCTCATCCCCTCGGGGTTGCTTGTCATGGTGAACTGGAGCCTCTACATCGTTGCTATGGTGACGAACAATGTGGTGGAGGCATCGCTGGGTTACTATATCAACCCGCTTGTGTCGATTGTCCTGGGGCTCGTGGTGTTCCGCGAGCGTTTGACGCCCCTACAGGTCGCGGCTACGGCGCTCTCGGCGGCGGGTGTCATTTATTTCGCCGTAAGCTATGGCAGTTTTCCCTGGATAGCTCTGTCCCTCGCCTTTACGTTCGGCATATACGGAGCGGTGAAGAAGCGCGGCGGTTATCCGGCAGTCCCTACCATTGCGGTCGAGGGAATCGTTGCGCTGCCTTTTGCGATCGTGGCTCTCGTTGCGGTTGCTGTGGCTGGTAAAAGCGCGTTTTTCTCGCCGGACATGTCGCTTGCGGCATGGCAGACGCGCCTCCTTTTGGTGCTTACCGGTCCGGTTACCGCTGTGCCGCTCATTCTGTTTGCGACTGCGGCGAACAAGACCCCGCTCTCGCTTATCGGGTTCATTCAGTACATCAGCCCGACCCTCAGCCTTCTTTCGGGCGTGCTCGTGCTCGGTGAGCCGTTCACAAGCGCCCATGCGGTATGCTTCGCGTGCATCTGGACTGGCGCGGTCCTCGTCATTGCGGACGCGATTCGCAAGCAGGTTCGCCAGCGATAGAGGGCGCAAGTTAAGTCTCGCGCGGATCTTGCTCTGAAGAGCCTGAAGGCTGCCGAATTGGAATCGCGAGCTGCTCACATTTTCGCAAGTGGAGGCTTGCGCATGCCGCGAGCTTTGCTGGTTGGAAGGGCCCGCTGCAGCTCGAGTCATGCGCGTTAACAGGCGAAAAAGAAGGGCTCCCGTTTTGTGGACGGGAGCCCTTCAGTTGTTGCGCGGCGGTGCGCGTCGAGCGTGGTTTCGCGCCGAACGCGTTCCTTGCAGCCTTTAAGTTCTTACGAAAGGCCGAGCAGGGCGGCAAGCGAGGTCATGAAGCTCGACATGTTGCGGTAGCACATGAACAGCGTGATCACGATGAACACCACGCCGCAGATGTTCGCGAATGCATGATTGCGCCATTTGCCGAGACTCTTGCCGTTGGCGACGTACATCACGAAGAATGCCATAATCGGAAGCAGGATGGCATTTGCCGCCTGTGCGACCAAGATGAGCTGAGTGGGGCTCTTGCCGAGCGTGACGGCCATGACGCAGCCGAGCACGAGCACGATCATCCAGATGATCTTGAACTTGATGTCCTTGA
The DNA here is from genome assembly GCF_934617235.1 of uncultured Ellagibacter sp. GTDB lineage: Bacteria > Actinomycetota > Coriobacteriia > Coriobacteriales > Eggerthellaceae > Ellagibacter. The sequence goes on along the minus strand of NZ_CAKTTZ010000015.1, from coordinate 20,083 downwards.
GGGTCTTGCCCCAGCCGAGCACGCCGTTCACCGCGTAAGCAGCGGAAAGCGGGGCCGTGATGGCGGAGGAGAAGCCGGCAGCCAGCAGGCCGACGCCGATCATGAAGGTCGCCCAGGAGCCGAGCAGCGGCTCGAGTGCCATTGCCATGTCCTTGCCGTTGGAAACGGTGATGCCGGTGTTGCCGTAAATGTTCGCGGCAGCGCAGATGAGGATGGCCATCGAGATGATGCCGCCAAGGCCGATGGAAAGCACGGTGTCGAAGCGCGCATCGGAGATCTGCTCGGGATCCTTGAAGCGCTCAGCGGCGCCGGAGGCATGCAGGAACAAGTTGTACGGCACGATCGTGGTGCCGATGAGGCCGACGGCGGTGAGGATGCCCTTGGAGGCTTCCTGGCCAGCTGGCAGCTGCGGCGTGAACAGGCCTGCGGCAACCGCACCCCAGTCGACGGGGGAGAACAGTGCAGTCACGAAGAACACAACGCCCATGAGCACGACGATGCACGTGAGAATCTTCTCGACCAGCTTGTAGGAACCGACCCACATGCAGGCGAAGGCGAGGATGCCGAGCACGATGACGATGGGGATCATCGGCACGTTGAAGACCGCCTGGATGCCCAGGATGCCGCCCGTGATATTGCCGGTTTCATACGCGGTGTTGCCGATGAAGATCGCGATGATAACAATCACGATTGCAATCCATTTAAGCACCGGATTTGAAATGCGATCGCGGATGTTCTCACCCAGACCTTCCTGGGTAGCGATGCCGATGCGCGAAGCCATTTCCTGGAAGATGATGGTCGCAACGGTGGCGAACAGGAGGCACCACAGCATCGTGTAGCCATAGCTTGCACCGGAAACCGTACACGTGGTAACTGTGCCGGGGCCGACGAAGCCAGCTGCTACAAGTGCGCCAGGGCCGATGTTCTTGAACTTTTGCTTGAGCGAACTTGCCATTTTCCACTCCTTTCATGGGAGTCTCGTTCGCTTGCCGCGACTCGTTTTCGGAATCGCTGGCAAGCGGATATGAAGAGTACTCGAGCCACTTTAGCAGAATGTAGTGATTGCGAGTTTTACAGCTAGGTTAACAAGGTGCGCAAGGTTGAAAAAAATCCCCTTTCGGCGCGCTTATCGCTCGCTTGCCGGGCGCATCTCGATGCCCGCCTCCGTGAGCGCCCGACGGATGTCGCGGGCGAACTCGAGTGCGTGGGCGTTGTCGCCATGCACGCAGATGGTGTCCGCGGCGATGTCGATCGTTTTCCCCGTGACGCTCTCGATGGAGCCCTCCTGGATGACGCGCACGACGCGCGCCACGGCGAATTCCTCATCGGTGATGGTGGCGTTGTCCTGGGTGCGCGACACGAGCGTGCCCTCGTCGGTGTAGTTGCGGTCGGCGAAGAATTCCTGCGCCACATGAAGCCCCGCGGCCTTCCCTGCGCGTGCGAGCTCGCCGCCTGCGAGCGCCACCAGGGTGATGTCGGGGTTGAAATCGGCCACTGCCTGCGCGACGGCCTGCGCGAACGGCGCATCGACTGCTGCGCGGTTGTACAGCTGCCCATGAGGCTTCACGTGCGCGAGCTCAACCCCTTCGGCGCGGCAGAACGCCGCGAGCGCGCCCACTTGGTACAGCACATAGGCATATCCCTCGTCGGGGGAGAGCGCCATGTTGCGGCGCCCGAACCCTTGCAGGTCGGGGTATCCTGGGTGCGCGCCGACGGCGATTCCCGCTTCGGCGGCGAGCTTCACGGTGCGGCGCATGACCACAGGGTCGCCCGCATGCATGCCGCATGCCACGTTCACGCTTGTCACCAGGGGAATCACCTGCTCGTCGAGTCCTAAGGTGTATCGGCCGAAGCTTTCTCCCAAATCGCTGTTCAAGTCCACGCGCGCCATGCCGTTCCTTTCCCTTAAGAGATGCGGCCCCGCGGCAAGGCGCCTGCGGGGCCGCATCGTTTCAGTTGCTTGTCTCGATTATCCTACAAGATTCCAGCATTGAAGGCGTTTGCGAAAACCTGTGCGGCCTGGCAGCGGGAAAGTTCCCCTTGCGGGTCGAGGGAATACGTTCCGTCATGGTTGTCGATGCCGTTGATGACGCCTCTGTCGACAGCCCAGATGACGTACGGTACTGCCCAGGTGCTCGTCTGTTCGGTTCCCAGGAGCTTGTCGTACTTCTCCCGGCTCGCGTCCGCCAAATTCGAATAACTGAGGCCGAAAATCACCTTGCACATCTGCTCGCGGGTGATCGTGTCGTTGGTCCCGAAGAGGTTCGACCCGTCGTCGTATCCCGTCATAATCCCTTGATCGACGCACCAGTTAATGGCTCTCGTATACCACTCGTTTTGATCGACGTCGGGCTTGTTGCAGCTGGGTGAGACAGCGTACGGCGCGTTGTCCTTGTAGATTACCTGGGCAATCATCGCGCGAGTCATGGGCTTATAGGGGTCGAACATGCCCGTCGCGCCGTCGCCGGTCATGGCGCCGCGTGCCTTCATGAAGTACGCGGCATCGAAGAACCAGTCGCCAGGAGACACATCGGGATATGCGGTTCTGCCGAGCCCCCAGAGGTAATTGACGGCCTTCTCGGCGTCGACGACTCCCTTGCTGCCGCTTGTTTTCGTGCGGTCGTTTACCGGATCCTGAATAGGGGTTGCCGTGAGGTATATCGCCCTGCAGGCGTCGTCAACTGTAGCGACAGGCTCGGCGGCGAATAGGAGCGCGAAAACGCCCGAGACAATCGGCGCCGCCATCGAGGTGCCGCTGGCCTTGGAGTAGCCCCCCGTGGTATTGGTCGTGGTGATCAGCAAACCGGGGGCGCTGATGTTTTTCTTCTTGTTGTAGTCGGACCAGTAGCAGTTCGTGTTGTCGGTATTGAGCGCCGTTACCGCTACGCATTCGTCGAAATCGGCGGGGTAGATGTTGTCGGTTCGCGGCTCGCCGTCTTTGCCGTTGCCGCCAGAGCATACCGTGACGATGCCGGCGTTTTTCGCCGAGACGATGGCTTTGCGAAGAGCCTCGTCTTTCAGGCAATAGCCGCTTGAAGAGTAGGTGTTGTAGGAGCCGAAGCTCGCGTTGATCACGCGCAGGTTGGGAACGGTCTTCGATGTTGCCAGGTCAACCACGTATTTGTAGCCGGAAAGAACAGACGCGGTAGTCGCCTCCGGGGTGCCTGTGTCGTTGAAGACCTTCACGGGGAGAATGGTCGCGTTGAATGAGGCGCCCGCCAAGCCGATCCCGTTGTTCGCCCTGGCAGAGATGATTCCCGCAACCATCGTGCCGTGTCCGATTCGGTCGCCGTTGGGCACGCTCGCGGTCAGTGGCTTGTCGTTGTACGCATCCCACGCGTAGTCCATAAGCAGGTTGTCTTCCAGATCCGCATGGTCGAAATCCACGCCCGTGTCGAGTGTGGCCACGGTGACGGTGTTGTCCGTGTGCGCGAGGTTCCACGCCCTTGTGATGCGCGTGGTGTAGAGCCAGTATTGGTTGAAGGGTTCGTTCGGATCGCGGGTGTAAACGTAATCGTCGTTCGGCATGCCAAGTGCCTGCGCCGAGATGTCCTCGTCGCCTTCGGCCTGCTCGTCGGCGATGCTTGCGGCGCTTTCGTCCAGCGCGCTGGCGGGCACCTCGTCTACCAGCCTGTACACGAAGTTCGGCTGCACGGAGACGACGCCGGGGACTTCCTGAGCGGCGGCAACAGCCTCCGACGCGCGCAGGCCGTCAGCCACATCGGCAACGGCGAGCGTCGATCCGTCCGCGGATTCGATCTGATTGGTGACATCGAGGCCTGCGTCGGCGAGCCCTTGCGCGAGCTCGCTTTCCCCACCTTCTGCGGAAAGAAGGTTGATCTTCGAGTCCTCATCGAGGGTCACGAGAAGGCCTCGGTAGTCCACGCCCTCGGCAAGCTCGTCGAAGAGCGCAGGGTCGTTGCCTTGTGTCGCGCCCTCGCTGATTGCGGTTGCGCCCACAGCGCTTTCACCAGCCGATTTGCCGGCATCGGCGGCATCGTCGGCAAAGGCGAGCGCAGGTGCGGGGAAGGCGATTCCCACCGCGAGGATTGCGGCGAGCATCATTTTAGGTAATCGGCGTGGACAGCGCATGGGGGCCTCCTATCCCTTGAGGTCGACGTTCTTTGTGTCGGTTATCAGCATGCATCCGGGCGCATGCGTGATGGCAAAGGGCGGCTTGGAGTTCATGACCACGGCCTGGGGCGTTACACCGCATGCCCAAAAGACGGGCACCTCGCCCTCGCGGATGTCGACCGGGTCACCGAAGTCGGGCTTCGAGATGTCCTCGATGCCGATGACCGACGGGTCGCCGATGTGCAGCGGAGCGCCGTGCACCTTGGGGATGGCGCCCGAGATTTGCACCGCTTTCACCACCTGGTCGTAGGGGATGGGGCGCATCGACATGACGGTGTTGCCCGACATCGACCCTGCGGGCGTGCATGCGACGTTGGTCAGGTACATCGACACGTTGCGGCCCTGGGTGTTGTGGCGCATCTCGATGCCGGCTTCGATGAGCTCGCTTTCGAACGAGAACGAGCACCCGATGACGAACGACACCAGGTCATCGCGCCAGTACGACGACACGTCCGTGACCTCGTCGACCAGCTTGCCGTACTCGTAGATGCGGTAGCGCGGGAAGTCGGTGGCGATGTCGCAGTCGGTGGCGCAGATGGTGGCCTCGCGCGCGCCGGTCTCGGTCACTTCCAAAAGCGGGCAGGGCTTGGGGTTGCGCTGGGCGAACAGCAAGAAGTCGTAAGCCTGCTCTTTCGGCAGCACGATGAGATTCGCCTGCGCGTACCCAGGGCAAAGTCCGCTCGTGGGCGCGGTGAAGCTGCCCTCGCGGATGAGGTGGCGCGCCTCGACGGGCGTGGCGGAGAGCATCTTTTCCCAAACCGCGGCGTCGACGCCTTCCGGTTTTGCGGGTGCCGGCATTTCGATAGTCATGAGTTCCGCCTTTCCTTCATAATTTAGGGTAGTGCGCTTCTCGCGGATTCGCACTACCCCAACGTCTCAACAATGCTATAGATTGAAGCCTCGAAGGCTCAAGCCCCTGGTTAAACCTCGCCTGCGAGGAAGCGCTCGATGAAGCTTGTGTTCGCCTCGCCTGCGCAGAAGGTTTCGTTCTCCAAGATGGAGTATTGGAAATCGAGGTTGGTCCGCACGCCGACGACGACCATCTCTTCGAGGGCCGTGCGCATTTTGGCGATCGCCTCGGTGCGGTCGCGGCCGAGTACGATGACCTTCGCGATCATCGAGTCGTAATACGGCGTGATCTCGAAGCCGTCGTAGGCGGCGGTGTCCACGCGCACGCCGTTGCCGCCCGGCAGGTGGGTTTGTGATATCGTGCCAGGTGAGGGCATGAAATTCTTCTCTGGCATCTCGGCGTTGATACGGCACTCGATGGCGTGTCCGTGCAGCTGGATGTCGTCTTGGGTAAACGAGAGCGTCTCGCCCGCCGCCACACGGATCATCTCGCCCACGAGATCGGTGTGCGTGACCATCTCCGTCACGCAGTGTTCGACCTGGATGCGGGTGTTCATCTCCATGAAGTAGTAGTTGCGGTCGTCGTCGAGGAGAAACTCGATCGTGCCTGCAGAGGTGTAGCCCACGGCGCGCGCGGCCTTCACGGCGTCGTCCATCATGCGGGCGCGCAGCTCCTCGTCAAGCGCGGGGGAGGGGCTCTCCTCGATCATCTTCTGGTGGTTGCGCTGCACCGAGCAGTCGCGCTCGCCGAGCGCCACCACGTTGCCGTGGTTGTCGGCGATGATTTGCACTTCCACGTGGCGTGGGTTCTGCACGGCGCGTTCGAGGTACATCGTGTTGTCGGCGAAGGCGTTCACGCTTTCGCGTTGCGCGATGCTGAACATGTCGGCGAAGTCCTCCTCGGATTCCGACACGCGCATGCCCTTGCCGCCGCCGCCTGACGACGCCTTGATCATGATGGGCCAGCCGATCTTTCTGGCCTGCTCAAGTGCATCGCCCACGTCGTGGAGTCCCTTTTTCGTACCAGGGACTACGGGTACGCCCGCGTCCATCATGGTGCGGCGGGCCTGGCTTTTGTTGCCCATGCGGTCGATCACTTCGGGCGTGGGCCCGATGAAGGCGATGTCATTGTCGCGGCACATCTTCGCGAACGTGGAGTTCTCGGAAAGAAAGCCGTAGCCTGGATGGATGGCGTCGGCGCCCGTCCCCTTCGCCGCCGTGATGATGGCGGGGATATTCAGGTAGGAATCACGCGCCTGAGCAGGGCCGATGCATACGGCTTCGTCGGCGAGGTAGGTATGGAGCGATTGTCGGTCGGCCGTGGAGTACACGGCGACGGTCTTGATCCCCATGGCGCGGCAGGCGCGGATCACGCGCACGGCGATTTCGCCACGGTTTGCGATGAGAACTTTCTCGAACATCGCGGCCCCTTACGCGTTCGTCTGGGTGGCGATGCGGAAGAGCACCTGGTCGTATTCGACTTGCGTGCCGTTCGCCGCGAGCACTTCGGTCACGATGCCGGGCGCGGGCGCGGTGATCTCGTTCATCATCTTCATGGCCTCCACGATGGCGAGCGTCTGGCCGGTGAGCACTTCCTGGCCCACCTTCACGAACGGCTCCTCGTCAGGCGAGGGGGAAACGTAGAACGTGCCTACGAGCGGGCTTTTCACCAGCGCGACTGAGTTGTCGTTGCCGGCAACGGGAATGCTCTGGGCGCCGGCGGTCACGTCGTCGTGCTCGCTTCGTGCGTCGAGCAGCCTGCCCACGCGCTCGGCCATGAGGGGAAGCGCGGTTTGCGAGAACGGGCCGTGGTTGCGCTCGAGCTCGATTTTCACGTTACCGTCGTCGAAGCGCAGCGCCGAGAGGTCGCCCTCTTCCATGAGCGCCATGAGGGCGCGGATATCGCGGTCCCTCTCCTCGCGTGCGGCGGTCGATTCGTCCATGTTGACCTGCTTTTTCTCGTCGTTTGCCTTGCCCATTTCGCTCCTCCTATGCCCGATCGCCGACGCGTGCGGCGTTTTGTCCGTCTTCAAATTCTATCCAAAGCTTGTTTCCAGCGCTTTTCTTAGCTTGCGCCTCCAGAATCGGCGTGAGGCGTCGCGCGGTTCTTCTTGGGGAAACCCCTCCGTAGCAGGGGCGTTTCACCACTTTCGCGAGCGATCTCATCTCCTGCGCCTCCCTGCGGCATGCGGCCTGAGCCTCTTGAACGCTGATCGGCTTGAATCGAATCGCCCGCCCCGGTTTGCATTGTACGAGCTTGGGGATATCGACCGAGGCTACCGTGCCGATTTTGGCGTAGCCGCCCGTTGTTTGGCGGTCGGCGAGCATGATGATCGGGCGTCCGTGGTTGGGAACCTGCACGGCGCCGAGCGCGATGCCATCGGAGATGATGTCCGACCCGTTGACTGTCTCAATTTCGGGACCCTCGAGGCGGAATCCCATGCGGTCGCATTTCGCGGTGGTGGTGTACGTTTCGTTGTAAAACGTGTTTACACCCTGTTCAGTGAACATTCCCTCCTGTGGGCCCGGCACCACGCGCAGCACGACTTCATCCGACGAGAATTCGTAGAAGTCGTCATCCTTGAGTGCGTGCGAGCCTAGATTGTCCAGGAATTCCACGTTTTTGGTGACGAAGGGCAGGTAGTCGCCCGCCGACAGCGCGCGGCCTTCCCAGCCTCCGATGCCGCACTTCAGGTTGGTCGATGCGCTGCCCATGACCTTTGGGGCCGCGATTGATCCGCCCGCAATGGCAAGGTAGCCGTACACGCCGCTCTTTGGCGCGCCGAATTCGAGCACCGACCCTCGATGCACCATGATTGCGGCGTACATCGGGATGGCGGCGTCGTCTACGGTGGGCGAGAAGTTGCCGCCCGTGAGCGCGATGCATGTGTTGGTGGTGAAGCGCAGCGTGGGTCCCGCCAGGCAGAACTCGAGAACGGGCGCGTTCTCGTTGTTGTCGACGAGCAGGTTCGCGATGCGTGCTGCCCGCTTGTCCATCACGCCCGAGGGCGAGAACCCGCTGCCGAGATACCCTCGGCGGCCGAGGTCTTGGACGGTGGTGCAGATGCCGGGTTTGTTGACGGTTACACCCATAGCGCGTCCTCGTCTTCCTCTTCTTGATTGACCTGCGGGGTGGTGTCCACCTGCGGGACGGCTGGCCCCGCGGTCGAGCTTCGCTCAGAAGCTTCGCAGCCTTCGCTCCGTCCCGCGGACGGCGCGCTCGCCTGGCTGTTGTTGGTTTCGACCCGTGGGGCGGCGGCGTGCTCGCTCGCATTGCGCTCAGAAGCTTCGCAGCCTTCGCTCCATGCGGCCGAGCCCGCCGCCTGCGGGGCTGCTGTTCGTCCCTTGATGATCTCGCATTCGTAGGTTCCCGCTTCGACCTGTGCTTCTATCAGGCTGAACTCTTGCGGCGTGACGGGAACGAAGCGCAGGTAGTCGCCTGCGGCGTAGAGAATGGGGGTCTCGCGGTCGGGGTCGTAGGGACGCACGGGGGTGCGGCCGATGATGCGCCAGCCGCCGGGGGAGGCAAGCGGGTAAATGCCCGTTTGCGCGCCGCCGATTCCCACGGCGCCCGACTCGATGCGCGTGCGCGGCGTGGCGAGGCGTGGCGTGTGGAGCCGCTCGTCGAGTCCGCCCAGGTAGGCGAAGCCCGGCAGGAAGCCGAGCATGTCGATGAGGTAATCATGCCCCGAGTGGATGGCGATGACCTCTTCGGCGCTCATCCCTGCATGCTCGGCCACATCGGCCAGGTCAGGGCCGAAGTCTCCTCCGTAGCAGACGGGTATCTTCACCACGCGATGGATGCCGCCCGAAGTTGCCACAAGCCCGCGCAGCTTTCCGCGAACTTGGCTGGTGAGCTCGTCGTATCCGACGACGCACGGGTTGTAGACCACCATGAGCGAGCAGAACGTGGGGACGAGCTCGATCACGCCGTCGATCGGGTCCGCCTCGAGCGTTTGCGCGGCGGCGCGGATGATGCCGTTCGTTTTCTCCGAGATGACGTTGCCGAACTCGAGGTTGATGGCCGAATCACCGGCCACGGTTATGTTGAAACCTGCCATATTCCCTGCTTTTCTCAGCGTTTGGCGCATAGTTCATATTTGTTAACATCAGGCGTTCGGACAATGCGCTACCCTAGGCGACGCCCATGCACGCCATGAGCGCAATTGCCTTGCTCAACGGAAATGTAGGGCATTTCCGTCGCAGGCCCGAGAAGTTTCAAAGGATTTTAACATACATGGAGAAAGTGCTTTTCGCAGCAGCGTTCTTTGTTGCCTATACGATACAAGCGGTCACGGGGTTCGCGGGGAACATCTTCGCGATGCCCGTCGGCACGCACGTGATGGGGCTTTCGAGCTCCGTTGCCGTCTTGAACGCCATGGGCTTTTTCGCGTGCGGCATGCTCGCCGTGCTCAACTTCAAGTACATCAACTGGCGCGAGCTCGTCAAAATGACCTGCGGCATGCTTCCTTTCCTGGCGCTTGGCATCTGGCTTGACACGGTGCTTCCCCTGCCGGTGCTCCTGCGCATCTACGGGGCAATCATCGTGTTCATCGGCATTCGCAATCTGCTGTCCAAAGAGCAGCGGTTCCTGCCGAAATGGCTGCTTGCGATCATCGTCGCGGCGGCCGGGCTCATCCAGGGCATGTTCGTGTCGGGTGGGGCGTTTCTTGTCATCTACGCCGTGCAGAAGATGAAGGACAAGCAGCAGTTCCGCGCCACGCTTTCCGCGCTGTGGGCCATCCTGAACTTCCTGTATGCTCTGCTCGCCTTCACGCAGGGGCATTTCACGGGCGATGTGGTGCTCACCGTGGGCATCTGTATCCCCATCGCCATCGTGGCGAATATCCTAGGGCAGGTCATCCAGAAGCGCATCAGCCAGGAGAAATTCCTCAAGCTCACCTATGTCTTGTTGCTTCTGGTCGGCCTCGTTCTGCTCATCACGTCCTAGCGGGGAGACAAAATCTCGGTTGCAATAGAGATTTTAACGGAAGATATGAATCATGGAATATGCACCCCGTCCCACTTATGAAAACGAGCTCAAATCGCTCCGCGATACTGAGGACATCAAGGTTCTCATGGGCGTTCGTCACTGCGGCAAGTCAACGTTGCTGCAGTGGCTCCAAGGCGACCTACTCGATAGCGGTGTCGGGGCGGGCAACGTGTTCTATCGGCGCATGGACTTATTCGGCCTGCCGGCGAATCCGAACGCCGAATGGCTGGTGGGCGAGATATCGGAGGCCCTTGAAAAAAGCGATCCCCAAAAGCCGTTCTATGTGCTTCTCGATGAGATTCAGGACGTAGACGGTTGGGAGCGCGTTGTTCGCCAGCTGCACACAAGGCCGAATACCGATGTGTATATTACGGGGTCAAATGCCTATGTCCTCTCTTCCGATCTTGCGACGCTTATCGGGGGGCGCTATGTGGAGATGAGGGTGCAGCCCCTCTCGTTTTCCGAGTTCTTTTCCTTCTCTTCCTATTACGACGTGCATTTTCCGAATGAGGACTCGGCGTTTGCCGAATACTTGCGTTACGGGGGCATGCCGGCTTTGTTCCACCTGAAGGACCAAGACCAGGATCGTATTGCCCAGCTGCTGCGGACGGTGTATGAGACGATTATTCTCAATGACGTGGTGGAACGCACGAAAATAGGCGATGTGGATTTGCTTTCGAAGCTCGTTCGTTACGTGTTCACAACCTCGGGCTCTCTCTTCTCCGCGAATAAGATCGCGAATACGCTGACAAGTTACGGCCGCAAGACTCGGGTGGAAACGGTTGAGTCGTACCTTCGTGCGTTGATCGACGCCTTGATTCTTCACGAATGCGAGCAGGTCGGGCTGTCGGGTAAGGATATTTTGCGTCCGCAGCGTAAGTTCTACCCGGTGGATACGGGATTGCGAAACCTGACAAGTGGATTTGTCTCGGGCGATATTGGTTTTCAGATCGAAAATGTCGTTCACAACGAGCTCCTGCGGCGCGGATGGAGGGTTTCGGTTGGTTCGCTTCGCGTTGGAGAAGTTGACTTCGTTGCCGAACGAGCACAGAAGCGCATGTATATCCAGGTGACGGAATCGCTTGTCGATCAGGGGATATATGAACGGGAGATAACCCCCCTCCGCTCGATTGCCGATTCATGGCCGAAGGTTATCTTGACGGCCGATCATCTTCGATGCGGCGTGACCGAAGAGGGAATCGCCATAATAAACGTCATCGACTGGCTGCTGGACAGGTAGAGGAGTGCGCTCAGCATTCTCAATTGCTCCGACGTCCCAACCCGATTATTTCGCTAGGGAAACTTTTCTGTGATAGACGCCATTTAGTCGTACAATGGCCACTAGATTCAAGGCTCTAACGAAAGGGGACTGCCATGTCTGCCATTCACTTGTTCCCGCGCGTGTTCGCATCGCTCGACGGCGGATCTACGCAGGATATCGTCGCGCGCCGCGCTGTTGCGATCGCCGCTGCCAATAACGCCGACCTGCTCTTCGGCCACGTTGTCGACTCCGTTCCGTTTGAGGCGAACGGCGCCGACTTCGATGCCCTGTGCGAGTCGCGCAAGCAACAGCTCGAGGCCGACCTTGCCGATATCCTGGCCGAAGCGAGGAAGAACCCCGATATCAAGTCGGTCGATTTGCAGGTTCGTGCCGGCCGCATCACCGATACGCTGACCGAGCAGCTCATCGAGCCGTTCAAGCCCGATCTTGTCATCTGCGGCGAACGCGGTCTGTCCAATATGCAGTACGCATTCGTCGGCAGCGTCTCGAAGTACCTTATTCGCACCGTCCGCTGCGACGTCCATGTCGTTAAGGCGTAGTTAGAAAGGCCCTCCATGCTCAACCAACGCGCAACCGAACTCGGCTCCGCACCCAACAAAATCCGCGAGCTTTTCGCTTACGGCCTTAAGCGCAAGGCAGAAATTGGCGAGGAGAACGTGTTCGACTTTTCCATCGGAAACCCGAGTGTTCCAGCGCCAGACGCCGTGGCCGAGTCCATCGCCGAGCTCATCAAGGAACCGCCTTGCGCGCTCCACGGTTACACGCCGTCTCCCGGCGCCGCCGGCCCGCGTCAGGCTGTGGCCGACAACATCAGCCGCCGCTTCGGTATCGAAGCCACGGCTGACCAGGTCTATCTCACCGCTGGCGCCGCCGCTGGCCTTGCCATCAGCATCTATGCGATTACCAATCCCGGTGACGAGATCATGGTGATCGCCCCGTACTTCCCCGAGTATGCCGTGTGGGCCGAGACCGCCGGCTGCACGACGATCGAGGTGCCGGCGCATGAGCCCGATTTCCAGATGGACATCGACGCCATCGACACCGCCTTCACGCCGAAGACCGCGGGCATCATCATCAACTCGCCGAACAACCCCGTGGGCGCTGTCTACACGCGCGAGAACCTCGAGGCGCTTGCCGCGCTGCTCTCTCGCAAGGAAGAGGAATACGGGCACCCGATTTACCTGATCAGCGACGAGCCATATCGCGAAATCACCTACGGTGCTGAGGTTCCTTACGTTCCCACACTCTACAAGCACACCATCGTTTGCTATTCGTACTCGAAGTCGCTGTCGCTTCCTGGCGAGCGCATCGGCTACATCTACGTGTCCAACCTGATGGACAACGCGAAGGAAGTCTACACGGCGGTGAGCGGCGCGGGGCGTGCGCTCGGTTTCATCTGCACGGCGGTGTTGTTCCAGCGCGTGATGGAGAAGTGCGTAAACGAGCCCTCCGACGTCGAGGCGTATCGCGCGAACCGCGAGCTGCTTACGAAGGGCCTCTCCGAGTTGGGGTACGAGTTTGTCGAGCCTGACGGGGCGTTTTACCTGTGGGTTCGCGCACTCGAGCCCGATGACGAGGCGTTTTGCGAGAAGGCGAAGGCTCACGAGCTTTTGCTTGTGCCTGCCACGTGCTTCAAATCCCATGGTTGGGTGCGCATCAGCTACTGCGTGTCCGCCGACGTCATCAAGCGCTCCATGCCTGCGTTCAAGGCACTCATGGAGGAATACAAGTAGTGCGCGTTCGGGCTTTCTTTCGGGGGCGGCTTGCGGCCAATCGTTGCGAGCCGCCTTTTTATTGCGCTCGCTTGCTTCGGACGCGCGCTTGAGTTCGCTTGCTGTGCTGCGATGCTTCGGGATGCTGGCGTCGTAGGGTTGAGTCGAACGCATCGGGACATGGGCGTGCTCGACATACCCGGCCTCGAGGTGCGTAGGACGCTGCAATCTGTTGCTCTCGTGGGGTAGAACCCTTAGTTGGTGGTCAAAAGAACGAGTTATGCGCTGCCTTTTTTGAGAATAATTCAAACCTGTCTATCTCTGACCTGGGGTTTTATTTCCAGGAGGTGTTCCGAGCGGCTGTAAAGGGCTCCATCGGGCGAAAAAACGTCGCACAACTCGCTCAAATGACCACGAACTTGGGTTGTGCTCCCTAGAGCGCTGGTTCGGGCCGCGATATCGCGATGCTTCCCAGGAGAAGGCCTCGATTCAAGACGTCGGGCGGCGGCAGCGGACGCTTCCTGGGCCCCGACCTCTCGTCTCAATCCTGAATCGGGGTGGCCGTTGCTCTTGCAGACCCCGACTTCGGGCCGCGATCCCAGGCCGCGGCATCGCCCCGCGTCCAGGCCCCGACCCCGGGCGAAAATTCTAGGACGTGTATTTCTCCATGTAGTCGAGGATTTCCTGGCGCGAATGCAAGCCGGTTTTCGCGTAGATGCGCTTGATGTGGGCATGAGCGGTCCCAGGGCTGATGAACAGCTCTTCGGCCACGCGCTTTTGCGTCCAGCCAAGCGCGTAAAGCGAAAGCACCTCGATCTCTCGCTCGGAAAGCAGGAACTGTTTGCCGACCTCTTCAGCGTTGTGGCGCATGGTGACCTGTCGCACGTCGGCCAGGCTTTCGGGGTGCTCGTCGAGGCCCAGAATCTTCGTGACGGGGCTGGCCTGCGCGACCTCCTGATGATGCGCCAGCTCCTCTTCGGGGGTGGCCTCGAATTTGCGCACGTTCAGGAGACTGACGAATGCAACCTGGGTCGATAGCACAATCATCGTGAACACAGCGGCAAGCATCAGCAGGTCGTTCTGCGACACCGCCGTTACGTTGATAAGCGTGATGCGGGCGACGCCTCGACATCCGAGCCAGACGATCCATCCAGCGATCGCATAATAGTACGGGCAGCGCCAGCCGTAGCTCATGAACGCGAGAATGATGTACCACGAGAAGGCGACGAGCAGCGCATTCAGGTTGGTCGTGAAGATGGCGCCGATATCGAGTGCGTCGGGCCAAGCCGAGTAGCACAGAAGCGCGATGCAGGCGAGCGCTTCCATGGCGACGAAGATGCCCACGGTCATGATGCGGTGATGGTGCTTGCAGGTGAACACGATAATCGCGACGCAAAGCGCAAGGATAAGCACAAGATCGGCGAATCGTGTTGTCGCTCGAAATGCGATTGACGATCCGTCGGGGTAGCCGCGCAGGAAACCGTCGGCGCATGCGAGCACGCCGATGCTCACCGACATCGTTGCGAGGAAAAGCTTCGACGTCATCGTGTTCTTGGTGAAACTGAAGAAGTCGTTCTCGCTGGAAATCGTCTTGATGTCGCAGGCAAGGGGCTTCTTTCGGGCGAGCGTTATGCAGGGAAACTGCAGCAGCACAAGCACTACGGCGTAAAAACAGGAGACGCCCTTCGACATGAATATCGAGGCGAAGATGAGCAGCTCGCTTACAAACAGCGCCCCAAATGCGTAAATGACTGCGGTTATGGCGGTGCAATCGCGTGCGCGGCGCAACCAATACGACATGCAGGAGAGACCGCCGAGCGTGCAGAGCGTGCTTGCGAGGAAGTAGCTTGCTCCCGCATCCGCCGCCGCTTCGGGTGGTTTCAGATCAAGCATACCTATCATGACGAGGGAAAACGCCTCGAGGAGAATCGAGACGAACGCGATCCTTCTCACAACGCGCCGAGAGAGGTGGCATTTCGTGATGGCAATCAAAATCAGCAGTACGGCCAAAAACGCAAGCGCGACGAGCATGACGCCGTCCGATAAGATGCCCTCGTCGCTGTGCCGATAGCTGTCGTAACTGCCGACGATAAGTCCTGCGCGGCAAAGGGCGAGGCCCAGTATCGACCAAGCGAGCGGTTTGTGACGGACAATCACGGCGCCGAGGCTCTCCGATTTTTCGACTGCGGAGGCGCTAGATTGTTCGGAAGGAGTCTTTTGTTTGAGGGCGCACGAAGAGGAAGGCGACGAAGCGTTCGTCTTTCCAACCATGTTATCCCCTGCTTTCATGGTAGCCTGTGAACAGGCACGATTGCATTTTATCCCCAAAGAGGGTATGTCCCCTTCCCAAAAACTGGCATCATGATAGCATCAATTTGTTTCGATTCGGAGTCTTGATACGATTATCCGTAAATCAAGATTTTCGGCTCGAGGGAGAGGGGAAGCTATGGGGGACGGACGAGACATTTACCATGAGCCGACCGAGCGCGCGCTGATTCGCACGGCCGATGTGTACCAAACGAATCTCGACGAAGGCGTCGCGGGCTATTCCGACACGTTGCTGTCGATCGTTGCCAATTTCGCTAACTCCGGCAAGCCGGAGGGTTTTAATGCGGAATCTATGGTGGGCAAGTCGAAGCGCGGCGAGGTGGCGTTGCGGCTGTTCGCTGTCGTCGGCGAGCCGGAGGATGGCGGCGAGCCGCGCTTCCTGCGTGCCGGGTTCAAGACGCGCGGATGCCTTGCCATGACCGCCTGCGCAAGCGTCATCTGCACGATGATCGAAGGCAAGACGTTCTCGGAGGCGCTTGCGATCACGCCCGACGACGTGAAGATCGCCGTCGACGGCGTGCCCTACGACAAGGCGCACACCACGATGTTCGCGGTCGAAGGCGTGCGCGGCCTGGTGGGCGACTGGTATTACCGCAGCGGCGTGACGCTCGCCGAACTTGACGAGAAGCTGCCGTGCGACACAAGCTCCCCGACGTGCCTTTTGTGCGAGCATTGCTCGCTGCGCAGCACGCGCCTCGACATGATGGTCGACGAAGCGCGCGCGAAGGCGGCGAATGCGTAATGGCTGCTGAAGAAGTGCAGAAGGCCTCTGTGCCGACGAGGGAAGAAGCCTTGCAGGAAACGTTGACGGAAAAGGCGGGCGGCGAAGGCGTCGATGTGACTTCTTGCGGGGAAGGCGCGCTTGTCGATGGTGACGCAGCCGACGCCGGTGCTTCTGCCGCGGTCGAGGCCGGTGCCCCCGGCGTTGCCTCGACAGGTGCCCCTGATGCGGCCGCAGCTGGCTTGGGCGCAGCCGACTTGGGCGACGCTTCGGGCGCACTGGGCGAGGGCGAGTCTGCCGACAATGCCGACGGCGCAGCCCAGGCACAGCAGGCAGGGCCGACGCCCGAAGAGCGCGAGCTTGCCGAGAACAACGCTCTTGCCGACGTGTTCGACGACGTTCGCCGCCAATCGTCCGACAGCCAGCTTGTCGTGCCGAGCAGGTGGGTTGACCTGGGGTTAGTCCCTGGCCATATGACTGCTGACGAGTTTGAGATGCTCGTCTACGAGTACCTCGAGAACTATCGTCGCGACCATAAAGACGAAATCGCGGCGGAAAAGGCCGAGCGGGCGCGCAAGGCGAACTCGGTTCGTTCTGCCACGCGCGCTGTGGGCGTTCCCCCGAAGATCCCCAATCGCCGCTTAAGGCAGATTGAGGAAGATGAGAAGGCGGCTGTGGAGAAAGCTGCGCGCGAGACTTCCGAGGCAAAGGCGGCTTCGGGCGATGCGGTAACGGACGATATAAGCGCGGTTGCAGCTCTCGGCGCGAAGAACGCGGCTGCCCCTGATCCTTCCTCGCATGCTTCTGAAGCCCAGGTGGAAGTCGCGGAGGGCGCTCGGGCTTCCGCGCGAACCGACGCCATGGAATCCCCTGCGCCCCATGTGAGCGAGGCTGCTTCCGACGCGCCTGCCGAGGGCGCATCCGCATCCGAGAAGCCCGACGCCGCGGCAGACGACGGGCTCTTCTCCAGCTTGAAGCTTCCCGAAGGATACAAGCTTGTGGAACTTGAAGGGGAATATGTGCTGGTTCCCGACGAGGATGCGGCGCCGGTGAAGAAGGAAATCCACTGCGAGCACATCGTCACGCTGGTGGGGCAGCACAGCTATTACCTGTACGACTCCGACCTCATGACGAAGAACTACGCGCACTGGGCTTTTCTGGCAGCCGAGGACAATCCACTGGCAACGTTTGTCGATTGCGTGCGTGAGGATGGGCGCGTCTATCCGCGTCCTTTCGCAGCGGAAGACCTGGCTAACCCTCCCTTCCACATGAGTGCGAGCAAAGTCGAAGACACGTGGGCCGAGCTCCAGAAGTCGGGCGAGTACCCCGACATTGAGCGTTGCGAAGCCTCGAATGGCGATGTCTACTTCTTCTCGACGCTCTACATGGACCGCACGCTTGCCGAATCCTTGGCGGAATATCGATCGGTGGAGCGCCTCTCGAACGTGTAGCAACTGCGCGGCGGCTGGCGATATCGTGCTAGCCGCCGCGCGCTCGATGTCTCTTTTCCCCGCTCGGCCCTCGTGCAGACATGGGGGACCAGACGTTTTGCGCAACCTCGAAAATCGGGCGATCGGTGCCGGGGTTGTTGCCCCATTCCGCTGGGCGATCGTCGATAATGGGGGGATCTTATCCTCCCTTTCGTAATCCAGAAGTCGTGCCGCCGTGGGCTGGTCTTTTGCAGCCGCAACGACGAGGCTTCGTATTTCGCGCAGGCATTTTGCGAGCGGGGCCTTCCCTCGAGGGCGATCAGCGGCGCGTCTTCAATCGAGGAGCGCGACCGTGCCATCCGCGAACTCGAACAAGGGTCGATCGACTACATCTTTTCCGTCGACATCGTGAACGAAGGCGTCGACATCCCCTCGCTCAACCAGATCGTCATGTTGCGAAGGACCGAGTCCGCCATCGTTTTCGTGCAGCAACTCGGCCGTGGCCTGCGTAAATGCGATGGCAAGGAATTCTATTTCTTAGGTCAGATGCACCCGACGGGCGAATTCGAGGCGACTACGATGGAGGATGGCAAAACGAACGTCGTCGAGATCGCGTACGCTCTCGAACAGCCTGTTCGTGCCGATTTGTATGATTACCTGATCAGTAACCTCGACGGTTAAAGCGCGTCGGGAGCCTGGCGGTTGAAGCGCTTTGGGATTTTGACGGTCGAAGCCTTTCGGCGGCGCCAGCGATTAGAGCTCGCCGCGCTTCTCCAAGGCGGAAACCACCTTCACATCGGCGGGAAGCCAGTCCACGCTTTCGATGTGCTCGAGGTCGAGCCACTTTGCGGCATGATGTTCGAGCAGCTCGAACGACGGGTCCTTGAGCGTGCAGAGGTAGCATTTCATGCTCAGGTGGAACGCGGGATAGTCATGTTCGACCTGCACAAGAAAGCTCCCGACCGCAATGTCGGCGTTGAGCTCTTCCTTGATTTCTCGGACAATCGCCTGCTCAGGGGCTTCGCCTGCCTCGACTTTGCCGCCCGGGAATTCCCAGCCGCCTTCGAATTCCCCGTAGCCTCGCTGGGTTGCGAGGATTTCGCCATCTTTTTCGATGATGGCTGCTACAACGTCGATGGTCTTCATTCGTTCGCCTCTCGGATGCCTTCGTGGTTTCGCCTTCGATCGTAGCGGGAAAGGGCGGACAAGCAAAGATCCGCCCCGATATCCACATCTTACCCCAACAACAAGAAGAGCCCCATCAGGGACTCTTCTTGCGGGTAGGGCTACCCCGTATGTCGGATGCGACTCATAAAGGGAGGTTTACGGCGGCTCAGGTCAGGATGCCCCTAAGCCGCCACTTTCGTCGCATCGCTTACGGAAGGAGGTTCAGGTTCTTGAGGTCTTCCTCAACGTCGCTCATGCCATAGTACTCGAGGCAGTCGGCCGTCGGGCAACCAAGCTGGCTGTCCCAACCGAACTTCTCGTAGAGCATCGTGAGGCCCTTCTGGAAGTCTTCCTTCTCCATCTTATCGGTGCCTTCGGTGAAGGGCTGCTTGTCCGGGTCCTTCGTGAACGGCCACTGGGTCATGACGTCATGGATGTTGCGGAAGTCGTTGCAACCCATGTTGCCATTCGCGTCCTTCATGCCGCGGGCGGTGTTAGCGCGCTGCAGCGTGATTATCTTCGCAGCAGCCTTGTACAAGTCGTCGGTGGTGACGTCCTTGCCGGTGGCTGCCTTGTAGAACTTCGCCTCGAGGTCGAGGTCGCCGCGGTAGTTACGGCTCTTCGACGGGCTCTGCGCCATCGGCCACACCCAGTTGCACAGCGTGAGCGAGTCATGCAGCACGTCGGTGACGATGGACCACCAGCAGAAGTTGATCTTGTGGTCGTTGACGGGCGTGTAGTTCTTCTCGGCGTCAAGCGCGTCCTCGCCGCCCCACAGCTCGGCTGCGATTTCCTGCTTAAGCTCATGCGGGAGGCCGCACTGCAGCATGTTCTGATGCGAGTGGATCATCGGGTCGCGGTTGAAGATCATGTTCAGCAGGCCGCCGACCTGGCCGTAAGACTCGATGGCGTGGTGAACCGGCCAGCCGCGGTAGTTGATAAGACAGCTCGCCGTGGTATCGAACCACTCCATGTCGTTCCAACGCTTGCACCACACGATCGGGCCATGGCCGAGGTAGGACATCTCGTTGTCGTTCTTGGCGATGTGCGTGAGCAGCTCGACCATGATGGTCGGATCGTTGTTCTCGAACTTCTTCCAGTCGAACATGTTGTACTCATCGGCAGGCAGGTTCTTCTCGAAGATACCCGCAGACACGCAGTGCGCGATGTCGCGATAAATCTGCGCGTAGTTGCACCACATGCCCAGATCGTCCATCGTGCCGCCGACAACCTGGTCCCAAATGAGGCCGTCTTCGGTGCCCGATTTGACCGACGTGTGGTCGCCCAAGATCTTCGTCATGTAGACGGAGAACGGGAAGTTCGGCACGCAGGTGTTGCCCGTGATCTCATAGCCGCCGTTGGCCTTGGAGTTCGGGACGCGCATGTCGGAGTAGCAGTGAATCGGGCAGCTGTGGCAGCCGTTCATCTTGATGGTGTACTTCTCGGCCTCGGGACCCTCGTCCTTGG
>NZ_CAKTTZ010000014.1 GCF_934617235.1 uncultured Ellagibacter sp. | reverse complement strand
CCCAGGTCGAGATGCAGGACGCCTCATCGAATCCCGCACGAGCCAACTGTCGCACAGAAAGCGGCGCGGAGCCCCTGTAATTTTTAGCCTCGATGGCGACGTCGTAGCCGCTCGTCTTGAACGCGCTTTCAGAGCTCGCCGCCTTCGAATAGCTGAGCGTTCCATCGTCGGCAACGCTCACGCTGTCGAGAACGGTCTCGGAAGTCGCCTTGCCGACCGCCACGATCTTCGCACCGTCAGGCACCTCGTCTTCCGCGAAGAAATCGTTCGCCGTCAGCGTACCGGAGATCGAGCCGTAGCCCTCATTGCGCCAAATTACCTGAATAGTCGGGTCAACGAAGGAAGATGCGGAAAGCTGCGCCTTGGTGATCTCCGCGCGATCGAACGTGGCGCTCGGAGATGCCAGCGTGTACTTATCCGCATCGGCACCCGCCAAGGAAAGCTCGAGCGTCACGGTCTTGCCTGTACCAGCGTCAACGTCGGCTTCGGCATAAGGGCCGGGAGTCGCCACGATCAAAACGTCGTCATCGCCGCACTTCCCCGCGAAGCCGACAGTGCCATCAAGCGTACCTGCGGCCGTGGTGCCATCGTAGACCTTCGCGACAGTGATATCGGAGAAGTCGAAGTCGCTCAGTTGTCTAGGATCAATCGTGAACGTCCAGCTCGGGTCGGTGAGCATGGCGGCGTCATAGGCGTCGCACTCCTGAACAGCGAGCTGCAAGGTATAGGTGCCCGGATTAACCGCGTCGCTTAAGGTGACGTCGTTGCTCATGTAGCTTATCGTCTGAGCTCCGTCGCAGGTGAGCATACCCGCGAACTCGAAGCTTGCCTGCTTGGCACTCCCGTCGTAGGCAAGGTCACTCGGAGCCGTGAACGTGAAATCCGAAGGAGCAAGGGTGCGCCTCACGACGTCGATGTCGATGCTGCCGACCTGCGCCTCGTATTCCTCTGTCGCGAGGAAGTTGAAAATCACCTCGTATCGGGCGGCCTTTGTGAAGATGAAGCAGTCGGCGGATTCGGTCGGGGTGAGATAGCAGCCGTTGGCTTCACTCCAGGTGAGGCCCTTATCTGCGTAGCAAGAGACGGAACCCTGAAGGTTTTTAACGGGCACGCCGCCCGCCTCGTAGCTGACCGCGAAGACGACCTCATCGCCGCAGGTGAAGGTTGCATCAGTCGCTTCGACGAAAAGACCAGTTTCCGCATCCACCGTGCCAGCCTTGATCCCCGTCGTAATGACAGGGGGCGCATAGGCCGCAGGCTCGATCGTGCCAGGGATAACCTTGGTCATGCTGGCGCCGTCCATCTGCAGCGTGACGGTCGCCGTGAAGCTGCCCGCTTCTCCGTCCTGGCTTGCAAAGGTGCCCGCAGTTGCAGCGCGAACGTCGCTCACAACAACCGAGCTGTTATCTTCGGTGATGCCCTCGATCTTGCGGATTTCGCCCAACACCCAAGCGGCAAGGCTGCTCTCTTCGTTGGCATCGGTCATCGAGACGGTGAAGGAATCGGGCAGGCTGCCCACAAGCTCGCTCACCACAGGGGCGATGCGGATATGCGGGTACATCCGGTCAATCGGATAAGGATAGCCCTCCACCTTACGCGATGTCGTGAAAGCGTCCACCTGCACGAGGCCGCTACCTTGGTTCTCATAGAGCTTCTGCGCGTTTGAACTGGGAAGATTGATGGTTTGGACGGAGTTTAGCATCGCAGGACGGTCGCCCCACGAAACGGCGTCGAGCATCGCCTGCGGCGAGGTGAAGGTCATCGTGTAGCAGAAGGCAAAGGCGCTGTCGGCGCTGACCTTCAGCGAGACGTCGCCCTCGAGCGTAAGCGAGGACACGTCGATGCCGTACTCCGCGTATCGACCGGTCACCGTAACGGTTGCCGAGGTATCCTCAGGAGCGTATATCTTGAAGTTGCCACTTCCGCCAGCAGAGCCAAGGTCGATGACGCATGGCCCGGTGCCGACGTTCTGGGAAGATTGGAATTTCACGTCGCCGTCGACGCACAGGTTGATGTCGCCCTCGGAGTAGAGCAGGCTTTGATTGTACGCGGCGGTCACGACAAGGCCGTCATGCAGGAAGAGAGTGTTCGTGGCCTTATCATAGGATGCGAGTCCGTCGCCGAGGATGTCGGCTTCATTTCGCTCGCTCACGCGCACGCCGTCAAGCCAGATGTCGTAATACACCGTATCGTCAACGAACGTCTCACCCGTAGGAATCGGATAGCCGTCGCTGTTCAGCACCCACTTGTTCAGGTTCGGTTCGGCGTCCATGCTGTAGAGGTTCTCGTTGAGCGCAGCGAGGAGTTCCCCATCGCTCCCACCGCCGAGGTTGCCTTTACCCGTGAAGTGCGGGACATAAGAGCCCTCGCCTTCTGCGCCGATGTCGTAAAGGCCCGAGCCATCCTCGGCGTAGCAGCCCTGCACGGCAACGTTCTTGCTATTCATACCAGCAAGGGTCGCCACATAGTTCCGGCTTCCATACTCTTTGATGCCGGAGATATCGCTTATGGTGTAGCAGTTCTTCATCTTGCCGGGAGCCTCACCGGCAATGCCGCCGATGCGGCTACCGCCATGAAGGTACCCCAGGTTCGCGCAGTTGTAGAATTCGGAGCTGTCCGCCATGGCAGCAAGACCGCCGCTTTGCTTGATTGGTTGGTCGGTATTGGCATTATCGATGTCCATCTCGTTCCAGCAGTTCTTGAAGGTAGCGCCATTCGCGCGTCCCGCAATACCAGCGAGCGCACCCGAACCCTGAATGAACCCTGAGACATGCACGACGTTGAAACTGTCGCCGCTATAGGACCAACCAACGATACCGCCAGTGAGATAGCAGTTATCCGTAACAGCGATATTGTTCTCACCGACGCAGTTGGTAAAAGACGTCCCGCTGCTTCGTCCTATGAAGACGCCGATATTACCTTTGTAGCTCTTCGGCGCTTGAGATGAGGTGACGTAGCTGTCCTTAATGGTAAGGTCCCGAATGTACCCGCTATCTGTAATCCTACCGATCAAGCCAACCTTCTCTTCGTTGCACTTGATGTACATACCCGAAATCGAGTGGCCATCGCCGTCGATGTGCCAGCTGGCCTCGCCCATCGGAAGCCATTCGTTAGGCTGCGATGTTGTTGTAGCCCCCCGTTTCGTGAACGCGCCGCTCTTGTCGAACGTGCCGTCGTTCAAAACGATATCGTTCGTGAGTTTCACGTAGCAGCTGCCGAGCCCCGCCGCACGGGAGTTATCTGCCAGTAGCTTGAGCTCCGCGCCCGTAGATATGAGGTACGGGTCGTCCTCGCTCTTTCCGCCGCCCGTAAGGCTCGAGGCGGTGCTGCCGTCCCAAACATCCGGGGTCGCCGCGTGGGCTATCGCCGGCAGCAGCGCGATACAAAGTATCGATGTGAGGAGCATGATCAGGGTTTTCTTCTTCATGGGCGAACCTTTCTCATGAATGACGAACGTGGTCATGTCTGACGATCTGGGCGAGCCGCCCTCGGTGGGGCGCTACTCGGTTTCGGCTTTGAGGGCCTCGAATCCTGCTTCAGCCTGTTGAATGGTTTTCCGGATAATGCCTTCTGCCATCGTGCGTAAATCCATGCGGAGGATAGCCTCGATAATGCATTCGCGCTTCGCCTGGGGCACATCGTAGAGCTTGAGCGAGCAGTCGAGAAAGCGCCGTATCTTGGCTTCCACCGTGAAATACGGGTCGCATGGCACGGACATGAAGCCGCGCATGATGCTTCCAGACGCGATTTCCATCTCGAAGAAATCCTTCGGCTGCGCTTCGGGCAGATAGTCCGCGAAGATGACTTGCAGGCGCTTTGACGTGGTGCGATAGAGATAGTCCGCCGTCGTCGGCAGCGTGTAGGCCATAACGTAGAGCTCGCGCAGCGGTTCGGTCAGCTCCGCGATATGCAGCTGCAACGCCGTTTCCACCGCGTACATGAATATCGGTTCTTGTCCGTTGTTGTGCTGTTCGGCCAGGTCAAACTGCCCGCCGAACATGCGGCGCACGAGCTCTAAGAGAAGCGCTTCTTTGCTGGGAAAGACATGGAAAAAGGAGCTTTGCCTGATACCCGCCGCAGCAGCGATCTCGGCGGTCGTGGTTTTGGCGTAGCCTTTTTCCAGAAAGAGCGCCACTGCCGCGCGCAGCACTTTCTGCTGAGTGAGAAGGCCGCTGGCCTGCTTCCCCCTTGCCACGTCGTCACCTCCTTTTCGGGAGCCCCTCGTTTGGGATCCTCGTGTTTGGAGCGCTCGCGCTTGAAGCACGGTCGCCCAATTGGAGTCCACTTGCGATTGCAATCCCTATTTTGCATTGTTTTATAGGAGACTGCAAGAACTAACTTCGGGAAATGGCAGTATGCGAAGATTGTTTTTCGATATGCACTGCGATGGGCGGGGTGCGGGCGAAGGCTTCACGAGAAGACGCCTACCGGCATCGCGGGAAAGAAAAAGGACGCCGCTACAGACGCCCTAATCTATCGCCTCGAACCTTGCGCAAGCCTGAGGTCAATTTGGGGAACACGAGGATCGACCGCGAAGAGAACCACGGCGATGCGCTGCCCGAGCCGATAGCGCGCACCTGTTTCCTCGCCCGTGAGCGTATAGCGCGTCGCGTCGAAGCTGAAATAGTCATCGCCAAGCGTGCGAACTGGGATGAAGCCCTCCGCCGAGTTCTCGAGGCGCGCGTACAGGCCACCCTGCGACACGCCCGACACGATGGCGGAAAACGATTGCCCCACGAACTGCTGCAGATATTCCGCCAACTTAAGTTCCTCGGATTCGCGCTGAGCGTCATCCGCCTCGCGCTCCATTCCCGATGAGTGCTCGCAGATCCAACCGAGGTTCGTCGTCATCTGATCGAACTTCTCGGGACGGCCGAAGAGCTCAGCCTTCAGCATGCGGTGCACCATAAGGTCGGGATATCGCCTGATGGGGCTCGTGAAATGGCAATACGTTGCGCTTGCAAGGCCGTAGTGCCCGCAATTGCGCTCACGATAAACCGCGCGCTTCATCGAGCGAAGCACGAGCGACGAGACGAGCTCGCCCTCGGCGCGGCCGCGCGATGCGGATACTGCCTGCTGAAGCGCGCGCTGATCGCCCGTGAAAAATCCCACGGGATCGATCTTCTCGAACCAGGGGAACTCCTCGAAGATGGGCGCGAGCTGGGCGAGCCCCTCCAGGTCGGGAGCCTCGTGCACGCGGTAGGCGCAGGGGAACTTCGCCTTGGCGAGATGCTCGGCGACGACCTCGTTTGCCCAGATCATCATCTCCTCGATAAGCGACGTCGCGGCGTTCTTCCGACGAAGCTCGACACCGCGCGGCTTGCCCGCCTCGTCGAGCGTCACGCGCGCCTCAGGCTGGTCGAAGTCGATGCCGCCTTTTCGCTCGCGCTGC
This sequence comes from uncultured Ellagibacter sp., assembly GCF_934617235.1. GTDB lineage: Bacteria > Actinomycetota > Coriobacteriia > Coriobacteriales > Eggerthellaceae > Ellagibacter. The sequence continues at coordinate 42,830 of NZ_CAKTTZ010000014.1, read as the reverse complement.
GCGTGGCGAAGCGAGGCGAGGCGCGATAGTTGGAGAAGACGGAGCTGGATGGAAGTCTGCCGTTGTTCCCGAGAATGCGGGGTATGCTCCGTGCTCAAGCAGTCCTGAGCTCGCACGAACGTGCCAGAGGGCACGTTCGGCTCGTGCGGAACTGCGCGCGGAGCATACCCCGCATTCTCGGGAGCCGTTGCACGATAAAGCCCTTCGGCAGCGGCAAGCTGGTCTTCAATCTCCGAATGAGGGCGGGGAGCGTGCTCCGCGCGCAGTTCCGCACGACGAGAACAGCCCAGTGGGCTGTTCTCCAAAGCAGGACTGTCTGAGCACGGAGCATGCTGCCCGCCCTCAGATGCCACAGGTTGACATTCCCCTTCAAGCATTTCGAGCGCCTCGCCGTAAGTCAAGCGCGCGTTCGAGCAGATGAGCGCGGGGTAAATCTCGTATCGCACAAGCTGCGCCCGATCGTCGACGAACAGGTCAACCGTCATAGAGCGACGCACTTCGCCCGGAGCGAGCGAGCACAGCCCGCATGAAAGCTCCTCGGGAATCATCGGAATCACCCGATCGACCAGATACACGCTCGTGGCACGACGCCGCGCAGCCATGTCGAGCGCGCTCCCCCACTCCACATAATGCGAGACGTCGGCGATGTGCACGCCGATGCGCCAAAGCGGCCGCCCAGACTCCTCGACGCGTTCAATGGAGAGCGCATCGTCGAAATCGCGCGCGTCATCAGGGTCGATAGTAAACACAAAGCGGTCGCGCAAATCGCGATAGCCCGACGCGAGCGCACCTACCTCATCGATCGAAGCAGCGCGAGCCTCTTCCAGCGCAGCATCGGAGAACGACGTTTCAAACTTATGGCGGGCGACCACCGCATCGACTCCCTCGTCGAGGCCATCGACATGCTCGAGCACTTCTTCGATATGCCCCGTTGCCGCCGTGTTGCGGGAGGGAAACTGAGCGATACGCACGCGAACAATCGCGCCGTCTTCCACGTCGGGCGCTTCGGAGAGCTGGGTGAAGATGTCGTAGGGGATGTGCGGATCGAGCGGCACGACGACGCCGAAAGGCTCAGCAACCTCGAACCTGCCGACGATGACCTCGTGGGCGCGTTCCACTACCGAGACGACGCGCGCCGCCTTCTTGTGGCCATACCGTCCGCCGCCAGCGCCTTCTCGCGCATTGCCCTTCGCGGCGTTCGCGGGCAGCGGAGCCACCTCGACCAGGTCGCCGTCGAAGGCACCACCGAGCTTGGCGTGGGGCACGAAGAATTCGCCTTCGGACGTGCGCACGAAGCCGTAACCTTCGGGATTCAACTGCATGATGCCACGCGGACGCGACCGAGCGACGCGACGCGTGTGGTTCTTGGAGCGGGGCATGGGCCTCTTAAGCCTTCTCCTTGGTTTGCGCGGTCTCTACGGCGAGAACGAGCTGCGGGTCGGTGCCGCCCTCACTTGCGGAAATGGCGATATCGGGAATCACACCCACGCCATCGATGTCGTGGCCGAGAGGGCTCTTGTAGTAACCGGCGGTATAGCGGATCGCCCCACCGAACGACAGCTCGTGCACAACCTGTACGGAGCCCTTGCCGATGGTGGTCTCGCCGACGACGGTGGCACGCTGGTTGTCCTGAAGCGCAGCGGCAAGCACCTCGGCAGCGCCCGAGGTATAGGAATTCGTGAGCACGACAAGCGGCAGGTCAGTGACCGTTTTGCCAGAAGCAGACTTCGGCGAGGTGCCCGTTGATGTTTGCACTTCGACGATAACGCCCGTCTTGATGAAGAGGTTCGCCACATCGACCGCCTGGGTAAGATATCCACCCGGGTTGTCGCGGAGGTCCATGACAAACGACGTCGCTCCCTGCCCGATCAGGTCGCCAAGCGCCAAGGAGACGTTGCCTGCGGTATCCTGCGTGAGCTGGCGCACCTTGACATAACCAACCGTGCCGTCGAGCGAGTAGGTGACGTTTTGTTCCTTGTACGAGGAGCACGTAAGCGCCGTAGTGTAGGAAGTGCCCGTCTCGGCGCCGACCGAAGAAGGGCGCATCCACGTGACCACAACCGTCTCGCCCGCATTGCGCGAAAGGCCGCTGATGGCTTCGGTGACCGACCAGTCGTGAGAAGTGTCGCCGTCGATGCCGATAAGCACATCGCCCTGCTGGACGCCAGCGGCCTCGGCAGCGGAGCCCGAGAACACATCCGAAACGAGTGCGCGACCGTTGTAATCCGAGAACAGGACGCCGACACCGGTATAGGCGCCATCCGAACTGTCCTTCACGAACGAGGCATAGCGCGAAGGGTCGAGGTATTCGAAATACTTGTCGTCGCATGCGCTGGAAAAGCCCTTGAAGACTTCCTTCGTTGCCTCGTCGAGGTCGTAGCCGCTGAGATCGCTCTTCGCAAGGACGTCCTCGACTTCGCTCAAGCGAGCAGAAATGGAATCGTAGGGCGACTTTTTCGTGTCCGCCGTCTGCGTGCCCGCTTTCTGGACGCCAGGAATGGAAAACCCGAGCGAGGCGAGGAACTGATCTTGGCTGCGCAGGGCGAAACCGGCGACAAAGGCCACGGCTATGGCCACGACGAAGCACAGCAGGCGCAAAATACGCTTGTTGCGTTTGTGCTCGCGCGCGACGATCGCCGCGCGCTGTTTGGTTTCACCGTGCTTCGCCATGGAGATAACTCTCGTTCGCGCCTTCTATACCTTAAGGTAGCGACGCATCGCAAGCGCCGAGCCGAACAGGCCGATGATAAGGCCCGCGACGACAAGCGCCACATAGATGAAGCCGAACATGCTGGCGTTCACATCGATCGCGAGGAACTTGAGCGCGCCCGCAAGTTTCGGAAGCGCCAGGTTGCGCAGAAGCTCAAGCACGCCGACCGCGAACAGCGAGCCGATGATGGCGTGCAGCGCGCCCTCCATAAGGAAGGGCCCGCGAATGAAACCGTTCGATGCACCGACGAGGCGCATGATGGCGATTTCCTTGCGGCGCGCAAGGATCGCCAGGCGGATCGTGTTGTTGATGAACACGAGCGCGATGAAGATGAGCAGCGCAATGAGCGCGATGCCGATATAGCGGACATAGGTCGTCAACTGGAAGAGCTGCGCGACCGACTTCTGGCCGTATTTGAGCGACTCGGAAGGCGTGTCATAACCGCAGATGGAAGCGAACGTGGAGTTCTGCTCGATCTGGCCTGCCACATCCTCGACGAGTTTCGGGTCGGAAAGCTCGACTTCGATGGAAGCGGGCAGCGGGTTTTGACCGTCGAGCGCGTCGATGATGTCGGAGTTCGACGTGGCCTTGAAGTTCTCGAGCGCCTGGTCCTTCGTGGTGAAGTCGACCGTGGCAACGCCGTCGATGCCGCGGATGAAGTCCTCGACCTTGTCGATATCGGACTGCGAGGCGTCGTCGGCGACGAAGGCGGAGATGGCGACTTCGCTTTCAACCGAGGACATGACGTTGTTCACCACAGCACCGCCCACAAGGAAGATGCCGATGATGAGCAACGAGAGGAAGATCGTGACGATAGAACCCAAGGTGGTGGAGAGGTTGCGCGTGAAACCGTGCAGCGACTCCTTAAAGAAGTAACCGAGACTACGCATCGAAACCGTACACCCCCCTGTCCTGGTCGCGGGTCAGGCGGCCGCGATCGAGCGCGATAACGCGACGACGCATGTTGTCGACCATCTCGCGGTCGTGGGTTGCAACAAGCACCGTGGTGCCCGTGCGATTAATGCGCTCGAGCAGGTCCATGATGCCGCGCGAGGTTTGCGGGTCGAGGTTGCCCGTAGGCTCGTCGCAAATGAGCAGCGGCGGGCGGTTCACGATGGCGCGGGCAATGGAAACGCGCTGCTGCTCGCCGCCGGAGAGCTGGTCGGGGCGCTTGTTCAGCTTGTCCTGCAGGCCGACGAGGCGAAGTACCTCGGGCACCTGAGTTTTGATGACGTGGCGCGACTTACCGATAACCTCGAGTGCGAAGGCGACGTTCTCGAAGACCGTCTTGTTCGGCAGGAGCTTGAAGTCCTGGAACACGCAGCCGATGTTGCGGCGCAGGTATGGCACGCGCCAGTTGCGCATGGTCGTCAGGTCCTCGTTCGCAATGTAGATATGCCCGCTCGTCGGCGTGACCTCATGAATCAGCATGCGGATGAACGTGGTCTTGCCGGAACCCGAATGTCCGACCAAAAAGATAAACTCGCCTGCGTAGATCTGCAGGGAAATGTCGGAGAGCGCCGGCTTGTTCGGCTGTGCCGGGTAGATCTTCGTGACGTGGTCGAAGGTGATGACGGGGGACGACGTTTGTTGAGGCGTGTCCGCGACATCGAGCACGGGAAGCGACTGGGAGAGCTGCTGGGTGGCCTGAGCCTGGCGGCTGTGAGCCCCCGCCCTCGAACGCGGACGCGGTGCGCCCGACTGGGCAGCGGGACGCGAGGCGTTCCCGCGGCTGGAAACATCTGTCACAGTTTGCTCCGTTCGAATAGTGATGTACTGAGACAGTCCAATTCTAGTAGTAATGAATCCCGCGCGCCACCGCCCCAGCTCACGCTTGCGCAAAAACCACAAGCAGAGTAGCGTCGGGTGCAAAGACCCGAGAGACGGCAAGCTTTCCTCTACAGGCGCCACGGCGCACAACACAGAAAGGGCCGCGCAGCTCGAAAGCTCGCGCGGCCCTATGGCGGATAGGTGCTCGGGGCTTGCCGAGGCTACCCTTTAACCCTTGTACAGCGCAATCGATCCCATGTTGACATCGCGGTCAGTTGCGTCTGCTTCCAGCGTGCGCGGAAGATAGCCTTCCGCCATAAAACGCACCTCGTACTTCCCCTTTGCGAGATCGTTGATCCAGAAATCACCGAAGTCGTCAGAGGTTGCTTCAAAGCGCTCGCCGCTCTCGCTCACCGCGGTGACCGTCGCCCCGATGATGACCTCGTCGGCATCCTCGTCGTACACCTCGCCTGCGACGAAGCGCTTGGGCAGGTTCAGGTAGTACACGTGGCTTCCTTCGCTCAAACGCTCAGCATGCGCGAGCTCGTCGGCGAAGTCCGCCTCGTCCCCGAAGCGAAGCGCACCCATCGCGCAGGCATCAACGCAGCGAGGCACGTCCCATCCATCGTCAAGCAGATGGGCACACCCGGTGCATCCCTGAGGAATACCCAGCTCATCGTTCCAATATACACCTTCAAAACGGTCTGCCAGATCCTTGCGGCCACGCGCCTTTTCGGGGTCGATCACAACGAGACCGTCTTCGCGCGTCTCGAGCACTTCGGGCGCATAATCTTTGATCGCGTCGTCTTGCGCGCCGATTTCCACCCTATAGGCAACCTTAACCTTGGGCACGCTTCCCCGCGTCTCCTGGTTGACCTTGCACCAGAATTGGCCCGTTTCCGGCTGAGCCTTCGAATAGGGAGCCCAATCGGCACCGCAGAACTCGTCTTTGCAGGAAACCTGGCAGCAGTGGCAGCCGTTGCATCGCGCTGCGTCGAACAGGAATACCTTTGACATCTTAAGCCTCCTTAGCGATTCGCGCAGATGCAATCATCCCGCACGACGGATCGTATTCGCGGTTGAACTGATCGGGGTGCTTCTTCGCCAACTCGAGCACATCGACCTTCTCGATGTTCACGAGGAAGCCATTCGTCACCTCGCCCGGAGCGTTCTTGCTTGTGGTCGCGTTCGGGCAGATGAGGTTGTTCGCGCCGCCACGGTCGAGGCCGCCTGTGCCTCCAACGATGCAGTCGACACGCGCACCATGATCTTGGCTAACCGTATGAGTGCGGATGCGTTCGGTGACGTAAGCTCCACCGAGGACCGAACCGCGCTCGTTGTAGATGCGCACGATGTCGCCGTTTTCGATGCCACGCTCTCGCGCATCGATCGGGTTGATCCAAACAGGTTCGTACAAGTAACCATCGGGACCCTTCACCTTGCACGTCTCGATCTCGCGCGTCCAGGGGATATCGTCGTGCTGGGCGTGCACGCGCCAACGCGGATGGTTCGACACCATAAGGAACGGAAAGTCCTTGCCGCGCTCGTTCGTCAGGCGCTCGTGGTGCTCGGGGCTCTCCTCGATCCAGTGGGGAACGGGCGGACGCTCGCCGTCGTCGCCCCATACCTCGGCGATAGCGGTGGAGTAGAACTCGATCTTGCCCGTCGGCGTATCGAGCGCATAGGTGTCCGGATCTTCGTAGAAAAGCTGCATGCCGACCGGCTCTCCCTCGTTGACCGGCGCGAAGGGAATGGGCAGATATCCCTTCTCCTTGAGCTCGTCCCATTCCATGTGCTCGGCCAAGCCGCCTTGGTAGAAGCCAATCTTCATCAGCGTGTCGAAGGAAGGCTCGCCGTAAACGTGCTCCGTGCTGCATTCGACCTTGCGACCGTCACCAGCGAAGATGCGGTACGGCGGGTAGCACCAGTTCTCCATCAGCTGGTCGCGAAGTCCCATCTTGTCAGCAATGCAGAGCACGGCTTCGGCATCCGATTTCGCTTCGCCGATGGGCTCGACCGCCAAAGCCTCGTCCAAAACGAGATTGTTCTCGCCGCACATGCTCGTGGTCATGATGTCTTTTTCCTCGAACTTCGTGGTCGTGGGAAGGATGATGTCCGCGAAGTACGTATCGTTCTCAAGCCACGGATGCTGTACGAGCACGAACTCGATCTCGTCGGTCCGCAGGGCGTCCTGCAAAAGGTTGCCGCCGTTCCAGCACGTCGACCAACAGGGGGGTGTCGCTCCAAATCATGTGAATGCGGCTTGCGCCGTCGTTGGGATACTCGTAGTTCTGATATTGGTCGGTGCGCGGATACGTGCACACCACATGGCCCGACCAGGACAGCTTCTCGCCCTCGGGCATCATGATCGCCTTCGGGAGGAGCGTCTGAGGAATGAAGTTGACAAGAGCAGAACCCGCCATGTGGCCGGTGTAGGCAGCCTGCACGGTGCCGCCCCACGCCGGTTGCGGCAAGGGGTTGAGCTGCGGCATGCCGAACATGCCCCATTCGAGCATCTTGAACATGTTGCGGCCTGGCGCGCCCAAACCCTGCATAGCCAAAAGGGCGATTTCGAGGCGAGCAGGCTCAGTCGCGAACGCCGAGCGGATGTAGCCGCCGCCGTTGCCGTGTACCGTGGACACGTTGTTTTTCGCCCAATAGCGCGCAAGTGCCTTGATTTGGCGTGACGGGACACCGCACTTGCTCTCAGCCCACTTCGGAGTCTTGACAACGCCGTCTTCCCCGCCCAAGACATAGCGCTCGAACCAATCGAATCCCTCCGCATGAGTCGCGAGGTACTCTTTGTCGTACGTTCCTTCCTTCAGCCACGTGTAAGCGACACCCAGCCAAAGCGCAGCGTCGGTGTTGGGAAGCACGGGAATCCACTTGTCGGCGTGGATCGCTGCACCGTAGTTCACGTCGGGGCAGATGTAGATCTGCTTCACGCCGCATTCGGTCCAGAAGTAGCTGATCTTCGAGGCCATCATGCCGCCCCAGCCCCACGGCGTCGTTTCGGGGTCGCATCCGACGAACAGGGCTGCCTGCGAATTGTCGGCGATGTCTTTCACCAGGCCATTTTGAAATGCCTGCTGACCGACCGGGTCCATTCCCCACATGTGCTTGGCGCCCCAGTACCAGCCTTCCCAGCTGTCAGGCTGGCGCGCTTGAAGGGTGTAGCCGCCACCCATGAAATCGAGCAGACGGCTGTTGGCGCCGTGCGTGCCGCCGATCGTCTTCGCCTCGCCGTGGCCGTCGGCCTGAAGGTAAATCGACGACATGCCGTAAACGTCGATGAAGCGCTTTATCTCATCGGCGATAATCTGGCACGCCTCGTCCCAGCTGATACGCTCGTAGCCGGAAATGCCACGCGTTTCCGGATGACGCTCGCCCGACGGATCCCAATCGACGCGCTTCATCGGGAACGGAACGCGGTTCTTGGAATAGACACGCTTCTTGTATGCCATCGCAAACGGCGCGATCGTCGTTTCGAGCCCGCTTTCGAGTTTCTTGCCGTGAGACTCGATGGTCCATGGCTTGATTTCGTCAACTGAGTACTTCTCGTCAAGGTGCATCGGGCGGATTCGCGCAATCCTGCCGTCTTTCACGTCAACCGCGGCACCGTTGCTTCCCAAGCCAAAGCTGTTGAAGCCCATTGACTTGTAAACGGTCTTGTCTTTCGTTCTTGCCATTCTTCCAACTCCTTGCCTCGTCTTTTGTTCACCGAAACCATCTCAAGGCCTTCCTCGAGATAGCGAACCGCCCCATCTCCCGGGAATCGAGGGATGGGGCGGATGGAGGGCGATTACTTCGTGCGGGCCACAAGGCTCGCAACACCGGCGACGGCTGCAAGCACAGCAAGCACCGTTGCCGCAAGGCTCCAGCTTGTGGCAGACAGCGGCCCCATCAGAGCAGATCCCAGAGCCGTACCGACGTTTTGGGCAACGCCGAGAAGCGCCATGGCGAAAACGATGCTCTTCGGGTTACCGGCAAGCGGCGGAACCATCGCGTAAACGTTAGGCGGAACTACGCACATCACCAGGCCAAGAGCAACCGAGAACACCCATACGAGAACCATGTTCCCCGCAAACGCGACAGGCATACCGATTGCCATGACAAGACAGCCAATTCCCACAAACAGCTTGCGATGCCCGACCTTGTCGGCGAAGGCGCCCGCGAACGGAGACACGAACAGCACGATAAGGCTGGAAATAGAGGTGATCGAGCCCGAAGCCTGAACGTCAAGCCCCATGACCTGCTGCAGGTAGGTGGGATAGAACGTGCTCACCGCGCCACCCTGCACCGTCGCGTACAGCGCGAATGTCACAGCGAACAGCACGATAGGCACCCATTTCGGTTTGCCCATAGGCGCCGCAGCGGCGTCACCATGAGCCCGCTTTGCCTCCTCGGAAGCGGGCTCATCTTCAGGAAGCTTGAAGAAAAGCACAACAAGGACAAGGCAAACCGCCGCAAAGATGCCGAACGTCCACCATGGGGTCTGCCACGATCCGCCGCCTGCGGCGAGAAGCATCGGAGCCACGTTCATCGCCAGAAGCGTGCCAAGCGGGAACGTGTCGATATTGAGCGCCTGCCCGAAACCCTGGCGCTTCGCAGGAAGCAGCCTCGTCACTGCGACGCTGCCGGCAACGCCAGCGAACCCGACGCCAGCACCTTCGAGAACACGCGTGGCAAGCAGCATGATCGCGCTCGGCGACATCGCGCCGAGAATGGAGCCAGCGGCGCTGCACGCAATGGAGGTGACAAGCGTTACCTTGAGCCCGAATTTGTTAATGAATATGCCGGCTGGAAACGCCAGAATGGCGCCGATGATGCCGAACATCGACATCATCCACCCGATTGTGTCGGGCGTGAATCCCAAGTCGCTTCCAAGAAGTGCGGGCATAAGCGGCGCACACTTGAACATGTTGATGAAGCCCGCAAGCCCCACCAGGAAAACCATTAAAAACGAGATCCATCTTCTCGTCGTGCTCATTGAAATCCCCCTTACATCCTACTTTCGTATACCGATCAAGACGGGGTTCCAGGAGGCCGCAGCTTACCCCTCGCGCCAACCTCGGCCACGAGATCGACCCCCGTCGCCTCCTTCATAAAATCGATCACAGACGTCGCCTTCGTTACGGCATCGGCGGTATCCCCTCCGATAGGCGAAACCCCGAGGGGCTCGCTCCCATGCGAACCCCTCTCGTGAAGCACGCGCTTACGCGCCTCCTCTGTCACCCGTTGCACCCTTCCTACAGTGCGTACACGACCTGCTTGCGGTGGTCTTTGAGCTTGGCATACAGCTCGTCGAGCGGGCCGAAAGTCAGGCATTGGGATTGGCAATGCTTGACGCAGGTAGGCTGCTTGCCGGCAGCCGTACGCTCAGCACAGGAGTCGCACATATCGGTGATCGCGGGCAGGTAGTCGTACTGCCACTTGTCGCCCTCGATCTGCCACGGCCCCACTTCGAGAACCTTCACGCCCGTCTTTCCCACGGGAAAGCCGTGCTCCATCTGGCAGGCCATGTCGCAGGTGCGGCATCCGGTGCACCAGTCGTAGTCAATCAAGATTCCGTTTTCAGCCATGGCTATCGCCCGCTTTCGCACTTGTAGATTCTGCACAGGGTCGTCTTGTAGTTGCTGCCGAAGCCGCTCTTGCCGCATTCGTAGGGAACGAGGTTGTTAATGTTCACCTCGAGCGCGTCATAGAGATTCTCGGGATCGGCCTCGGGGAACCACCAGGCGTGATCAGCCGAGATAATGCGGGGGTCCAGACAAGGAGTGAACTTCACGCGACTCTTCGCGCGGCCCTTGTCGTTTTCGATCCAGACCCAGTCGCCTTCCTCGACGCCATACTTCTCGCCCGTTTCCGGATTCATCGAAACCGTCGGATCGGGGTGGTACTTGCGCAGGCGCTCGATCTGGCGATGCTCGGAATGGAACGAGTTGATGTTGCGCGCGCCCGTGGTGAGAATGAGCGGGTAGGTCGCCATAAGCGCCGGAGTGGACCCAGGGCCGGGATTGGGTTCTTCAAAGTAGGGCAGCGGATCGAGTCCTGCCGCCTCCAGGAACGTCGAATACAGTTCGATGCGCCCCGTCGCCGTGCCGAAGCCGACGCCGCCGTCGGGCCTCATCTTGCCCTTCTCGTACTTCTTGTACTCGAACTCGGGATAGGCGGGCGTGTTCTCCTTGAGCCAGTCAAACGAGATGCCAAGTTCCTTCTCAAGAATATGGGTGAACATGTCGTCAACGTTGTCCCACGGCCACGCTTCAGGGTTCAAGCGTTTGCCGATTTCCAGGTTGATTTCCATGTCGGACTTGCACTCGCCGATCTGCGTCACCTTCACGATGGACTCAGCGCGCTGCGTGCCTGCACCGATGCAGATGCCGTCGCGCTCCGGGTAAGTTGCAGCCGGGAGCAGCACGTCTGCAAGCGCCATGTTGGTCGGCGTCTTGAACAAATCGACATCGACAACGAAGTCGAGCTGACCGATGAGCTTCTGCAGAAGACGCGGATCGGCAGCCATGCAGGCAAGCAGGTTGTTCGTCTGAATCCAGCAGCCATGGATCTTATAAGGCTTGTCGGTCTTGAGCGCAGCAATCGTTTCCTCGGCGGAGTTCGTCTGGAAACCGAACTGGAGCAGCTTGTACTTATCGAGACCGATTCGCTTGGCCTTCTGCTCGGGGCTGATAAGCTCTTGACCCCAGCCAGAAGCGTAGTCAAGGATGGAGACAGGCGCCATCATGCCGCCCGGAACATCGATGTTGCCCGTGATCTCGAACAAGTTCATGGCAGCGACGGCCGCAGGGATGGCCTCCCTCGTCTGGTCGAACGCCACGCCCCAGTGAAGTGCCGCGGGCTTGCTCTTCGCGAGCAGGCGAGCCGCAGCGATGATCTTCTCAGACGGAACCCAGGTAATCTCGGAAACCTTGTCGACAGGATATTCCGCCGCACGTTGCGCGAGCTCGTCGAAGCCGTAGCACCACTTGTCAACGAAGTCATAATCGTAGAGACCCTCGCTGATGATAACGTTGAGCATGCCGAGCGCAAGCGCTGCATCGGTGCCGGGACGCACGGGCAGATGGATCTCGGAACGCGCGGAAAGCCAGGTCACCTTCGGGTCGATCATGACGATCTTGGTGCCGCGCTTCATAACATCGGTCACCCAGTGGCCGTAGTAGCAATCAGGGTTGGAATTGAGCGGATAGCATCCCCAGATGAACAGCGTCTCGGGAACGTGATAGTTGGGGTTATCGTAGCGGTCGGGGAACTGCTGGGAGTAGTCGGTTACCCAATAGGAGCCCGTGGTCGCAACCATTGCCGCGATTCTCGGCACGCAGCATGCCTGCCCCGAGAAGAAGCCGCCGTAATTGGGCGACCCATAAGACCAGGCAAGACGCGTAATCCATGCCGCGATATCGCGCCCCGTCCCCTGGCAGAACACGATCGACTCGGGGCCGTATTTCTCGGCAATCTCCTTCAGGTTTTTCTCTACGAGGTCGAACGCCTCGTCCCACGTGATGCGCTCCCACTTGTCAAGTCCACGATCCTTGCGGTCTCGCTTCATCGGATAGAGCAAACGATCCTTGTGATTGGTCACCTCGGGCAAGTCGAGGCATCTCATGCAAAGGCGCCCCTGGTTGAACGGATTCTCCGAATCGCCTTCCACCTTTACAAGCTTGCCATTCTCATCGGTGTAGCACAAAACGCCGCACACTCCATGGCATCCAGGACCCGACCATGCGCTCATGCGCGTCACTTTCAGGTCGCCCTCTTCGTACTGATAGGGCTTCTCATGAGGAACGAGCGTAAAATCCATTTTCGCCATTTTCTCTCCTCCCACTCTTCTTTTTTTCCTTGGACGTCCAGTGGCTTCAGATTAGAAGCGAGGGGCGAACTATGGGAGTGAGCGGTTTTCAGCTTTGACGTAAGAAGCCGAACAATGCAAAGAAGTGTCTCAGTTAGCCATGCAGTCAGAGCTGTCTTGCCCGTAAATCTGAACAAACTGCGAGAGATGTCAAGCAATGCAGTCGAGGCGAGCCTGAGCACCTCGCACCTTGAACATTTTCGTCGAACAGATATCCTGAAACTGAAGTTTTTTACAAGAGAGCTACCGCAGGTCCGAGCAAGGGGGAGGTTCGGCTTATGGGTATCAGAGAGCAACTGCTCGACGAAAAGGGGACAATCTACACCCACTTCGAAAAGAAAAAGCGCATATTCGATGCCCTCGACGCAATTGTCGGGCCCGACATGCCTTTTCAAAAAGTGAAGATTTCGATGCTTTGCGAGGCGGCGGGCATCAGCCGTACGCAGTTCTACACTTACTTCGACAGCTTGAACGACGTGCCCAATTGGCATTCGCTCCTCGCACACGAGATGGGCCTCGACAGAGTGGGCATCTCGTTGAATTGGCGAGAGAGCTATTTCTTAACCAGCCAGGAGTTCTTCAATCATCGGAGTCTCTATAACAGCGTCGCTTTGCGCCAGGGAGCCGACAGCCCTTATAACATCATCATGAGACACCGAATCAATCAGCTTCGCTCCAACGTTAAGCAGAAAGGGGGCGAGATAACGCCCCTCATCGACTTTCAAATCGAGTCACTTTCCGACCTCGAGTTTTCCACGTTCACGAAATGGAACCAGGGCAAAATCGATATGCCCTTGCGTCAATTCTGCGCGTATCAAGAAACGCTCGTCCCGCGGGAGCTGTACAAAGCGCTCGAAACACCGCTCGACGTGTATCTTTAACAGCTATGCGATAATACTCGTTTGTTACATGAAAAAGCGGCTCGCTCCCCTTTCGGGAAACGAGCCGCTCATCATTTTCGGAACAGGAGGCGAACGCGAAACTACTTGCGGCCCATGGCGCGCTTCACAGCTTCGACGATTGCTGCGGCGTCGAGATTGAAATAGCCGAGCAGCTCCTCGAACTCGCCGGACTTGCCAAAGCGATCTTGCACGCCCACGAACTCGCAGGGAGCGGGGTTCTTGCGCGCGAGGCATTCCGCCACAGCAGAGCCGAGACCGCCATGCACGCTGTGCTCCTCGGCGACCACGCAGCAGCCCGTCTTCGAAACGCTCACCGTGATGGTGTCCTCATCGAGCGGCTTCACCGAGAATGCGTCGACGACCTCGGCGGAAATGCCCTCCTCGGCGAGCGCGTCAGCCGCCGCGAGCGCCTCGCGGATTTCCACACCGCACGCCACGATGGTTGCATCAGAACCCTCGCGCAACACGTAGGCGCGGCCAAGCTCGAGCTCGACGTCGGCATCGTAGACGCACGGCACAGCGGCGCGGCCCATGCGCACATACACCGGGCCCGGCGTCTTCGCAGCGAGCTTGATGGCAGCGCGCGCGGCAGCATAGTCGGCGGGAACGAGCACGCGCATGTTGGGTAGCCCGCGCATGAGCGAGACGTCTTCGAGCATCTGGTGCGACCCGCCGTCGGGACCGACCGACACGCCAGCGTGCGTCGGGCAGATCTTCACGTCGAGGTTGCTGTAGCACACGGTGTTGCGGATCTGGTCGTAGGCGCGACCGGTGCCGAACACGGCGAAGGACCCTGTGTAGGCGACATGCCCCGTAAGGGCAAGGCCAGCGGCCACGTCGATCATGTTCTGCTCAGCGATACCGCAGTTGAAAAGCTTGTCGGCATTCTCGGGCGCAGCGGTCGCGAACTTCTTGGTGGTGGTGGAGCCGGTGAGGTCGGCATCGACGGCGACGACCGGCACGCCCTCCTCCGCGAGTTCGGCGAGCGTCGCGCCGAAGGCGGCGCGGGTTGCGAGTTTCTTTTCGGCCATTTCGGCGCTTGCGAGCTTAACCACGGCAAACCTCCTCATCACACGCCGCTTCAAGCTCGGCGAGCGCGGCTTCAAGCTGCTCGGCGGACGGCGCCTTGCCGTGCCAACCAGCCTCGTTTTCCATAAACGACACGCCCTTGCCCTTCACCGTTTCGGCGATGACGGCATGGGGCTTCCCATCGCGGGACTCCTTGCAAGCGTTAAGCACCTCGATGAGCGCATCGATGTCGTGGCCGTTGACGTGGTGGACATCCCATCCGAACGCCTCGAATTTCACGCCCAAATCCTCGGGGCTGCACACCTCGGTCACCTTGCCGTCGATTTGCAGGCCGTTGTGGTCGATAATCGCCGTGAGGTTGTCGAGCTTGCGGTGCGCGGAGAACATGGCAGCTTCCCACACCTGGCCTTCCTCGCATTCGCCGTCGCCGAGAAGCGCGAAGACCGAGCCCTCCTTGCCATCGAGCGAAAGGCCGCACGCCGTGCCTGCGGCGATGGAAAGGCCCTGGCCCAGCGAGCCCGTGGACACTTCCACACCCGGGCAGAGGTTGCAGTCGGGATGGCCCTGCAGGCGCGTTCCCAGCTTGCGAAGCGTCATAAGCTCCTCAACGGGGAAATATCCCGCATGGGCGAGCGCGGCGTAGAGCGCCGGCGCCGCATGGCCCTTTGCCAAAAAGAACCAGTCGCGACCCTCCATCTTGGGGTTTTTCGGGTCGTGCTTGAGCACACCGCCGAAATACAGCGAGGTCAGGATGTCGGCGCACGACAGCGATCCCCCCGGATGCCCGCTTTTCGCTTCCGCGATCATGCGCAGGATGTCGCAGCGCAGATCGGTCGCCACACGCGTAAGGTCGGTCATTGCAGTCCTTTCTTTATTGCGAAACTCGCCACTTGTGATACCCGATCACAAATTGCTCTATGTCGCCCGCGAGCACGGCATCGACGTTGCTCGTCTCAACGCCGCTACGCAGGTCTTTCACCAGCTGATAAGGATACAGCACGTAGTTGCGGATTTGGCTGCCGAACGAGTTTTCCATGCGCTCGCCGCGAAGCTCGTCGATCTGCGCCTCGCGCTTGCGCTGCTCGATTTCGTAGAGCTTGGCGCGCAGCACGCGGAAGGCCGATTCCTTGTTTTGCAACTGAGACTTCTCGTTTTGGCAGGTCACAACGATGCCTGTGGGAATATGAGTCAGACGGACGGCCGAGTCGGTCGTGTTCACGCACTGCCCGCCGGGGCCGCTCGAGCGATACACGTCGACGCGCACGTCGGCGGGGTTCAAATCGACCTCGATGTCGTCGGGCAGCACAGGGAGCACTTCCACACTCGCGAAAGTAGTGTGACGGCGCTTCTTGTCGTCGGTCGGGGAGATGCGCACGAGGCGGTGGACGCCGTTTTCGCTCGTGAGCATGCCGTAGGCGTTTCGCCCTTCGATCTGGATGGTCGCCTTGTCAAGGCCGATGCCCTCGCCGGGAACCGCGTCGAGCACGGTGACCTTCCACCCCTTGTCCTCGGCGTAGCGCAGATACATCTTGTAGAGCATCTCAGTCCAGTCCTGCGCCTCAAGCCCGCCCGATCCTGGATTGACTGACAAAATCGCATCGCCCGCATCGAAGCGGCCGGAGAACCACGAGGAGACTTCAAGCCCATCGAGCTCGTTGTCGAGCCTTGCGAGCAGGCTTTTCGCTTCCTCGGCGAAGGATTCGTCCTCGTCGGCGAGCTCCGCTGCGGCGCGCACGTCGTCGAGCAGGGCGCAAGCGCCGTCGTATTCGGCGATGACGTCACGCAAGTTCGACGCCTGCTTCGACACGCTTTGAGCGCGCGAGGCGTCATCCCAAAAGCCGGGCGAGGCGATCTGGGCGTCGAGCCTCTGCAGCTCGACTGTCTTGTCGTCGATGTGCAGATACGTATGCGAATCGGCAACGCGCCGCGCGGCGGTGTCGATGTGTTCTGTCAATTCTTTGTCAGCCATAGCTTTTTCATGTTACCAGCAAAAACGCCCCGTCGGGGATGACGGGGCGCGTCGTGCATAGTTTCTTCGCGGATGGACGCCAGTATGCGGCGGCAGGTGGCGGCAGGTGGCCACCGCTTCACAGCAGATGCGCCATATACAACGGCAAGCACGCGAGGTCGCCCTCCACCTGCAGGGGCTTCGGGTGCAGGATATAGCGCACACCCACGCGCGAGCCGAACTTGGCTTTGAACTTATCGAGCGATTTCGCACCATAGCGCTTCGTCGACTTCACTTCGATAGGGGAAACGCGCATGCGCCCGGCGGCGTCGTCGTAACCTGCCGTGATTAAGAAGTCGATTTCCATGGTGTTCGCGCAGTTCTCGCGGTCGCGCTTTGAATAGAAGTACAGTCCGTGCCCGTTCGAGGCAAGCTGTTGCGCCACAACGTTTTCCGTGAACATCCCTTCGTTGATCTCGAGCTTTCCCAAAAGAATGTCACGATAAAGCTCGTGCGGGGTTTCAGCGTTGTCGGCAAACAGCTGACAAATCAGCAACCCCGTATCGGCCATGTAGCACTTGAACGTTCCCTCGTCTGCGGTTGCCGCAAGGCCCACCGACGGATCGTCAACGCTGATGCACGTGGCACTTATACACGCATCAGCCAGCCAGAAGAATGCATCTGCATATTCCCTGCTGCGCGCATTGCTATCGAGGGAGGACAGCACGAATTTTTTCTCATGGCGCGCTAGCTGACTGGGCAAGGTGGAAAACACACGGCGGATGCGCAGCGCGTCGGCACTGCCGAACTTCTCGATGTCGCTGCGGTACAGCGACAAGATGTCGCGCTTCACCTCGTCCACCTTCCCGAAATCCTTTTCGGTAACATATGCATCAACCGCCTGAGGCATGCCTCCGACCAGCATGTATTCACGGAAAAGGCGTTCTGCTTTGCGATGGACGGCCTCGGGCAGCGGGATTTTCCCTTCGAAAGAAGCGCGGATGACCGCAGCGAGCTGGTCTTCGCCATCCGCCCAAAGGAACTCTTCGAAGTTCAGCGGATTCAAGCGAAGCGCAGTCTCCTCGGAAGGAATGACGATGCCCTCGACGTTGCGCCGAATGGATATGAGCGAGCCGGTTTCGAGATAGTCATAGCGGCCATCCGCGACAAGCTGCTTGATGAATTCCCGTGCGGGCGGGAAGCGCTGCACCTCGTCGAACACGATGAGGGAATCTCGACGCGGCAGCGAAACGCCCGTGAACGCCTGCAGGTACATGAAGAAGGAATCCACGTCCGCGCGATAGTCGCGAAACAGCATTTTGAGGTCATCTGAGGCTTCGGAGA
Organism: uncultured Ellagibacter sp.; assembly: GCF_934617235.1. Lineage (GTDB taxonomy): Bacteria > Actinomycetota > Coriobacteriia > Coriobacteriales > Eggerthellaceae > Ellagibacter. Next base: position 25,263 of record NZ_CAKTTZ010000014.1, on the reverse strand, counting down.
AGTCTATGACCAGATGAGCGGCGTACTCCCTTTCGGCAAACTCCCTTGCAAGCGTACTTTTGCCAACGCGGCGCGCGCCTTCTAAAAGCAGAGCGCGCGTGCCTCTCGACTCGCGCTTCCAACGAAGAAGATCATCGTATGCACGGCGTTTAAACATGGGCGCTCCTCGCTCCGATTTATGGCAAAAAGCCATTCATACACGAATGGCACGGTGAAGTTAGGTACTGGCATACACGAATGGCACGGTCAGAATACGCATAATTATACACGAATGGCACGGTGTCATAGCGATTAAGCTCGAGCAAACTGCGCCCAAGAGCAGAAGAAAGGGGCCGCTTCCCTGGGGAAACAGCCCCTTACCCTACAAAGCCATGGTGCAACGCATCGACCTTGTGCCAGGATGGGCGGCCGCAAGCGGTGGCCACCGCTTCACAGCAGATGCGCCATATACAACGGCAGCCGCTAATCCTGGTACATGCCGTGGCACTTTTTGAACTTCTTGCCGCTGCCGCAGGGGCAAGGATCGTTACGGCCGACGTTCGCGAAGGGGTCGTCCTTGTCCTTCACGTACGTGGTGGGCTTCGGCGCGGCGGGCTTGGGAGCCTCGCCCGCGCGAGCTGCCTGCGCTGCCGCCGGTGCCACCTTGATGTCGGACTTAGTGAGGGCGTCTTCGGGCTTCGAGTAGCTCAAACGGCCCTCAAGCGGGTTCTTCTCCTCGGGAATGGGCTCCTGCTTAACGGCGATCTGCAGACGCAGAAGCGTGCGCAGGTAGTCCTCGTACATGCTGGCCGTCAGGCGCTGGAACGCGGCGTAGGCCTCGTTCTTGTACTCGACGAGCGGGTCGCGCTGCGCGAACGCACGCAGGCCGATGCCGGTTTTCAGGTAGTCCATCTCCGCGAGGTGGGCCATCCAGCGCGTGTCGATAATGCGGAGCATGACCTGGCTTTCCAGGTTGCGCATCATGTCGGCGCCAAGGAGGCTCTCCTTTTCAGCGTAGATGCCTTCCAAGTATTCCGTAAGCGCCTCGGCGACGTTTTCGGGCTCGTCGTCGTGGTCGAGCGACGCCACGTGGAAATCGGCGTTGCCCGTCATGCCAGCAGCCCACGTGTCGACGGCCTTCACGTCCCAGTCGTCGAATGCGGAGCGCTCGGGGCAGTTCTCTTCCACCACGGCATCGACGGCGTCGGAGATAATGCCGGGGATGCGGCCGTTCATGTCCTTGCCATCCAGGATGGAGTTGCGCTCCTCGTAGATCACCTTGCGCTGCAGGTTCATGACGTCGTCGTATTCGAGGACGTTCTTACGAGCTGCGAAGTGCATCGTTTCGACCTGACGCTGCGCGCTCTCGATCGCCTTCGACACCATGGACGCCTGAATGGGCTGGTCATCAGGCATGTTCGTCTTCTCCATCATGCTGGAGATGGAATCCATGCGATTGCCGCCGAACAGGCGCATGAGGTCGTCTTCGAGCGAGAGGCAGAACTGCGTCGTGCCCGGATCGCCCTGACGACCCGCGCGGCCGCGCAGCTGGTTGTCGATACGACGCGACTCGTGGCGCTCGGTGCCGATGACGCACAGGCCGCCCGCAGCGAGCACCTCTTCGTTTTCCTGCTTGCAGATGGTGCGCGCACGGACAAGAGCCTCTTCGCGCTTCTCATCCGACGGCGCGGGAGCTGCGTTTTCGGGAATCTCCTCGCCTTCCGCCGGCTCGTCGTCGATGTGGCGCGAAGGGTCGAAGCCCCACTCGCGCAGCACGTCCTCGGCAAGCACATCGGGGTTGCCGCCGAGCAGGATGTCCGTGCCACGGCCTGCCATGTTGGTCGCGATGGTCACCGCGCCCACGCGGCCCGCCTGCGCGATGATGTGCGCCTCGCGCTCGTGGTTCTTCGCGTTCAAGGTTTCGTGCTTGATGCCGCGCTTGTCCAAAAGACGGGACAGGCGCTCAGAGCTCTCGATCGAGACGGTGCCGATCAGGCAAGGTTGACCCGCCTCATGGCGAGCCGCCACGTCGTCGGCGACGGCGTTGAACTTCGCGTCGACCGTGCGATAGACCAGGTCGTTCTCGTCGATACGGGCGACCGGCCTGTTCGGCGGGATGGCGACGACTGGCAACTTGTAGATCTCGCGGAACTCCTTGTCCTCGGTCATGGCGGTGCCGGTCATACCCGAGAGCTTCTCGTAGAGACGGAAGTAATTCTGCAGCGTGATGGTCGCAAGCGTTTGGTTCTCCTCACGCACGAGCACGTGTTCTTTCGCCTCGAGCGCCTGATGGAGGCCCTCAGAATAGCGACGGCCCTCCATGATGCGGCCCGTGAACTCGTCGACGATCTTCACTTCCCCGCCGACGACGACGTAATCGACATCGCGATGGAAGAGGAACTGCGCCTTCAAGGCTTGCTGCAAATGGTTCGCGAGCAGACCGGACGGGTCGGCGTAGATGTCGTCGATACCAAGCGCGGACTCGATCTTCTCAAGTCCGACCTCGGTGGCGTTGATCGTCTTTTTCGCCTCGTCCATCTCGAAGTCCTCGTCGAGCACGAGGTGCGGCATGACGCGGGCGAACTTGTTGTAGGTGTCGGCCGCGCGCGTTCCCGCGCCCGAGATGATAAGCGGCGTGCGCGCCTCGTCGATGAGGATGGAGTCGACCTCGTCGACGACGGCGAAGTGATGGCCGCGCTGCACGCGGGCGGATGCCCTCGTGACCATGTTGTCGCGCAGATAGTCGAAGCCGAACTCGGAGTTCGTGCCGTAGGTGACGTCGGCCTTGTAGGCGGGGATCTTCTGCGCGGGGCGCATGCCGTTTTGGATCAGGCCAACTTCCATGCCGAGGAAGCGGTAGATCTGGCCCATCCACTCGGAGTCGCGGCGGGCGAGGTAGTCGTTCACCGTGACGATGTGGACGTTGTCACCCGAAAGCGCGTTCAGGTAGCCCGCGAGGGTGGACACGAGCGTCTTGCCTTCGCCCGTCTTCATCTCGGCGATCTGCCCGTCGTTTAACGCCATGCCGCCGATAAGCTGCACGTCGAAATGACGCAGCCCCGTCGTGCGCACCGATGCCTCACGCACCGCGGCGAACGCCTCGGGGAGAAGCTTTGCAGCGTCTTCCCCTGCAGCCGCGCGCTCACGCAGCGAGTCGGAGAAAGCGCGCAGCTCAGCGTCGCTTTTCGGTTTGATTGATGCCTCGAGGCCATTGATCGTATCGACGATGGCCTGGTAGCGCTTGAGCTGTTTGCCCTCGCCCATCGTGAGAAGCTTCGATAAGAAACCCATGTATGCCGTCTTTCTTGAAAGCCTTATGTTCATGTAACGCCGTGATTTCGCAGCGTGCAACCTCTCGTACTCTAGCATAAGGCTTGCCGAGCCCCGGGAAATCCACTACACGACCAGATGCGATAATCCTCAGCTGAAAATGATGCTGTCGTGGGGAAATGCTGTGAAAATCTGCTATTCGAGCACCTCCTCGGCCTCGACCGCGCTGCGGTATAAGGCGACGATCGATGGCGAGGGGTCGATACCGAGCTCTTCGGCAAGGTACCTTCGACACGAGATGTAGGTGTCGATGGCAGCAGCGCGCTGGCCCGCGCCAAGCTGCGCCTCCATAAGAGCCGCGCACGCATCCTCGCGCGAGCGGTCGCGAGTAGTCGCCTCGCGGGCAAACCAGAGCGCCGCGCGAGGCTCGCCTGATTCCAAAAGCCTGCCCGATGCACACACAAGGGAATCGACGAGGTTGATGCGAAGTCGCCTGCGAGCAGCCGCGATGTCGTCGTTGCCGCGTTCGCTCGGCAAAAGGTCGCCAGAATACGACTCATCGATCGCCTCGAGATGGCCTCGCCAGCGATCGAGGTCGATTTCCCCGAAACTTAAGGTGCGACAGATAGAATCGAGCTCGGCAACGTCGCTTCGCAAAAACCGCGCATCGAGGCGGACGCCTCCCTGGTCACGAAGAAGGTAGGGGCATGTCCCCTCGTAGTCGAGCCCCCGCTTGAGCTGGCTCCACACCGAGTAGAAATTCTTGATTGCGCAGCCATGGGGGCTGTCAGGCCAAAGCGTTTCCAAAAGGCGCTCACGGGAAAGCTCGCGGCCGCGGGCGAGAACGAGAAGCGCGAGGAGCGTTTTGGTCTTTTGCCTGCTGAACGCCTGCATATCGACTTGCCGATTGCCGATGCGCACGTCGAGCCCGCCGAGGAGCCTCACGTAGAGAGCGGGCGGGTCGCCCTCTGCCGCCGACGACGCGTCCAATCTGGCAGGACGAGCGGCATAGCGTTCGCGCATCGAGCGCTCCCGTTCGACCCGCGCGCGTTCCTCACGAAGCGCATCGCGCCTGTGAGCTGCGCATTCGGCGAAACGCGCGACCTGCATGGAGCGTGCCGCCGCAAGCGTTTCCGCCGCAGGGGCAAAGCGCGATGGCAAGACCCCCTCCTCCGCCGCGCGGGAAAGGGCGAGCGCGAGCACCCCCGTCTGCCAGGACATTACGGAAGAATCTGCGCGCGATATAAGGTCGTAAGCCCAAAGGGCGACTAGCTCGATCGTATGCGCGTCATCTGCCGAATCAAAGCCCGACGTCGTTTTCTTCGCGAGTCCCTGAAGGACGAATAGGGCGCCGAGGACAAGCACGTGCTCGGGCGCGCGATGAGAAACGAGATCGCCCCACACCTTTGCAAGCGACACGATTCCTTCTCCAAAATGGGACGCGACAAGGCTCAATGCAGCAGCGGAGTCAAGCTCGCCCCGACCGCTTGCGCGGGCAGCGATCCCTGCGGCCGCGGAAGCCACGCGACGGCGATCCTCGTCGTCTCCTAAGTAGGCGGCAACGAGGAGGAAACGCGAACGCGATTCTGAATCGACATTGCGGGCGAAGGCGTACTTTCGCGCGAGGAACAGAGCGCAGGCTGCGTCGTCAAGCGCAACGAGGCGCACTGCTTCGTCGGCAGCGAGGAGAACCTTGTTTTGACGCGCACCCTTCCCCGCGAAGAGATACAGCTCGTGAGCAGGCTTGAAGCATGCTGCCGAAAGAAGCTCGGCGCCATGGGAGGCAAGCCAACTCGCACTTGCAGGCTTCGCAGCAAAATGGCGAACGACGGCGCACGCCCTTGCGGCAGCTTCGCGATCGAGGAGCATCGCCGCGACGCACACCGCCAGCTCGCTTACGTCTTCGCACGTCGAGGCATCGACGAGCCGGTCTGCCACCCGCGAAAAGCCCTGGACGAGCGCCGGCATCTCGACGATAAGCGCGTCGAAGGCATCTTCCCGAAAACATGCACCGAGAAAGGGATACTCCTCTTCGATGAGGGAAAATGCCTCGTCGGCATGGCGGGAGCCCATAAGCGGGACAAGCTCGGAGAGGCTTCCCTCTCCAAGCGCCAGCATGAGAAACGCCGCGAGCAGAACGCTTGCGGGCGGCTCCTCTGCCGCCATGCCCGAAACGAGACGGCTCCCGTCATCGCCGCCCCACAAGATGCACGCCACGCGGCTTTTCGCGGTCGAAGACCCCGTCACCGCCGCAGCGCGGTCAGTCTCTTCGTCGGTGAGAAGAAATCGGCTCGCCGAGAGCTTCACCCTGTCTCGATGCAGGTCGGAATACGCGTCGCAGGAAGGGGTGCACGTTGCGAGCACTTCGTTTCCCGCCGCAAGGAGATTGTCGATGACCTGGGAAAACGCCTCGACGCGCATCGCGTCCATACGAGGCAGATCGTCGAATACCACAAGAGATGCCGCACCGTCGACCTCGGCGATTCGCGATGCGATGATGCCGGCATCGAGATCGCGCAGAAAGCACGGGCTTTCGCAGTTGACCCAAAAAGTGTGCTTAAACGAGAAAACGACCTGTGCATATTCTGCGGCTACCGTCGACTTGCCGAAACCGGAAGGAGCCACGAGGAAGCGCGCGACGTCTCGAGAGCGCAGAAGTTCCGCGACAAGGTGCGGGCGCGAGTTCGGCGCGGAGGAGGCGACGTATTTGGGGCGGCGGCCCTTGCATGCGCACGACATAAGAAAGTCGGACATAAGATGTCCCTCTCCCAAAAACGAAAGCCGCGTTGGCCGAGTCTACTCCCCGAATCGGGAGAGCGCCATATCGTCAATATGGAAGGAGAGGCGCGAACCCCGCGCCCAACAAGGGCGCCTGTCCCACAATCGAGCCATACGCACAAGTACTGAAAATAAGAAACGCCTGCAGCACGTCGTATGCAACGCAATGCAGGCGTATAAGTTGAAAGAAGGGATAAAGTGGCGGAAATAGCTTGCGACCATGCCGCGGTTGCGCCGATGGCAGACCGAGTTTGCGTCGGTTTTGCGACAGGCTTTCGCAGCGAGGTCATGCATTCCACGCCGCATTCGCACCTGGCTTGCGCCGAGCTCCCGCCGCAACCGTGCCGTGTTTCTGCCAGATTTTCGCCTATTTCTTGGGCAGAAGCTTCGAGATGCGGTCGGAGTACTGGACGTCGGAAAGCCCTGCCTCTTTCGCCAGATCGAGCACAGGGGCGTCGTTCCACAGCTCCTCGAGGCGGTAGTACTCGCGCGTCTCCGGCTGGAAAACGTGCACGACGATTTGACCGTAGTCGAGCAGCGACCACGAACCATCCTGCGTTCCTTCGACATGGAAGGGTTTCACGCCGCCCTTGTCTCGCAGGTCCTCCTTGATGGCGTCGACGATCGAGTTCACCTGACGGCTGTTCGACGCCGTGACGATCACGAAGAAGTCGGTCTCGCCGACAAGCTCCGCCACATCCTGGACGAGGATGTCGGTCGCCTTCTTCTCGTCGGCTGCCTGAGCAGCGATGATTGCGAGTTCTCGCGAGGTTTTCTGTTCGTTAGCGCTCACTTGCGCTCCTTTCGCTTTGTGTTTATGTACGGCTTTTCATTTTTCACCGCGTAGGCGTTCCAGATTTCCACCGTCCGCGGATGCAGCGTCTTGCCTTGCTCGATGATGAGAATCGTCCAGTACCCGAGCACTGCGACGTAGAGCTCCTCGAGCGTTACGTGGCCGATTTGGGCACGCAGTTCGTCAACGCGCCCGAAGCGGCGGTTCGGCTCAAGCGCGTCGGCACAGTAGAGTACCATATCGAGCGGCGTCATATCGATCTCGCCTGTCGTATGGCGGTCGATGGCCTGGAGGATGCGCGCGGGGATGGCAGGATAATCTCGACCGAGCGCGGCGGCGGCCGTCGGTCCGTGTAGAAGGCGCGGCTGATGTTCTAAAATCCAGGGATTCACCTGAAGTCCCAGCTCGCGGACTCGCTTGAGAATCTCCTCGTCATCGTAGGCCTTGTCCCAGTCGTGCAGAAGTCCCGCAAGACGGGCCTCGCGCTCGTCGACCCCGTAGGCGCGCGCGATGATCGCAGCCTCCTCGACCACGCCCATCACGTGAGTGAAGCGCTTCTCGCTGACACGACGTGCAAGCTCGACCTTGCGCTCCTCGAAAAACGCCTCGCCGAGCACCTCGGCCGACTCGGCATCGCTACCCTTCCCCACCGTTTAATGCTCCTTTCGGTACAATCCATGCTCGCATACGTAATCGCGCACGCGCGACATGGTGAGGTATCTGATTGATTTGCCCTCGCTGACGCGGCGGCGCAGGTCGCTTGAGGAAACCGACAGCCCCGTGATTTCGAGAAACTCCACCGTAAAGGGGCTTTCCTCGAAGGTGGCGCGCATCTCGTCGTCAAGCGGATAACCCGGCCGCGTCACGGCGACGAAGCGCGCGAGTCCCGCGACCGCCTCGCTTTCGTGCCAACGGAAGATCTTCGCGACCGCATCGGCGCCCGTGATGAACACGAGCTCGACATTGTCGGGGTAATGCGCCCGCAGCTCGCGCAACGTGTCGACGGTATAGGTGTCGCCGCCGCGCTCGATCTCCAGCGAGCTCACGTCGAAGGCAGGGTTGCTCTCGGTCGCAAGACGGCACATGGCGAGCCGGTCGCTCGCGGGCGTGATGTCCCGATCGCGTTTGAAGACGGGATTGCCGGCGGGGATGAACACCACCGCATCGAGCCCGTAGGCCTCGCGCACCTGCTCGGCGCAGGCCAAATGCCCGATATGGACGGGATCGAAAGTGCCGCCCATGATGCCCAGACGCGCTGGTGCGCCATTTGCCCCCAGATCATCGAAGCGCTCGCACACGACGGGCATACGGCGCGAGGTCGCCTGATCGGGGTGCATCCCGGACGCGTTCGATTCGCCAGCCAGCGTTTGGTCACCCATGCGTTAAGCCCTCACCTGGCCGTCACCACGCAGCACGTACTTGCTCGAAGTGAGCCCCTCAGTTGCGAAGGGGCCGCGCACGTGAAGCTTCTGCGTGGAGATACCGATTTCGGCGCCGAGGCCGAACATGCCGCCGTCCGTGAAAGCCGTCGAGGCGTTCGCATACACGGCCGCCGCGTCGACTTCGTTTAAGAAGCGCTCGATTGCCAAAGCGCCCGCAGGGTCGCTCGGGTTCGCCACGATGGCTTCCGAGTGCATCGTGCCGTAGCGGTTCACATGAGCGATGGCCTCATCGATACCCGCGACGCACTTCACGGCAATTTCGGGCCCTAAGTACTCGGTTTCCCAATCTTGCTCGCTCGCGCGGTCGACGCGAAGCGCGCTTTGCGCCTGTCCGCGCGCGGCCCCTGCGGCAAGCGCCGCCTCGCACGCCTGCTCATCGGCGTGGATCACCACCCCGCGATCGGCAAGCTCGGAGAGCGCCTCGGGGAGGAACTCGCCGGCGACGGACGCATCGACAAGCAGCGTCTCGCACGCGTTGCAAACCCCGAAGCGTCGGCACTTCGCGTTCACGAGAATCTTGCGCGCCATGTCGAAGTCGGCGGATTCGTGCACGTAGACGTGGCAGTTTCCCGTCCCCGTCTCGATGACGGGGACTTTGGCGGTCTCCACGCAGTGGCGGATAAGCCCTGCGCCACCGCGGGGAACGAGCACGTCGATCAGGCCGTGAAGCCCCATGAGGACGTCGGTCGCCGCACGGTCGGTCGAGGCAACGATGCCGATCGAGCCCTCGGGCATGCCCGCTTCCTCAGCCGCGCGCGCGAGCACAGAAGCGATGGCCGCACACGAGCGTGCCGCCATCGAGCCACCGCGCAAAACACAGGCGTTGCCCGACTTCAGGCAGATGCCGGCAGCATCGGCAGTCACGTTCGGACGCGCCTCGTACACGACGGCGACAACGCCTAAGGGGACGCTCACACGCTCGAGGCGGATTCCCGATTCGAGCGTGCGCTGCTCAAGGGTGCGCCCGAGCGGGTCGGGAAGCTCGGCAAGGCTTTCAAGCGCAGACGCGATATCGCGAACGCGCGCGTCGTCGAGCGCGAGCCTGTCGATGAGGCTCTCCTTCGTGCCCTTCTCGCGGGCGGCGGCAACGTCTGCCGCATTCGCCTCGAGAATCTCAGGCGCGCTCGCACGCAGCGCGCAGGCCGTAGCGCGCAGGGCGCCGTTGCGTTCCTCGTCGCTTTTCTGGGCCAAGCGGACACTCGCCGCACGAGCCTGCTTGGCGAGCATCTCGATCTCTTCGTACATGCCTGAACCTTCCTCTCGCCCGTTCTGTTTCCCTGCGATAATCCCTGCTAGTTGGGACGTTTTCCAGTCATGCGCTACTCGAAGGCAATGAGCTCGTCGCGGTGGACGACCGGCTTTTCGGCGAACGCCGCAAGCAAGCGGTTGCGCTCGAGTTCCTCGCGCGTGCGCCCGCAAGCAAGTTCCACCTCGTCGCTCGAGAACGCCGTGCGACCGCGTGCGATCACGTGGCCCGTCGCGTCTTTCACATCGACGATGTCGTCGTCGTTGAAGCGCCCCTCGACACGGGAGATGCCCACCGAGAGAAGCGAGCTGCCGCGGTGGAGCAGCGCTTGCTTCGCGCCGTCGTCGACGATAAGTGCTCCACGGGCCGAATCGCCGAGCGCAATCCAAAGCTTGCGCGGCGTGATCTCGTGCGGGCGTTCGCTCGCCGCAAAACGCGTCCCGATGCGCTCGCCGAGAGCGGCATGCACGATGGCGTCGGGGGCATGCCCGAGGCAGATGGTCATGGGAATGCCCGCCGCCATGAGCACGCGCGCGGCCTTGATCTTGGTGATCATACCGCCCGAGCCGACGACGCTTCCCGCATCCCCCGCAACGCCCATGATGCTCTCATCGATTCGATCGACGCACTCGATCAGGTGCGCGCCCTCGACCTTCGTCGGGTTCGCGTCGTAGAGGCCGTCGATGTCAGAGAGGATCACCATAAGCTCCGCCTCGACGAGGCAGGCGACGAGCGCCGCGAGCGTATCGTTGTCGCCGAAGCGGATCTGCTCGACCGAGACCGTGTCGTTCTCGTTCACGATGGGCACGACCCCCATCTCGAGCAAGCGGGAAAGCGTGTCGCGCGCATGGAGATACGCTGTGCGGTCGGCGGTGTCGCGCCTGGTCAAAAGAACAAGTGACGTGGTAATCCCATGCTGGGCGAACGCTCGGGCATAGCCTGCCGACAGCGCGCTTTGCCCCACCGAGGCCGCCGCCTGAAGGCTTGGCATGTCGGTGGGCCGCCGCTCGATGCCAAGCGCCTCGAGCCCGCACGCGATGGCCGCGCTCGTCACGATAATGGGCGAGAAACCCGCCTCGCGCACGCGGGTGATCTGGCGAGCGACGTCGTCGAGGAACGCGTAGTCGATCTTGCTCTCAGACGTGGTGAGCGTTGAGGAACCTATCTTAACCACGAGCGGGCGCAGGTGGGCGGGAAGGCGTCCCTCGCGAGTCTCGCTGGCGCTGCTGGCACCGCACGCCCCGCGGGCGTCACTTGCCTCGCGGGCGTCATGCCCATCGCAAGTCTCGTGCCCCTCGGCCACTGCGGTGATGTCGGTCTTGGCCTCGTCCATTAGATGTCAAGCTCCTCGAATGCGTCTTCCGCCAGCGCCGACTCGAACTCGAAGGCGCGTCCCACGATGCGAATCTCGTCGCCGTTGCGCGCGCCCGCCTTCGCGAGCGCATCTTCCACGCCGATGCGCTTGAAGCGATGCTGCAAAAAGGCGATGGCGTCCTCGTTTTCCCAGTCTGTCTGGATGACCATGCGCTCGACCTGGCCGCCTTCCACACGGAAGACGCCGTCGGAGAGTTTGCGCACGGTGAAGCGGCGGTCGCGCATCTCGCGCTTGTGTTCCCACACGTGCTCGAATTCCGGCTGGTCAGCGGCATTCGCGCGGGCTTCCTCGCGCAGCTCGTGCACCTTCGTCGCGATGGCGGCCTTAAGCGAATCGACCCCCTTGCCCGTAAGTGCGCTGATGCGGTAAAGCTTCGGGTCGATGGGGCTGTCCGCAAACTCGTCGCCGCCGGCAGCTGCGATGGAATCGGCGCGCACGCGCTCGGCAAGCTTCTTGCAAACCTCTTCGGTACCGGCAACGTCGATCTTGTTGGCCACGACGATGCGCGGGCGGGAAGCAAGGTCGCTCGCGTACAACTCGAGCTCGCGGTTGATCACCTCGTAGTCGTGCAGGGGATCGCGTCCCTCATAGTCGCCCGTGAGGTCGACCACGTGCACGATGAGCGCGGTACGCTCAATATGGCGGAGGAACTCATGTCCGAGGCCGCGACCTTCGTGCGCGCCCTCGATCAGGCCGGGAACGTCGGCGACGACGAAGCTCAAATCGCCGCTCGTCGCCACACCCAAATTCGGGACAAGCGTCGTGAACGGGTAGTCGCCGATCTTCGGTCGCGCAGCCGAGATTTTCGAAATGAGCGAGGACTTCCCCGCCGACGGCATGCCTACAAGCGCCGCGTCGGCCATAAGCTTCATCTCGAGCTCGACCCATTGGTCCTGCGCCGGCTCGCCCAGCTCGGCGAACGCGGGAGCGCGCCTGGTCGAGGTGACGAAGTGCACGTTGCCGCGGCCGCCGACGCCGCCAAGCGCCACGGTGATGCGCTCGCCGTCGTGCGTGAGGTCGGCAATGAGCTCGCCCGTTTCCTTAGTATCCTCGAAATACTCGTGAACCACCGTGCCCACGGGCACCTTCAAGATCATGTCCTCGCCGTCGGCGCCGCGCATGCGCGAGCCCTTCCCGTGCGTGCCGCGCTCGGCCTTGAAGTGGTGCTTGAAACGGTAGTCGATCAGCGACGAGACGCCCAGGTCGGCCTGGATGACGACATTGCCGCCGTGTCCGCCATCGCCGCCGTCGGGACCGCCTTTGGGAACATGGGCCTCGCGGCGGAACGACATGCAGCCCGCGCCGCCGTCGCCGCCTTTGACATATATGCGTACCTTGTCTACGAACATGGGTGATCCTTCGCGAACAGTGCGGGCTTCATGGGTGCCCGCGTTGTCTGGATTGTAAACGAAAGGCGCCCTCTGATATGCAGGGGGCGCCTCGAAAACCGACTATCTATGCTGATTGCGCGGTAGCGTGCTATTCCTGAACCTCGGCATCGGGACGGACATGCACGCGACGCTTCACGCCACGAGTGAACTCGAGGGTGCCGTCGCACAGTGCGAACAGGGTGTCGTCCTTGCCGCGGCCGACGTTCTCGCCGGGATGGAACTTGGTGCCACGCTGACGAACGATGACGTTGCCGGTGCGGACATGCTGACCGCCGAACATCTTCACGCCAAGTCGTTGTGCGTGAGAGTCGCGACCGTTACGGCTGGAGCCTAAGCCTTTCTTATGAGCCATGGTGTATGCCTCCCTTTACCTATTCGGCGACGGCGGTGCCGACGGACTTGATTTCCACGCGAGTGAGCTGCTGGCGATGGCCGCGCAGCTTCTTGTAGTTCTTGCGCTTCTTGAACTTGAAGACGAGAACCTTCTCGCCCTTGAACTGCTCGATGACAGTTGCGACCACCTTGGTGGCAGCGGCCTTGGCAGGGTCCGCCTCGACGGTTTCGCCGTCGACGACGCAGATGACAGGAAGCTCGACCTCAGCGCCCACCTCGGCATCGAGCTTCTCGATGTTGATGCGGTCTCCAGGGGCAACCTTGTACTGCTTGCCGCCCGTTTTCACGATTGCGTACATTCACTTCTCCTTATGCGAAATAACTGCATGCGATAACTTTGAAGCGTGGCCGTAGCAAGACTCCGAGGAGCGCATATGCACCGCCTCCGCGTATCATCGCACTTATTCCCGATTGCGCCGTCCTTAGCGCAACCTGTTGAATGATACCAGAAGTCATGGCTACACGCGAGCGCGTTGCGTGGATTTTTCATGAGAAAGCACAGACGCTTCACGGGGAATGGCGTCAGGGTCGCAGGTGGGACAGGAGTCGGGTGATTTGTCTCGCCTGCAATCCACCAAGCTTGCGCCACTGCCGATTGCCTGCATGTCGTCGATGCCGTCCCCAAGATGCCGAGCGGGGGCCCGATGAGGGTATCGAGATGTCCCGGGGCCTTCACGGATCAATCCTCGTTTTCCCAGGAACAATAGCTGTAGGTGGCTTAAAAGCTAGGTGGATTATTCGAAACAGATGCCTGCTGGAAGACAAAGCGCGTTGACCTCATCGAGGAACGCTTGAGCTTGTCGGCTGAGCATCGTTTTTCTCCAAAGAAGCCCGTTTCTTGAGTGCACGGGCGGATCAAGGGGCACGAACGACAGGCCCTCGGGGCTCGCTTCTGCGGAAGAGGCGATGAGCCCTTCGAATGCCAAGGCGATTCCGAAACCGCTTTTCACCAGCCATTTTACATTCATGAGGAGCCCGTAGGTCGCGACGATTTCCAGAGATCCGGCGCGGGCTCCGAACCATTGCCGCAGAGACCCGACTCGCTGTGCCTGGCGCGAAAGAATGAGGGGGAAGGAGGCGATGCCATCCAGCTGCACGTCATCCTTCGCGGCAAGTGGGTGGTCAGAAGGGACAACAACGCCCCATCTATCCTGAAACGGCAATTCCAAGACGTTGAGGTTTACATGGGGCTGGAGCTCGCACTCGAGCAAGAAGTCGTATTGCCCGCGAACAAGCCCGTCCATGAGGTCGGTGGATGTGCCGCTATGGAGCTGGAAATCGATGCCGGGATATTTGTTTCGCGTATTCCGCATTGCTTGAGCAAGGGTGGACATCGCCCTTGTCTCCCCCGCGGCGATATGCACGCTACCCGTTACGCTGCGCTCGGGAAGCTTGATATCTTCCTCCGCTTTCGATACGAGTTCCGTAATTGATTGCGCGTAGTTAAGCAAGACGGTTCCGTACTCGGTAAGCTCGGTCCCGCCATGAGTTCGAAGAAACAGTTGCCTTCCCAGTTCACGCTCTAAATCCGCCAGCTGGCGCGAGAGCGTCGGCTGCGTGATGTGGAGCCGCTTAGACGCGTTGACAAGGCTTCCTTCCTGCGCCACCGCGATGAAGTATCGGAGCGTTCTTAGTTCCATTCCCTCTCCTCGTTCTTCGTAATATGCTTAACAAGCATATTACAAATTACATTATTGGTATTAGCTATAGGTTGAATCCCTCCTTACTATCTTGGTAAGTCTGAAAGGAGGGAAACTATGACCGACTATTACGAAGACACCCACGATCTAACGCAAGAAGACGTGGCGACCTTTCTCGAGGCTATGGCTTCAGGCAGGGAAATCGAGGCCGGCTCGGAGGTCCACCGCATCATGGTTGCCGCATCCGAGCGCGCAATGCACATAACCGCGCGCATGAACTCCTCTTTCCAGAGCCTCTCGGAGACCAGAGACGCCTTTGAGGAATTGCTCATGGAGCAGCTTCCGGACGGCGTGGGCCTATTTCCGCCCTTCTCCACCGACTGCGGGCTCAACACGCATCTGGGCCGGGGCGTCTTCATCAACGCGGGCTGCCGATTCCAGGACCAAGGCGGGATCTTCATAGGAGACCGCACGCTCATCGGCCACAACGCCGTCATCACGACGATCAACCATTGCCTGGACGTTGAAAGGCGAGCGAACATGATTCCCCGATCCGTCCACATCGGCTCAGACGTGTGGTTCGGGGCGAACGTCACCGTGCTTCCCGGCGTGAGCATCGGCGACGGGGCGGTAATCGCGGCGGGCGCCGTCGTCGCGAAAGACATCCCCTCCCGCACGGTAGCCGCCGGCGTCCCCGCCAAAGTGATCAAGAAGCTCTAGATGGGGGCAAAACGAGCAACTGGTTTGGCGTTTGCGTTGATGCTGCTTTCGGGAGCCTTGGCTGGATGTGCTGAGGGATCGCAAGACAACGCGCCTCAGATAGTTGAGGAGCCCGCTGCTGCGTCGTCGCAACCAGAAGCCGCCGCAGAGCAAACCGCTGATGCCCAGGCGGCTCAAAGCCTGAGCATCCAGGTCGACGACGCGGCCATGACCATCGAGCTTGCGGACACAGACGCCGCTCGCGAGCTGGCGTCAAAGGCATCGCAAGGCGACATCACGGTCGACCTGCACCCCTATGGAGGCTTTGAACAGGTGGGCGAGCTGCCGTGGACGCTCCCTCGAAGCAATCGGCAAGTCACAACAGAGGCTGGGGACGTCATGCTCTACCAGGGCAATCAGATAGCCATCTTCCACGGTTCGAACTCCTGGGCCTATACCCCCTTGGGGCAGATCGTCGGATATGAAGCCGGCGCGCTTGGATGGGTTCATGGCGACGAAGAAGTCCAGGTAGTAATAAGCGATGACTAGAGCGATTCGGAAGAAGGCATGATGCAAAGCGAAAAACTGGAACTGTCGCAGGAATGGGACAAGGTGTTCCCCCAAAGCGATGCGGTCGAGCACGAGAAGGTGACGTTCGTCAACCGATTCGGCATTACCCTGGCTGCGGACCTCCACAAGCCCAAGAACGTCGCGGCCCAGCGCACGGTCGACTACCGTGCGAGCGAGTACCTGCGCGCCGGTGGCGTCGTCGATCCGGTGCCCGAAGATGCGCCTCAGTTCGTCAAGGACTACCACGACTATTACAAGACCTCGCGCGGCTATCATGAGCGTTCGGGCAACTCAACCGACGGGTGGAACGCGACCTCGAACATCCCCTGGGCCAATACCAACCTGCTCCAGTTCGCGCACGAGATCGAAAGCGCCGTCATGATGCTGCACGGCGAGAAGGCCCACTCGCGCTATATGGGCGAGCGCATTTACGAGAAGCTGAAGGGCGACAACAAGGAGCTGCTCATCGTCGAGGGCGCATCCCATTGCGATCTGTACGACGGCGGAGATGACGGCGTCATCCCCTGGAATGCGATCACGGCGTTCTTCGATAAGAACCTCAAATAGGCGAACGGTGGCGAGGGAAAATCACGATGAGCAAGAAGGTCTTGATCGTTTCAACCAGCATCCGCAAAGGCAGCAATTCGGAGATCATGGCGCGCGAAGTTGAGCGCGGTGTGCTCGAGGCGGGCAACGAAGTCGAGTTCGTGTCGCTCGCAGGGAGAGAAATCGGGTTCTGCCGCGGATGCCTGGCCTGCCAGAAGACGGGCAGCTGCGTAATTCGCGACGGCATGGGCGCCTTGATCGGAAAGGTGCGCGAGGCAGATGCGATAGTTTTCGCGACGCCCATCTACTATTACGAGATGAGCGGCCAGATGAAGGTCTTCCTCGACCGCTGCAATCCGCTATACATAAGCGACTACAAGTTTAGGAGTGTGTGCCTGATCACGGCCTCTGCCGAAGAGGGCGACGACGTTGCCGAACGAGCGGCCCGGGGGTTGCAAGGCTGGATAGAGTGCTTCCCAAAGGCCTCCTTCGGCGGCCTGCTCTCGAGCGGAGGCGTCACCGGGCCCAACGAGGCGGCTGACCGCGAAGAGCTCATGGCGGCAGCGCGAGAATTCGGGCGGCAAGTGTAATCCGGCCCGTCAAGCGCTATCGAGCCCGCCGTTTATCGGGGGGGTAACTTGCGTCCCATGGAACAAATCTAAAGAACTTCAACCGCTCTTATAACAGGGAGCGCGGCTTCGATCGAATCCGCGCTCGCAGTCCGGTACTATTCTATTATATAGAACGTCTGTTCTATTCCCACTCAGCGACTAATCCAGTACGGGTGCTGCCAATTCGTGTCGGACTATGCCACCGAAAGGCTGATTCGTGCGCAATCCAGGCAAATCAGGCCCCTTGATTCACGGTTTCGGGAATGACTCAATTGATTCACGAAACCGCAGGTCTCACCTTTAATCACTCCCAGGTTTCCGTCGGGGTTCGAAGCGGGCGGCTCGAAAAGGGGTGATCCAAGGGTTCTCCGCCAACCGCGCCGGAAACGAACCGCTTTGATCGGCATATGGGCGTCCTTGCTGCGGAGTAAAACCGCATACCCGAAGAAGGGCGGTGCTTCACTCCCTGCGAACGCGACGAACGCATACGACCACCAGCCCCAAACCACCGAGCGCAAGGGCGAGCAGCGGCGCTATCGGCGCGGCATCGCCAGTTTTGGAAAGCGAATGTTCATCGCTAGGAGCTTCAGGCGCCTCGGGGACAGCCGGGACATCGGGAGCCCCCGGCTTGCTGGGAGTCTCGGGGTTGTCGGGAGCCTCAGGCCCTTCAGGCTCACCGGGGTTGACCGGCTTGTCCAGGTTGTCGGGAACCTCGGGGATGGTCTCGTTATTGAAGACCACGGAGTCAGTCGAAACTCCATCACCGCCGTCCAGCACTTCGCTTGAGATCAGATAGTCGCCGTCCGCTCCCTTCTGAAGAACAACCTTGATGGTCTTCACCGACTCGTCCATGTGGTAAATCGCGGCGAGCTCGTCGCTGGATTTCTCGGTCATCTGGTACCAATACGTGCCAGCGATGTTGCGCGGCCCGTACGTGATGCCGTCGAACGCAATCTTTCCGTCGGCGTCGTTTGCCGCCTCGGCGCTCTGCCCGCCCTCGATGGGGCTCCCGTTCTCGTCAACCTGCACGAGCGAGAAGGTGAAAGCACCTGCAGGGGTTTCGCCCTTGCCGCCGTCGACCAGTTTGAGAGCGGTCGCCGACCACGTAGGCGCCTTGGCGGAAACTACCGATCCGTACTCGGTGACGACGACAAGATCGTCTTTGACCTCTGTCTTGTTCCCGCCCTTGTACTGGCCGTCCACGAACACGTCCACAGAGTTGCCAATGCCGTCGACTGAGCCCACTACCTCGGTCTTAATCGTAACGCGCACGTCGGGATGCTCCGAGGGGTTCTTAATCTTCACCTCAAGGGTGCGCGTCGCCTCGTCGAAGCTCGCCTCGTAATCACGACCCTCTTCAAGCGGGGCAACCGTCGTTCCAGCAAGCGTGGTGCGGCTGTCCTCAACCGAGACGCCCAGATACCTCAAACGCTGGTCAAGCACATCTTTGACGCTTGCCGTCTCAAGGCTGGAAAGTTCAACGGCGCCGAAGATCTGCTGCAGGCGCACGTCCACGGACCAGTTGATGAGGGGGTTCCCGTCCTCGGATTTACCCGAAGAGACGATGCCCTTCTTCGAGACATCGGGCTGGACCTTAACCTGTCCGGTCGAGGAATCCGCGGCGGTAGAGCCATCGGCGGTGCTCACCGTGAAAGCGTTGCGGAAAGTGACGACACTATCGAGGTCACCGCCCGCAGCGACGTATGCCGCACGGTCGACCGTCAACGTATAGTCGACGACTACCGTCGCGCCCGCCGGAAGCTTGTCGAACGTCAACTTCCAACCGCGATCATTACCAAAAGTGCCCGGAACGTTAAGCGCAAGCTCACTTCCGTCCACCATGGCGAGCGACACGCCGGCAACTTCACCGTTCACAATCTTCGCGGCGTCGAAAGACTCTTCCGCCCCATTGGCGAGCGTCACCTTGACGGTAAGCGCCGAAAGCATCATGGCCTTTTGGGCTGCAGCCGCAGAATCGTTATAGCCGAACATCGACGTTATCTGGTCGATGAGCGTGAAGTCCTCGCGCGACGCCTCGCCTGCGCCCGCCTTCACCGTGAACGATGCCGACTGGGTTTCGAGGCCGCCTTGCGGCGTAGTGGCGGCAGACTTCTCCGCTGTGACCGGAATGTTCGGCGCAAAGCTCGCGTTCGACCCGCCGGAAAGGACCGCTCCGCCCGAAGACAGGCTCGCAACGTTCTGGATTCGGTAAGCGGCGTTCGCAGCAGCGCCGCCCGCCTTCACGAGCGCGGCAACGAACGCATTCTTATCGAGCACCGTTCGGTAAGTAACCTCGTAGTTTTGCCCCTTAGCCAAAACCTTCGCCCCGTCGGTATTCTTGATCGCGATGGAGAGCCGCGTGCCGTCAATGGCAACCGACATATTGCCGGTCGTCCAGCCGCCATTGATCGCCTCGTCGGTCAGGGCGCCGTTTTCGTAAAGAACAGTGCCGCCGAGCGAGACTACGACGTCTTCGATGGTGGTTGCGCTCTTGGCAGCCGTTGCCGCAGCCTCATCGTCCGCGGAGAAGGTGGGTTCGTCGTTGAACACAAGCTCGGAGGGGTCCACCGAATCGCTCGTCTTCGCAGAGAGCTGCCAGGTAGCGGTGCCGGCAGAAGCATCGACGTCCTTGACGGACTTGCCGAAGGTCGCAGACTCGATCTTGATTTTCCCGGCCGATGAATCCGCCTTCTGATTGCGGTCGCCCACGACCTGGTTTTTGACGGTCAGCTCCGGCGCACGGTTGGTGCCCATGGCATTGCCCGCACCATCGAGGAGGCCCTTCTCTGCAGCATCCTGGTAAAACCCTTGCCAGTCGATGTCCATGGAGTATGTGCTCGCAAGGTAGCTATCGAAAGGCAAACCGCTCGCCGTGATAGTGAATCCCGGACCAGCCGCGTAGACGTCTTTGCCGCCCTGCTCGTTGGTCTCGGTCAGCGCGCCGCCTTGCTGATAGGTAAAACCGATCGCCCTGCCGTCCGTTGCGGTACCAGTACCGTCGTTCGAGGAGGAAAGCTTCCCGTCGATGCTGTAGATGGGGGTTTTGCCCTCGAGGTTGGTTCGATTCTCCGAAACAGCAGGCTTCTCATTGCCGCCCACAAGGTATACCTTCAAATCGCTAATCGAAATGTGCTTGTTGAGCAGGTCGGCAAGCTGCTGGCGCATCGCAAGTTTCTGGGCGTCGTCCATGCCGTCGACATCCGACCACAGGTCATCAACGAAGACTCGGCTCATATCGTCCAGCTTCACGGTCGGCTTATTTTTGCCCAGCGTGCCTGTCCAGTCGTAGAACATCCAATCAATATGGGATTTATTGGCGCTTACAGCGACGGGGGTCTTCGCCGCGAGCTGATCGGCGAGAAACTCGCGCTGCACATTTGCATCGGGCCACACGCGCAACATGCCGTTGTTCCCGTCGATCTCACCGCCGGCAAGCGAAATGCCGTCATCCACGCCCTGGGCGTACATATCTCCCACATGGCTTGCCCCAGCTGCGGAAACGTCTTCATCAGCAATAGCGGCGGAAGCGGCGTCGGTACCGTCTACGACCCCGTACGGGCGCTCCGCTTGAGCATGGTTGAACAATGCCAGCGCGCCGCCGTGATAGTAGTCACTTTCACGGAAGCTTGTGTCGCTCTCGGCCTTAGCGTCAATATCAAGGTAGAGGTCATAGGTGACGCTAATCTTGGTCTGAGCAGAGAGTAGCTGCGGATTGCCGTCCGAGTCCTCATCTCGCTTAATCTGACCGTTGAAGAGCGAACCGGGCTGCTCAGAATAATCGCCAAAGTTCAAGACCGAAGACTTCCAACCATCCTTGAATGTGAAGGTCCCCGTCTCTTCATCATAGGTGCCGATTACCTGTTCGGGCTGGCCTGGCTCGGTAACGGTTACCTTAAGGTTCTTAAGGGAAGTGGCTTTCTTGAGTGCTGCAACAGCGTCCTTGTCTTGCTGCGTGGTCGTTGCGATGTCGGAAACATCATACGTCACCGCATCGGAGCCATTCGAAGTGTTGCCCGAGTCAACGACCTTAGAGATGTGATCTTCGATGTTGACAAACGCGGAGGGCGAGAAGCCCACCTGGGTATCGATCTTATAGCTTGCATAGAGACCACCGTTGTCATCGTTTGCGGCGGCGGGGCCAGTAGCTTCCTTCTTAATGGAAAGGCCTGCCGTCACGGCTTTGCTAACCGTTGAGATGGCAGAGTCCTTATTCGTAACGCGCCACGTGCCAAAACCTGCTGCATTCTTGAGCTCAACGTTGTAAAGCGCTGTTGCGGCATCAACGCCAGCCTTGCCCTGGGCTGCCGCTGCGGCTGCAACGAGTTCCTTGGTATCAAGCTCGGTCTGATAATCGAGCTGATCGTTATTTCCAACGCTCACCACTTGCTCAAGGCCGCGGTATTCGATAGCAAGCGAGCTGGTGGAGTATGCTGGGTCGCCGACATTGGCGCCGACGGAGCTCAACGTGCTGCCGCCCACCGTGCTGGAAATAGAGTCTGTCATGTTGCCCGCGTAATAAACGTAGACCGCCATGGGATTGGCCTCGGAGTTAGCCGTACCTCCGCCCGAGCTGGTCGTCAGAATCTTGCGGTACACGCCAGGGACGTCGGCATCCCAATAGCAGTTAACGGGGTTCGTGGTCTTCCATGCGCCGTCAACGTATTTCTCCCACGCATCGCCGCCCATGTCCTTTGACGGGATGGGTCCGCAGCCGCCACCGTTGCGATTCTCATTCACGCTTGGGTATTTGCTCGGGAACATTCGCGTGACATGCGTGTATTTGCCCGCATCCACGTTGACCTCGTTGCCATCGGCATCCGTCACCTTGGAGCCGTTCATCGTGTCACCGATGGTGAAGCGTCCAGTCCAGCCGCCATAGTAGGCATTAACCAGCGGCGAGCTCGTATGCGTGGTGTAGTTGCCGCTCATGTTGAAGTTGTTTGCCACAAGCGTCCAAGAGGTGGCGATATTGGCGGGGTCGGATGCGGACGCGGCCTCATTGCTGTACTTGTAGAGGCTGGGCGTATGCGTCGCACCTGTCGCGCTCACGCGATAGGCCCACTGACCAAGCGAACTCGCATAGCTCGAATACCCAGGCCAGTTGTTATGTCCGTTGCCCGCAATAAGCGTGGCGTCACCCGTATGGCACACAAGCTGCGCCGTTGCCTTGAACGAGCCGTCGGACTGCACAGAGCGATCGGTCACCTTGGTGAAAAAGCCCACGGTAATGGTCTTGCTCCCCGTTGTCGAATCCACATCGAAGGCATTTCTTTCGATGCGGATCGAGAAGTTATTGTTCCCGCTCTTCTGCTCGATGGTGGTGCCATCGCACATCTGGTCCCAGGATGCTTGGTAAAAGCCCGTGCTCATACCTGACGCGACGCTTTCCCAGCCGTTCGAAGTTTTCGCGAACGCGTATCCGCTGCTTACATCTTTGCCGCTCACCTTTACGCCGCTGGGTGCCGAAACGACCTGAAGAGGCCTGTCGGCACTCACGTAGAGCTTGCCATCGGTCCACCTCTGCCAGTTGTCGACGTTCATCGTCATGGACCAAAAGATAGTGGTGTCATCCACCCACTCGGCATTCATGTAGGAAGACTGCTGCGTGCCCACGCCATAGGAAATCTCCTTCGCGGTACGCGACTCCGCGTTGAAGGAGCCGTTGCCCACCTGCACCCGGTCGGCAATGTGCTTACCCGAGCGGGCCTGGTCACTCACGTCGAAAGAACCCTCGTACTGCGGGAACGTCATCTGGAGGGAGGACTGGGGAGCATTGAACACGTGCAGGCGCCAAGAGCCTCCCTTGGCGCTTTCCATGTTGTTGCTGCGCTCGTCGCGATAGTTGTACCAGTTTTGGCCGCTGATTTCCTGCTGTCGCTGGGCGTTGGCGTTGGTCCGCGGGTCTACCACGATGTACATCACGTCGCCGTAGGAATTGCGCACCAGGTTGCCGTTCTGATCGACGCTGCGATACACCACAAGCTGCTGGCTTGAGTCTGCGTCGGCAAACACCTTCTTCAGCTGGTACTGCAGCTTGGCATCGCCGCGTGATCCACCGTCGTTGCCTGAAGCGAAGCAGGAATTGGAAACCAGGTTGGAGTCGCCCTTAACCTGGCCCACGGACACCGTGCCGATGAACTGCCAATAGTTCGAGCCCGTCATGCCGACGATCTGCGTGCCGGGACCGGCACCGCCCGTCATGAAGGTGGAAGCCGTGCCATCGTTCATCACGTAGCCACCCGAATTGTCAAGCCAGCGATAGTCCGACTCCAGCTTCTTGCCCGGAAGGAAAGAAGCCATAGAGGCGTAGAAGTTCACGCCTGTGTCGTTGTACACCGCAGGGTCGAAATCAAGCCAGTAGTAATTGCCTCTGTAGGAGCTGGTATTCGTGCCGAGCCACGTGCACACCGCAGAATTGACGAATTCGAGGCCCGAAGCGGGATTGAAAGTTGCCGTGCTTCCATCCGGCTGTTCAAACCGCCCAAGGTCAGTATTGAGGGACCCCGTGGCATCAAGCGCATTGAGGGAGTCGGCAGTGGCATGCAGGGAAAGCTGCGCGTTCATCCAGGTTCCCGCGTAGTCACCTGCAAGAACCGTGGGCACATAAAGGTTCAGGGCTTTGATGCCCTTCGCTTCGTTGCCAGCGCCGTCGGTGACGCTTAGCGTGAAGCCCTTGGCGATATAGGATTGATGATCCGTGCGGATGAGCGACCCTTCAAGGGCGTCAGCGGCAGAGAATGCAACATCGACCTGAAGCCCGTCGAGGGAAAA
The DNA here is from genome assembly GCF_934617235.1 of uncultured Ellagibacter sp. Classification (GTDB taxonomy): domain Bacteria; phylum Actinomycetota; class Coriobacteriia; order Coriobacteriales; family Eggerthellaceae; genus Ellagibacter. Next base: position 1,759 of record NZ_CAKTTZ010000014.1, on the reverse strand, counting down.
GCGGACCACGGTCTTGCCGTTGCTGTTTTCGATGATGTTCGACGGATTGGCGGTCACCCAAGCGCTCTTGTTGCTGCCACCCTCGGTCTTCTCGGCATAGGTTACGCCAAGCGAGAAATAAGGACCGCTGTTGTCCCCGTAAGCGTTGAAGACGTTGCCCTCGGCAGGAGCCGTTTGCGCCCAGGCGCTCTCGTCAACCCACACGCCCATGTTGTCGTCGAGCGAAATTCTGGCATTCTTGTAGGCAAAGACGTCGTCTGCCGAGCCCTCCGGAGCGTTCTTGGAAAGCGAGGTGTACACATAATATGATGTGGGGCCGCCGGAGCCCGCGCTGATGGCAGCCCCGTACTCACCGTCAATGCCAGGAGTGGGGTCGTCGTTCACCTTGAAGCTCACAGTACCACCGGGAACATAGGTGAGGGAGACGGTGCTGCCGCTGGTAACATTCTGGCTTACCGTAGTGGTGTACTGGAACTCGCCGGCAATATCCACGCGATCGGCAACATTGGCGAAGTCGATGCGAAGCTCGTAGAGGGGGTCGCCCGTGCTGTTCGCAAGCGGGGCTCCATCAGAGCCGAGCCTGGAGTAAACGCCGCCCTTGGCAGTCATGTCCCCAGAATTGAAGAAGTTAAGCGGAACATCGGGGTCGACGAGCTTATTTCCGCTTTTGTCCTGCTTGGCGGCAACGAGTTGCCAGGGAAGTTCCATGGAGTAGGTCGTGTCCTCTTGGACGCCCGTGCCTTCGCCGTCGGCGTTGTTCGGCGTTATGGCAGCCATGCGAAAATGAACCGTCACGCCATCGCCCTTCGAGAGGCCGGCGCCTTCCCCGCCTTGCTCGACGGGCTTATAACGCTGGTCGACCGCGCGATTGGGGTCGTTTGTGTCCACGACCTTTCCGTCCTTGTCAAGCAGCGTGGTATACATCTGCGCATGAGGGTTGCCGGCGGCATCCGCCTCGACAATATTGACGAGGGGAGCTGTAGCGTGCGCTGCAGGCGCGGGTTCGTCGGCCCCATCAGATTCGGAAGCTTCGGATGCAGAGGCTACCGCAGCGTCGTTTGCAAGCGCAGTCGCTCCAGGTCCGCCATCGGACTGCTCGCCAGCGGATGCGCCTTCATCAACCGATTCCTCAGAAGCACTCGGAGCGGCGGCCAGGGAGCCGGTCCCGTCGCCGAGCCGTTCGCCGCCAGAAGCGCCGGCTTCAGGACTTGAACCCGCAAAAGCAACCGACTCTGCAAGGCCTTGAGCAGGAACAAACGAAATCACAAGCGCTGCAGAAAGCAAGACGCTCATCGCTCGTTGAAGCGCGTTTTTATTCACAGATACCCCCCAGTTAGCAACCATATGGAAATCACGCATTGCAAATATGTCATTTTATATGATTTGTAATCAGGGCACTACTGTTTTTATTATTTTCCTTTAGCGACCTACGGAGAATTGAACGATAGAAGATAGCAGTAAAATAGTCCTGTTCAACTAACGAAATCCAATTATTTACTATTTTGCACTTTTGATACCAGGTGCAGTTACTACTCCCCGACCGCTTGCTCAAATCGGCAGCTGTCATCTTTTGACAAGGGAGACATGGCGATGGAGGGGCTGCGGCTTTCGCCATACTGGATAAGTGGGACATGAGCCTGCAACCTGACAACCCCGTAACCCTGGTTATCCCCGAAGCCCCTGGCGATAGCTTCGGCGATTAACGGTTCGGTTTTTGCCGCTACGCGATCAAAGTCCAGCGGAGCGGCCAGCCCCAGCG
>NZ_CAKTTZ010000013.1 GCF_934617235.1 uncultured Ellagibacter sp. | reverse complement strand
CTGCGGACCCCGCGTCCCGGCGCCGGACGGAAAGATTCCCCTACCGCGAACCGCGCCGTCAACGTCAATGACGACGCATTTCGAAGCCGTCGACCCGACATCTATTCCCAAGAAAAGCTCTCCCGCCATGACCGTCCCCCTTAGGCTACTTGCGGGCGTATTGCTTGGCAAGCTGACGACCGGCGATGTAGACCATGATCTCGTCGGTTCCGCCTGCGATTTGGAACCCTCGAAGGTCGGCCCACAGGCGTCCAAGGCGCGTCTCCGTGGTAAAGCCAAGCCCGCCGTAAATCTGCATCGCCTCGGACGCGACCTTAGTCGCCTCCTGGCACGCATAGCGCTTGAGCAGCGCCGAGTCGATGCGGACGGACTCTCCGTTGTCCATCTTCCATAACGTCTTGTAGAGCATGTTGCGGGAGTTCTGGATCGCCGTTTCCATCTCGACCAGCTTGAGTTGGATGAGCTGATAGTTGGCGAGCGGCTTGCCAAAGGTCATGCGCTCGGACACGTACGCGGCAGCGTCGTCCATCGCAGCCTGCGCGACGCCGATGGCCTGTGCGACGATCAGGCAGCGCTCCGTCTCGAAGTTTTTCATAAGGTTGTAGAAGCCCTGCCCCTCTTCGCCGACGCGCATGTCCTCGGTCAGGACAACGTCGTCGAAGTAGACCTCGCAGAACGGCATGATCTGCTGGCCGATCTTGTGAAGCGGCGCTGTGGTCAGGCCCTTCGTCTCGAGGGGAACAAGCCACATCGACATGCCCTTGTTCTCGCGGGACGGGTCCTCGTCCTTGGAGACAACGAGGATGTTCGGGAAAGCAGCCCCCTGGGTAACCCACGTTTTCTGCCCGTTCAGAAGGTACGTCCCATCAGCCTGCTTCTTGGTGACGCAGGACATGTTCATGTTGTCGGATCCGGCCGCAGGCTCGGAGAAACCAAGCGAGAACGTCGGCTTGCCCGTCTCGCAGTAAGCCTCCATCGCCTCGGCGACTTGCTCTTCGGAACCGAAATCGATAAGGTCGCGCATGGCGAGCGTGTTGTTGAGAAGCGGCGTGATAACGCCGGAATAGTGCGCGAACTCCTCGGTGAGCAGCCCGAGCGTCTGCATGTCGCAGGGAATGCCGCCCAGCTCCTCGGGGATGCCCATCAGGCCGAAGCCCGCCTCGAGATACTCCTGGATAAGTTCGTCGCTCATCGACTCCTTCTCGTACATGTCGCGAATCTTCGCTTCAGTGAAGAAGCGCTCGCAGAATTCTTTGATGCTATCGACTAAGAGCTCCTGCTCGTCGGTGTAGCTAAAATCCATTGTCGTTTCCTTTCTTCAAATGCATCGGCGAACCGACCATAAGCCCTCTTTAGGCGCCGAGAAGCTCCTTGAACGTTTCGAGTTGGGTACGCGCCTGCTCGTAGCTTTCAGCCGACTGGTCCACCTCGATTTGGACGATCGGCAGGCCCGCATTGCGGCACTCCTTGGCCAGCAGGGGCGCGTCGAATTCCTCAGGGTCGCAGAACTTTGCCAGCAAGAGCACAACGCCCTGCGCGCCGCTTTCCTTAGCGATGTCGACCACGTGCGAAATATGAGATTTCTCAGCGTCGTAGAGAATCGAGTCGTTCTTCAGCTCGCAGTAGCCAAGCGCAAGCCCCTCGATGGGGTCGCCGTCCTCGGGAACCTGCAGCGAGAAGGCTCGCGACTCCTTCGCGATGTCGTCGGCCACGATGGCGTATTTGTTCTCGTCGAGCATCTCTTTGATGGCAGGAATATCGTAGAAGATGCCGGAAAGGACGATCTTCGAGAATCCGTCAGTATTTGCAGCCTCTGCCGCAAGAAGGCCGTTCAGCTCGTTGACCTTCGCAAGATGCTCCGCCTTGTCCATGTAGTAGCCCGCGTTCACAACGTCGTTGCGAGCGGAAACGCTAACGAGAGCAGGACGCTCGCCCGCAAGCTTCACGAACGTGCGCATGGCAGCGCGCCATTCGTTGTAGAGCTTGATCGCCTCAGTAAGGTCGGCGTCGTCGATGATGGCATCGCACGCCTCGCCCACTTGGGTCTTAAGCTCGCGATAAGAGCTTACCGCATAGTCGAAACCAGCCTTCGTCGCGCGGTTCTGGGGCTGCGAGACGAAAATCATCGGAACCTGAGTAACGCCGACGCGGAAGTTCTGCGAGAAACCGCGCTGTGTGTCGCACAGCGCCGCGGTCATGAAACCCGAGAGCTTATCGAGCTCGTGGTTCAAGCCCATCTCCAGCGTCATCTGGCAAATGGAGCAGTAGAACGGCGGAAAGTACTTGCGGGCCTCAGTCGCTGTGCCCATGCGGCCCCACACGCCGAACGGAATGGCCCCCGCCGCATAGACGAGCTCTTCGGGCACATAGTACGGGCCAACACCGATGACCTTCTTATCAGCAGCCAGATGACGGTTAAGCTCAGCTTCGGGATGGGCTGCAACCTCGGAAAGCTGGGAGATGATTTCACTGATCGTAGCCATTATTGCTCACCCTTCTTCGCATTCGCTTCCATAATCTCGGCGAGACCCTGGACGCGCGTGATGTATTGCTCCTCACTGAAGTTGCGCGGGTCGGACTGGTCGCCGTCGAAGGTGACGACGGGGATGTTCAAGTCGTTGCTGATGCGACGAGCCATCTCCGGCATCGTGGCGGACCACATCTTGCAAGAGCGGTTGATGTGGACAAGGCCCCCATCGACTTTGCCCTCGAGGCAAAGACGCTCGCGAAGCTCGGTCGAGCGCTCAAGATTGATGGAGTTGGGAACAGAGGCGTAGGCTTCCATCAATTCATCGAAGTTGCTGTACTGGAAAGCGAAAGACGGTCCGTACACGCAGGAGGTCACGTTGATGCCAAGGTCCTTCATCGTGGAGAACGTCACGCGCAGATACGGCCAGCACGCGATGCCCTCGAACATGACACGATGCTTCTCCTCGCCCTTAAACGTGGACTTGTGCTCGCGGATGAATTGCTCGCACTCCTTGTTGAACTCGATGAACGCGTCGAGCGAGCGCTGCTGGCCTCGCGCCATGGTCGCCACCGCCATGTGGTTGAACAAGTCGAAGCCCTTGTAGGGGGCCGGCTTGTAGTTGAGATGCTTGGTCGCCTTAAGCCACTCCTCGCCGATTCGGCCGGATACCCTGCAGACCTCCTCGAACTTCTCCTCGTCCCACTTCTTGTTCGTGATCTCCTCGAGCTGCGCGATGGCATCGCGGAACTGAGCACCGATGTAGTCGATGCGCTTGCGGTCAACGTCGTACTTGTTGTTGAAGGGAACGTCAATCACAATGACGGGGACATCGAGCATCTTGCCGAGGTTCTCGTACCATTTGAGCATGCAGTCGCAGATGTTGTTGCAGCACAAAACGAAATCGGGAAGCGGCATCTCGCGCTCGCCGTTAGGGCATTTGGCAAGGTCGGCGTACGCCATGCTGATACGCGAGTACGCGCAGATGTCGTTGGAAAAGCCGAGTTCACCTTCCGCATGCTCGCACATCTCCTGACCAGCGCCCTTCGCGGAAATCGCAGCCGCCTGGCTTTCCGGGTAGACGCAAGGGATGCCCAACGTGGTCGGAATCTCCTGAGGGAAGTTCGAGGAGATCCAGCCGACCTTCTCGCCCCGCTCCTTCGCCTTGATAGCATTTTCATACACGTCGTTGGCAACTTCGGCCAACACTCGCCCGGCCAGGCTTTTCGCCGGCTCCAACTGAACCATGAGATCCCCCCTATTTCTCTTCCCACACGCCAACGGTCTTGTCGTCGACCATCGACTTGATTTCCTCGTCGGTGTAGCCAAGATCGGACAGAACGGCTACGGTGTCAGCACCAAGCAGGGGCGCCTTTTCGTACGGCGGAAGAGGCGTTTCCTCAAAGTCGATCGGAGGACGAACCATGGCCTTCTCGCCACGCGGATAGTCAACTTTGCAGAATACGTCGTTCGCCCACGCCTGCTCATCGTTGATGACTTCGTCGTAGGTTTGGCAAAGCGCAAACGGGATGTCCAGCTCGGTGAGGATCGGCTCCCACTCCTTGGCGGTCTTCGCCTTGAAGCCGGCTTGGATGATGTCGTAAGCCTCGCCGACGCGGCCCGTGCGGATCATTTCCTTCTGGTCGCTCAAAACCGGGTCGGAAAGCACGTCCTCGCGATCAATCGCCTTCAGGATGAGCGGGTAATAGATGTCGAAATTCGGCCCCATGACCTGCAGGAATCGATCGTCTTTCGTCTGAACGGCAGGCTGATAGGGCAGCTGGTTATCGCGACGGTCGAACGGATAGCTGACACCGCCGAACTCGCTGCCGTACTGCGCACCCTGAATCTGGAAGGACTGCACCCACACAGCGGTATGCAGAAGATTCGTGGTGACCTTCTCGCCTTTGCCGGTCATCTTGGCGCGGAAGAGCGCCGCGAGCACGCCGACGGTCAAAGCAAGTGCGCCCTGATGGTCGCCGATTGCGGGGATGAGGTTAGACGGCACGGTGCCCTTCTGATAAAGAGAGCCCGACCAGCCGCTACGCGCAAAGAACGCCGTGTAGTCGAATCCGGGAAGGTCCTTATCGGGACCCTTCTCGCCATAGCCGGTAAGGCTGGCGTAAACGAGGCTCGGGTAGCGACCTTTAAGATCTTCGTAGGTGAGATTCTTGCGAGCAAGCGCCTGAGGACGCCAATTGGTGAGAAAGACATCGGCTTCGTCGAGCAACTTGAAGAGAACCTCGCGCCCCTTGTCGGTGCGCAAGTCGACGACGATGCCCTTTTTGCCGGAGTTTTCCAAATCGAAGTTGATGTCCTCGTGCGGGTCTGACGGGCGGCCCTCGTTAGGAGCGGTGAAGCGAAGGTTATCACCCTTCGCAGACTCGATTTTCACGACTTCGGCACCCAAGTCGGCCAAGATGCGGCCAACAGCCGGAACCGCGATGAACGTTGCCATCTCGAGAACCTTTATTCCTTCGAGCGGACGCTTGGCGTCTTCCATGTTTCCTCCTTGTCGGTCGTGCGCAGCACGATAGGGTCGCGCTTAATACAGATTTATTGTCCGAAGATTTCGCTCATTTATTAATAGACAATATTGGTTTTTGTCCATATACCAAGAAACTAGAAACGAGAGCCCGCAAAGACAAGTGCGCCCGCGATGCATTTCGCGGGCGCAACCCTGGTGGCGTAGAATTCGGGATAACTCCCCAACAAGAAGACGAAGGGAATTCCTTGAGGGCCCTCGATGACCACTCCGCACGCCACTAAAATCGAAGCGGACTCGAAGGGAAAGGCGGCGCATTGAGGCCGCAAGGAGAGAAGAGGTTGAACGCGCCTAAGTGCAGCATTCGGACAGATGTGCACTCCATCCCCCTCTCGTTTTTATTATCGAGTCTCATGTCATCATCGAAAATAGGCAAACTGCCGAACTGTCCATCGATTCATGAGGGCAACCGTCGTTTCCGCGTGTTTTTCCTGATAGACTTTAGGCAGCATGAAAGGAGATCGGGCATGGCCGCACCGGACACCAAGCAAGAAATTGTCGACGCATTCGCCGATATGGTGAGAAGCGATTCCTTGCGCAAAGTTCGCGTCGCAACGCTCATCGACAAGCTCGGCATCAATCGCAACACGTTCTATTATCACTTTGCGAACAAATACGAGGTTGCACTCTACAAATTCCGCGTCGATTTGGCTTTTGTGCTTGCATCGCGCATCGACAAGTGCGACCTGATATCCGCTCCACTTAATGCGACCGCACCGACCGAGATGCTCCCTTACTATACCCACGTCGAGATCGGCGCAAGAACGCTCGACTTCTCAGCATTCTACCGAGCACTCGTGGAATGCGTCCTCAAAGATGAGCCGTTCTACCGCAAGGTCTTCGCTGTCGGCGAGCCCGAGTTCGAAACGCTTTTCAGCGAGCTCTACAGGCCGGCAATCGAAGCCGATATTCGGTTTATCCTGGGTGGACGCTACCTCCCTGCGCCAACTTTCGATTTTATGGCGACGATGCTTGTGGGGCATCTGTCAAGCATCCTGCGATACGCCCTAGCTCATCCAGGCGACGCCGACAACCTTCTCGACGACAGGGTGAACCCATTTTGGAACATGCCCTACGAAGCGCTTGTCCACGGGCTCCAGATGCACCCCGTCAATCGCCTGCGTAAGAAATAGCGACAACCGCCACGCTGTCGAAACCGCAGGGTTTCAACTCGGGTTACCACTTCAAATAAAATGCGCCCGCGCAATAACCGCACGGGCGCATGGGAGGGAGAGCAAAGAGCGAGACTAGCTACGCTCGGATACTACCCATAGAAGAAGGTCAGGTAGTGGAAGCGGGTACCGCCGTAAAGCAAGCCCATAAGGCACGCGACCGAACCCACGAGCAGGGCGCACAGCCACAGGTTGCCAGTCTTCTTGTAAATGAAAGTTGCACCAGCAGTGGCAACGGTCATACCCACAGGCAGACCCCAAATACGCTGGGTATCGAGCCCCATGTTCCAGAGCCAATTGGTGTCAGCGGGGCTGCCGATGGTCTGCAGGAACCACTTCACGGCCACAATGACAATCACCATCGTCACGCCAACGACCACGTTTACAGCCATTGCGATGATAAGGTCTTTGGTCTCGTTTCCCGTAGTCGGCAGACGACGGATAACGTTCATATCGATAGACAGCACAACGAAGCACAGGATGAACACGATCCAATAGTTAAGGTAGTTAGGAACCTTGACCACTGGAAGATCTTTGACGCCGAAGAACCACGCATAGAAGTCGGTGCCCAGAATCGTCGACTGCAGCTGCAAGTAGAGGAATCCGATTAGCAGCGTGAGGGCGGCAACCAGCGCGCTTTTGCCGATCATGCCAGCGATAGCCTTCGCCTTTTCGCCCGTAGTTTCCTTCTCGCCCCAGTCGGCAGGTGTGATTCCGAAATCGCACGGTTTCAGTGCCTTCTTCTTACGCTCGGTGAGGATATAGACAAGGCAGCCGATAGTGCACACAATTGCCAGCCCGACAACGACGCCGAAGCCCATGTTGGAATAACCCAAATTGAAACCAGCTGCGCGAAGGTTGTCGTAGAAACGACCACCGACGATGCCGAATGCGTCCGTCTTAATCACCAGATACGGAACAAGGAGTCCAACCAGCGTCGCAATAACCAAGCCCTTGCCGCGGAAGCCGACATTGCGGGCGAGCGGGCGGCGCACCGAAGCGAAAGCGGGCACTTCCTCAATTAAAAGCAGCGCAGTCGCGAAAACAAACGCAGCCCATGCGAAGATTCCGAGCAAACCGCTGTAATCCTTATACATCCAAATTTGATCAGAGGAATCGATATAATTGGGAACAGCATCACCAATGGCTTCCTGGCCATATTTGAGGAGATTTCCGATCGTCTGATCGCTAACGAATGCGGCCTCATGGATGCGGTTGTATTCGATCTGGTAGATAAAACCATTCCCCTCGGCAAAAGACCCGTACACCTGATCGGGCACGATACGCTCAGCATTCTCCTGACCAGGATACTTCTGCAACATGGGAAGAGCAGATTTCTGCGCTGCCTCAGCTTTCTCGTCGTAAGTGTCGCCCTTAAGCTCAACCGCGCCCATCAGCGCAGCAACATCGCCCGTGTAGCTGTTCCATGCGTCAGAATAGGCGGTTCCCTTCTCGAGCATAATCACAGGAGAGGCGAGCAGGATTGCCTTTGCATTGTTGAGAGCGCCCACCCCTGCAGCAGACGTGCAGCCCATGGAGTGGCCCGAAGCAATGATGTTGTCCTTGTCGATATAGGGCACGGTAAGCGCGTACTCGTAGAACTGCTCCGCCTCATCCACGAGCGAGCGCATCGTGAGCGGGCCTTCTTTCGAGCCGTCAAAATACCCTTGCGAGTTCCCGGCTCCGAATTGATCAATCGAAATCACCACGAAGCCACGACGCGCAAACTCCATCGCCCACGATTCGTGGTTGCGAGCATTACCCGCATTGCCGTGATACATGAGCACAGCAGGAGCTGGGGTGGCGTCGGTTGCATTTTGCGGACGATACACCAACCCGCTGAATTCGGCACCATCGTTTCCCGACAGCTTGATGCGATCGATGGAGACGTTCCCCATTCCGGTAACGATTCCCCAATTAATCAAGCTGGAAAGCAGCAGGATAACGAGAGTGATGCACCAACCTCTGCGGACGTTCTTCTTTCGCCTAGCCCGTTTTTCTTGATTGCCGAACTCCTCGCTCAGCTTTTCATCCATCGCTCGGTCCCGCTCCACCTGGACAAGAGCTTTTTCCTTCTTTGCCATTAAGGTCCCCTTTTTTCGATAGTCGCTAATCGGGCCGGTCGCTTCTAAACGGCACCCCCTCCTCGAAGCTCGCACCCTCCTTTTCTTGCAAGCTGGATGATTTCAGAGACCCTTCTCGGGCGCATCAACCGAACGCTAGACAATTCGTGTAAATGGCTAAACCCCTGAAAATAAACTTCCCGTAAACTGCAGTATGAACTCGAAAAACAATTGAGGGGTCGCTCAGATCATCGACAGGAATAGCTCAAGGAAGGGGAATGCATGGGCAGAATAGGAATCGTTGTCGGTTCGATAGCCGCCATCCCCGTCACATACTATGGCTACGCACTGCTTAAAGCCTGCACATCAACTTCGGGGATCCCCTATGGCGAACTGTTTGGCGCCGCTCTCTTTCCGAATTTCCGCTCTATCGCAAACGCAGTAGTTGCTTTTGCGCTCGCGGCTATCGTTTACCGATTGGGGTCTAGAGCAATTAGGAAAACAGGGCTTCAAGTCGGCTTGCTATGCTACCTTGCGGCACTTCTCGCAATGGCAGTAACATTCTTTAGCTTGCCGAGCAGTCTAATTTCTGCCCTATCATTAGCTTGCGCCTTGCTGCAATCCGTCGGAACAATAATCCTGTCAGCCCTCTGGGTCGACCTCTATGCCAAGCTTAGCCCGAATCGCGCTATATTCGCCAATTGCTGCGCCATCATAATGGCGCAATGCATTGTGCTCCTTACAGAGCTCAATCCCATCCCGCGTATTCTCTTCATGCTGACGGTATCGATTCTCGCCTCCGCTGCAAGCTATCATTTAGCCTGCAACAAAGCGGACAGCAGCCTAACGCTTCCTAAAGCAGATGCCTCTGCGGATTCCGGCACGACAGGCAACCGCGAAAAGGAGTATTTCCCCATTCCCTACAAAGCTCTGCTGTTCATCGCCGTATACTCCTTTGCATACGGCGTTGCCTCCCCCATGGCAAACGCAGTTTTCGCCCGCTACGCTGCAGTAATCCCCAGCGTCATTGTTATCTTGTTGATACTGATTAACAGCAAGCGATTCGACGCTTCGCTCCTTTTCCGTATCGCGCTCCCTTTGATGATTGGAGGATTTCTCCTCGTCGCCGTGATTCCAGGCCGCAATGGCGTCATCGCAGCGCTAGTTCTCAATGCCGGATACTCTGCCATGGAGATATTACTTATCCTGCTGGTATGCACAATTTCATACGGTATGCGCGCTTCTGCCATATGGCTATTCTCGCTTCTCGCCGGCACCCAATTCAGCATGCGAGTACTTGGAATCCAGGTGAGCACCATCGTTTACCAGCTGGACAACCCCACAGCGACCGCAATCCTCGGAACCATCTCCCTTGTCCTTATCGTCATGACCACCTTGAGTCTCATATCCGAGAAAAGCCTCTTTGCCTTCTGGAAGCTCGAAAGCGATATGATCAAGGAGGATGGGGCGAAAGCGGACCGCCTCAACGACGGAACCTACACCCTGATTCGCTTGAACAGCTTAAGCGCCGCCCATGGTCTCACCGATCGGGAAACGGAGTTATTCCACCTTGTTATGCAAGGGAAGACGAATCTACAGATTGCCAACGACATGTTCATTTCCGAGGGTACGGTGAAGGCCCATCTCCACCACATATATCAGAAGTTCGGAATATCAAGCAGGAAAGAGCTGTTCTCCCTGGTCGAAAAAGACAATTAATTTAGACCGACTGGAACAAAACCGACCCGTTGCACCACCAGCAGGCGCGTCCGCGTCGAGCATGCCTGCAACTTGCCCGCACCCTTCCCCTCAGAAAAAAAAAAGAAACCCCGCCGCTCGGATGAACGACGGGGTTTGCAACCGTGTATGTTCCAGAAGAAACTAGCGCTTCGAGAACTGCGGACGCTTACGAGCCTTCTTCAGGCCGTACTTCTTACGCTCGACCACACGAGAGTCGCGGGTGAGGTAACCGGCCTTCTTGAGCTCGGCGCGATAGTCGCCGGCGTCGAGCAGAGCGCGGGAGATGCCGTGACGCAGAGCGCCGGCCTGACCCGAGATGCCGCCACCGTTGATGCGAGCGATCACGTCGAAGTGATCCATGGTGTCGGTTACCTTGAACGGGGTCTTCGCGTAATCGAGAAGAGCCTCGCGGCCAAAGTACTCAGCACCCTCGCGACCATTGATGGTCACCTTGCCCGTGCCCGGGACGAGGCGCACGCGAGCAACGGCGTTCTTACGACGGCCAGTGCCGTAATACAGAGCTTCACCTGCCATGATTAACCCTCCATCTTGATCTCGCGGGGCTTCTGAGCCATATGGGGATGCTCAGGGCCAGCGTACACCTTCAACTTCATGCCCTGGGCACGACCCAGCGTGTTCTTCGGCAGCATGCCCTTAACAGCATGCTCGATCACGCGCTCAGGATGCTTCTCCATGGCTTCGGTGAAGGTTTCGGACTTGAGACCACCGGGAAAACCACTGTGGCGGTAATACTCTTTCGCTGCAGCCTTCGTGCCGGTAACGCGAATCTTGTCCGCGTTGATGATGATCACGAAGTCGCCCGTATCAACATGCGGGGTGTACTGCGGCTTGTGCTTGCCCTTGAGAATCTGTGCGGCCTTGGTGGCCACGCGGCCGAGAACCTGATCGGTTGCGTCGATCAGAAGCCATTCGCGCTCGACTTCGCCGGGCTTCGCATGATACGTCTTCACTTGCTTCCTCCAATAGATACTCTGTTCCTTGAACGAGCCGAAGGGCCCTTCCAAGGGGCGCTTGCGCGTTACCGCAAGCGGGTGTTTGTTTTCAAAAGTGCAGGTCAGCCAGATGCCAGTTTCCTACGCCGACGCGCATACCTCAGGCCTGGACTCCGTTGGCACAACGCTTCTGCCTTTACTGCTTTCACGGGGCTTTTGAAAGCGAACTTTTGCAGTCTACCTGGCTTGGCGAGGGGAAGTCAAGTCGGAATCGTCTTATTCATGGCCATCTGCAGAAAGTCTTCGGAAATCGGGAATGCAGAGATCGACTCGTGCCGCCTGCTTTCCCTGTTTGCTCGATAATGTGTTATCACTGCTTCATATAATTGGGTGAACTGATATTTTGCTAGGATAGCGAGGAAGTTTCTATCAGACGAAAGGATGCGCCATGCCTATCAAGATTCCCGATTCGCTGCCGGCAACCGCGCAACTCGAAAAAGAGAACATCTTCGTCATGACCGAGCACCGCGCGCTGCACCAGGATATCCGCCCTTTGCGCGTGCTGCTCCTAAACCTTATGCCCACCAAGATCACCACCGAGACGCAGATCCTGCGAAAGCTCTCGAACACGCCGCTGCAGATCGAGGTGGAGCTCCTCCGTACGAAGAGCCACGTCGCGAAAAACGTCTCCGAAGAGCATCTGGAAACGTTCTACGTCTCCTTCGACGACGTGAAAGACGAGCACTTCGACGGCCTTATCATCACGGGCGCGCCCGTTGAGCTGCTCGATTTCCACGACGTCGATTACTGGGAAGAACTCACGCGCATCATGGACTGGTCGAAGACGAACGTCCACTCCACCCTGCATATCTGCTGGGGAGCCCAGGCGGGCATCTACTATCGCTACGGCGTCGAGAAGTACGAGCTCGACGAGAAGACGACCGGCGTGTTCGAGCACCGCGTCGTGAAGCCGTCTTCCCCCTGGGTGCGCGGGTTCGACGACCGCTTCCGAGCGCCCCATTCGCGCTACACCAACGTGCGAGCCGAGGACATCGAGGCGAACCCCAACCTGGAAATCATCGCCGAGTCGGACGAGGCCGGCGTCTACATGGCGAAAAGCACGGACAGCCGCAATTTCTTCGTGTTCGGCCACCCCGAATACGACCGCGAAACCCTGAATGTGGAATACGAGCGCGACTCGAAGACCCACCCGAACGCGCCGCTGCCCAAGCACTACTACCCCAACGACGACCCCGCGCAGCCTGCGGAATCGACCTGGCGCGCGCACGCGCAGTTGCTCTACACCAACTGGCTGAACTACTATGTGTACCAAACGACGCCGTATGAAATCGACGCGATTGGACACGAGGGGGCAGCAGATGGCGAATAGCGTTTCGGAAGACGAGCAGGGCAAGACGCGAAAAACCGCCGAGGAGCTTCTTGCCGAGGCAGCGCGCAAGCATGCCCCTGCGCATCGCGATCCCTGCATCCGCGCCGAGAGCGAAGACGACGACGGCTACGACCCCTATTCCGACCGACGGGAGACAAACCCCCTGTTCGAGCGCGACCCTTGGGCGTAGAAATTCCCGATCGCAAACCGCTCCCATTCATGGGCCGCATCATTAAAAGGCCGCTGCAGCACTCCCGCGCCGCAGCGGCCTTTTTTCCTGCAAAGACAACTGGACCGACCCGAAGCCGCGCCGTCTCAGCGCGCGACCGAATAGCCCCTAGCCGAGAGCGCTGTCCGGCGGCGCCCCTGACCCGCGCGTCGCGCTGTCGGGATTGATAGTCATGCTCTCGAACCGGTTCGCCATGAAGTCGTTGTCGAAATACGTGGCGTAGAACTGTTCGATGGGCGTTTCGGGAACATGCCCCGACAACCGCCCGTACCAGCAGTCGAGCGATTGCAGCGTCATGATGGCGTTCACGAGCATGAGCGCCGTAGCGACTGCGGTCACGGTATAGCGCAGCTTCCAGGGAATCAAGTTCACCACGTCGAGCATCTTCGGCAGGAGTGCCTTGATCCACAGCACGCCCAGCATGCCCCACATCGCCATGAACATGCCGTTCGTGCGTCCATCGATCGAGAGGAACGTGCCCGTATAATCCCAGGCCACAGCGCCGAATGCGGTTTCCATGAACCAGCTGACGAAGAACTCGAACGCGCCGCCGATCACAGCGCTCACCAAAAAGATCACGGGCACCGGCTTGTCGTGGAAGCGGTTGAGCGCCATGGTCATAAGCACCGCGCCCACGCCGTAGATGGGCGAGAACGGCCCGAACAGCATGCCCGCGCGATCTTGATACTCGCCGGGAACGACGATGACGAAGTGGTACACCACCTCGATGACCAGGCCCAACACGCTGCAGACCACGAAAATCCAGAACACGTTGAAGAAGTTGAGCGCGATATAGCCGCGCCCCGTTGAGTCCAGGCCGAGCGTTCCCTCTTCCGCCTGGTCGCGCGTCTCCATGTCGCGGAGCTTGCGCTGCAGCTCGCGCTCCTCGGAAAGCGACGGGTCGACATAACCCGACACGAAGAACAAAAGCACGAGGATGACCAGCGTCGGCACGATATGGACATCGGTGCCGTTGAGCATAATATTGCAGACGAAGGCCACTGCCGCGAGCGCCATGAGGACCTCGGCAGTGAGCGCGGCATAACGGCGCTTGTTACGGAGAAGACGCACGCCCAGCAGGATGAACAGCACCAACATAGCCGCCTGGGCAACAACGAGAACGACCGTCACGGCAAGGGGCGTGAGCGCCTCCTCGGCAAGGCCGCCCGACCGCAAAAACTGCACGATGACGACGACCGCAAGCGCACCGCTCGGGATGGAGGCCGCCCCGCCCACGATGCACAGCACGCCGAACACCTTCAGCAGCAGGGGCATCTTCGGCTTCGGCTCGCATGCGGCATCGATCGCGCCACCCTCGGCCACGACCATCTCTTCCCTTTCCCCATGCGCCATGATGCTCCCTTTTCGAACGCTGCCCGCCTTATGAACACTGCCGTCCATTATAGGGAATGGAGTCGCGTGTTTTCCTACGGCATGGCAACCATTCGGGCAAATTCGATGAACTCGTCGGGGTTAAGCTCGCGGAAATCGCGCACCGCGCGCTCGGCTGAGGCGGAAAGCGCTGCGTAGGTTCCTGACATATCGCAGTCGTACACCGCTAGCGTATGGTACCCCGCCCGCTTGAGCGTGCCGATCGCGTACAGCGCATCTTCCACACCCCAGGTATGGGAAAGTTCAGTGCCCATAAGCGAGCGCGCGCGGTCGTATACCGCGGGTTCGCGCTTCGGTTTCCCCACGTCATCGACTGAAACCACCGCGTCGAGCATCGGAAGGAACCCTGTATGGGAAAGCCCCGCCAGCAAATACGGCATCGGGGAGGAAGAGGCCACCGACAGCCTGATGCCGCGCTCGAACAGGGCGCGAACGAACGCGAGCGCACCCGGGCGCGCCGTCGCATGGGTCGAGTAGAACTCCATCATGCACTCGCCCACCATGCGCACGACCTCTTGGGGGGATGAGCCCAGCCCGAATTTCGTGTGGAAGAACTCGCCCGCCTCGGGCGTGGTCATCGTTGTCAGCCGGTCTTTGTCGGTCGGCGACAGCTCGCCGCCCGCCCGATGCGCGAACTCGCTTTCCATCTCGCGCCACACGCCCATGCTGTCAAGAAGCGTGCCGTCGCAGTCGAATATCACGCCGATTGGAGCTTTGTTGAGCACCCTGCGTCCTCTCGCCCGTTGCCTCACTTTTCCCAAAGAGCCTAGCAAGAAAGGGGGTCACCCTGCGGCGCGAACGCAAGCATTTGGGCGAGCGGCGTGCGGACTAGCCCCAGTTGCCGAAGATGAAACGCTGGACGTCCTGATTGACCATGATGGCGAAAAATCCCAGGAAGAGAATCATTCCCGCCGCGCTCATATAGCTTAGGGCGCGCATCGAGACGTTCTTTCGCGTAAGCTTCTGGAAGATTTCCACAACGAAACGGCCCCCGTCAAGGGGAGGAATCGGCAGCAGGTTCATGATGCCAAGCGACACCGACAGCATCGCCATGAAGAAGACGAACTCGAGGAAGCCCGCTTCGGCATAGGTTTTCGACATGACGGCAATGCCGACCACCGACGTCGAGTTCGACACGACATCGGCCGCCGTTTGCGGGTTGAACAGGCTTGCCACCATTTGGACAACCGTACCGATATAAGTGAAGCCGATTTCAAGCGAGCGCAGGGGGGACACGGTGATGTGCGCCACCTCGCCCGTCTGCGAGTTCGTCATATCGACGCCCACGATGGAGTACACCACCACGAAAACGAGGACGGCGAACAGCAGGTTTACGGCAATTCCCGCAAGAAGGATGACCGTGCGCTTCCAGAAGGGAAGGCTTCGGTACTGCTGATTGTATTCGCTTTCGAAAAGAGCATGAGGATCGTCGACCAGTCGCGGTTGCCCCAGCTCGTAGGCAAGAGGCACCGGCTGTCCCGCCTCTTCGGCACGCTTGATCTGCTTTTTGGTGGGACGAATCGCCATGGCACGGTAGGTGTTGAATTTGTCTTTTTTGGTAGGTCCCTGAATGCTTCCCCACTCCACCAACTCATCGAGGGCGGCCGAGGCATCGTCGTTGGAGATACCGCAATCTTGCGCAATGTCCTCCATGTTGGCCGTCCCGCGACGGTATACCGCCGCAAGCACGCTTTCCAAATGGGGGCTCATCTCACCCGGTTCCATTCCGCACACCTTCGCGTAACCGCCGAGGGGAACGCAGGTCACGCCGAACTTCGTGCCCCATTTGGTGAAGCCGATGCCAGGCCCGGGGAACCCGATCATGAATTCGGTCACGCGCACGCCGAACGCGCGCGAAGCCAGATAATGCCCGCCTTCGTGGATGAACACGAGAAATCCGAGCAAAATCGAGACGTACAGAATCATAAGGACGACATCCATGCAAGCGGCTCCTCGGAAGGCTTGAAGGGGTAGGGAACAACAAGCTTCTCGCATCCAGAAAGGGTGAAAAGGCGAGTCGCCAATTAACACGTTCAGCGCTCATTATAGGAAAGCCGCGACGCGCGAGGCGCCCAGCGCAGAAAACCTACACCCATGCACGGCTTTTGTTGCCGAACCGTTGCCGAGTTTCTGCCAGGTTTTCGACAGAGTTTCGGGAATGCGCGCCGAAATCCTGCCCAAGAAATTCGAATGGATGCAGAATCGCCGCCTAATCTTTGGGCACCCCGAGGCATTTGGCGCCTAATCTTTGAGCGTCCTTAAGGTATTTGCGGCTTCCTGCGTGCAGATAACGCGTGGCAAAACGACAAGGTTCGCGCAATCTGCCTGCCAGAACGCGACGCTATGCTCAATCTCCCCGGCGCACTGAGCGCACTTCGCGAGAAAGGAGCATTATGAACAGCCCATTCTTTGAACTCGATGTGCGAGGAGGCTCTTATGGCTAGCTCAAGAGCGCTTCCCTCGCCACCCAGCCACACAAAGCAAAAGGCTATTCGCATCATCCTGGCAATCGTCCTCATCGTAGGACTTGCCCCGGCAACCGCGCTTTGCGCACCCAAGATCGCGCAGGCGGCAAGCAAGGTCCCTATCGAATACATCCCAGAGGAGTCCTTCACGCCAGAGGGGTACAACTGGGGCATCGGGTTTACCGACGTCGAGATTGTGCGCGGCTTCACAAACGAAGCGAATATCAAGCAATTCTACCCGCGGGACTACGACGAGCTAGCCTCGCCTGACGACTCAGGGTTTGCTGCGCGCATCGACAGCGCGACACCTAAAGGCAGCTTCGCGCTCCGCTACACCGGCGCAAGCTACCAAAACGACAAGGTCGACGCCGTCGTCACGCTTTCCGACTGGAATTACGTCGAGCCCGTCATGTCGAACGGCGAGTCAGGCTGGGGCGAATACGAAGAAGGTGCCGATTACGACACCTTCCAGCCTGGCGTGTTCGTGAACTGCGACTATCAACGCACAGGCTCGCTCATCGAAAACCTGAATTTCTATACCGTGGGCTTGACCGACCTTAAGGTAAGCGTTGCGTTCTTCCATGCGGGAACCGACGATCCCTACGAGATAAAAGGCCATATGACCTGCATCGATTTGGATGTCGGACAGAAATTCGGCTTCGGAGGCGCCGTCTCGCTCGCGCAGGTCGTCGCCAACAACGACTTCCTTTCCATCGACCAAGAGCAAAGCATTGTCTCGTCGCCCGACTACGCGTGCGGCGGCGTCGGGGACGAGCACGGCGCCATCAGCACCGACCCGAGCGACCCCCTCTACAAGCTTGGCCTGGTGGGAGCCTATTTCGACACGACCGAGTCGAACAAGGGAGTTCCTATCGAGCTTTCGTTCACGTCGACTTGGACGGGAAGCCATTCGACTGCCCAGTCGTTTTTCGCCATGACGAACGAGTTTCTCACCGTGCCAAACCCGAGCAACGACATCACCGAAGAGGGCAAGCTCGAAGTGACAAAGACCGCTGATGAGACCGATGGGGTCTCGCTTGGCGACGCGGTGACCTACACCGTCAGCGCCCCCGTGCACGAGCGCGGCGTGACCTGCCGAAATGGCTATTCGTACACCGATTTCGAAATCGTCGATGCACTTCCCCACGAGATGCACTACGTCGAGGGCAGCGGATATCTTGCGGATGAGGAAGGGAATCTCATCGAAAACGCGGGCGAGGTCGTTTATGAGGGACCTGACGATGGAGGCAACCCTGGCAACACCGTGAAGTTCAAGTTCTCGCAAAGCTACCTGAAAGACTCCATGCGCATGCAGGGCGAAACGTATCGCTTCGTCTTCAAGGCGGTGCTCACCGAATACCCCGCCGACGGATCGCTTGCGGTTTCGAATAGCGCATACGCCCACGTGAACAATGAAGGTACCTACCCGAGCAACGACGTTGAGACGTCTCTGGTCCCGCCAAAGCTCCAGGTAGAGAAAAGCGCAGACGCCTACGAATATGAGGTGGGCGATGTGGTCCACTTCAGCGTTTCGCTCACCCAAAGCGAGAAAAACGCCCAATGCCGCGAGGTCGCACTTTCCGATGACCTCCCCGAAGGGCTCAAGCTTATACCCGAAACGCTTCGAGCTTCGGGAATTGAGGGTATTCCCGCACCGAGCGTTGAGGGCAACCACTGGAGCTATTCGCTCGACAAGCTCAATTACGGAGACAGGCTCAATGTCGCCTTCGACGCCATAGCGGCCTCGTCGGGCAACGGCACCAAGCAGACGAATATCGCTACGGCCAGCGCGAACAACTGCGCGGACGCTACCGGTTCCGCCGAGATTTGGGAGAATACGGCGAGCTTGGCCATCGAGAAGACCGCAGACCGATACGAGCACTCTATGGGCGCGCCCGACCAGGATTCCGGGGCGATAACCTACGCGATCGTCGTCAAGAACACAGAAGAAGGAACTATCGCGAACAACGTCATCGTAAGCGATGAGAGCCTTCCCGAAGGGCTCAAGATTAAGCGGACGAGCGAAGGCGACCCGATGGTCGACATCACCGGCGTGCCCGATCGCATCGCGTATCCAACTGGGACAGCAGACGATGCCCAGGGGCAAACCGAGCAACGCGAGGTCACCTGCGCAACCGAATCGGCGGGCACGGGGTTCAAAACGCTCATCAGCCATCTCCCTGCAGGCGTCCCCGTCACCATTACGTATACCTGCTATCCGCAGACCCCCATCGCGGGATGGGAAATCGAGAATACGGCGACGGTGAGCGCGGACAACGCTTCCCCCAAACGGGACAGCGCCCTTGTTTGGCTCAACCAGCCGAAGCTGAAAGTGGAGAAAACCGCCTCACCCGGAAGTTACAGCGTGGGCGATTTGGCGGCCTACCGCATCAAGGTGACCAACGACACGCCGGGAACACTCGGTCGCAACCTGGTCATATCGGACGACCTGCAAACGGAAGGAGTCGAATTGCAGCAGGATAGCATCAAGGTTTGGGATTCCGAGGGCAACGACATCACCGATAGCTGCACCATCCACACCGACCGCGATAAGCCCTCCTTCACGATTGAGACGAATCGCAATCTCGTAAACGCCGCGTCCGATCGCACGTTCTATCGCTTCGGAGAGCAGACCGAGCAAGGCCAAAACCCGCTCGACGAGAAAGGCGATACGGCCATATTCGTCGATTACACCGTCGCCATCGCCGACGATTCCCTCGCGGGGTCAACCATCGAAAACACAGCGACTGCCACAACCGACGAGCCCAACACGCAGACAGGCGACAAAGAATCAATCACAGTGAAAAAAGCCCAGCTCCAGGTTTCGAAATCAGCCGACAAGACACGTTATGAGACAGGAGACGCGGCCCACTACTCGATTTGCGTCACACAAACGCAGGAAGGCACGACCGCGCACGACATCGCTATCGAAGACGCCTTCCAAAACGGCGAGCTCGCCGAAATCGACCCTTCGTCAATCATCGTCACCGGACCGGACGGATCTGCCGTTAGCAACCTTAATGTCACTTGGAACAACGACGAGAACGGGCCTGCTCGCGGATTCTCCCTCCAAACGGGCGTCGCCCTTCGCGCCGGGGAAACGATGACCGTGGAATACGCAGCGACGATGTGCACCGCATCCGAGCATGTCGTAAACCGCGCGCAAGGAGCGGCGAGGGATGCCGCGGGGTCGAGCGCCGCATGCGACGTTGAAGTGATCGAAGCGAAGCCAGACGCCTCGCTCGAAAAGACAGCGAGCACCCAGACCGTTCGGCTAAACGAGGATTTCACCTACACCATCAGGGTCCATGCGCTTAGCGGAACCGTTCGCGACGTGGTCATCTCCGATGAGAGCCTGCCGAAAGGTGTCGAGGTCGACTTCAACAGCTTCGAGGCAAAAGTGAACGGCGAGGTCTTCGACAATCCCCTCGTGCAGCGGCAGGGAAATGCGTTCTCGATAGCACTTGTCACTCTCGAGAAGGGCGACACCGCAGAAGTGTCGTTCACAGCAAGAATAACCGATGAAAGTCTTGTCGGCAGCAAGGTCGCCAACAGCGCGACGCTCGCCTCGTCGACGCTCGATGGCGACCGAACAGCGCAGGCAATCATCGAGGTCACCGCACCTGCCGGCGAGACAATCCCGTCAGCATCCATCGAGAAATCGACATCGGAGGAATCCGTTGTTGTCGGAGAATCGATCCCTTATCTCATCTCAATCGAAGTTGGCGAGGCCGACCTTGAGAATGCGATCCTTTTGGACGAAGGACTTCCCGAAGGCATCTCCATCGATTACGCCACGCTGATCGTGACAATCGACGACAGGCAGGTTGAACCCGTTTTCGAGAGCAAAGACGCCCAATCGTTCGCCTTGAAACTCGGCAAGGTGGATGCGGGGATGAAGATTTCCGTCGAATACGAGGCGACCGCCGAAGATGAGGCGCTTGTCGGATCAACGATCGAGAACACGGCAACGCTCGCCTCGCCCACGCTGCCAGACAGCTTGCGCAGCTCGGCAAGCGTCATCGCAATCGAACACCCAGCTTCGAAAACCGATGCCGAGCTCGTGAAGAGCATCGACCGGGAAACCGTCGCCATTGGCGAGCGGGCAACCTTCACCATCGAGGCAACGGCAATCGGCAACGATGTCGAAAACGTGCTGATCTCGGACATGAAGATGCCCAGCGGCGCCCCCATTGATTTCGACAGCATTCAAATCGCAGTTGACGGGAAGCCTATTGACGCCGCTCTCGAAAGCGACGGCAACACCTTCTCCGTGTTCCTCGGAACGCTGGAAAAAGGAAGCACTGCAACGATAACCTTCGATGCCGATATCGTTGACGAGGCTCTCGCGGGAACGAAGTTCTCCAACAGGGCAACGCTCATCTCTCCAAGCCTTGAAGATGCACGCATCGCCCACGCCATCGTGAATGTCGCCGAAAACAACAGCCCCACCGACGGCATAAACGGCGGCACCTCAAAGGGGAAAAGCCTCGGGAAGACCGGCGATGAGCTTATGAGCTTCGCATTAAAGATGCTCCCCTTCCTCATGGCATCGGCAGCAGCACTCGGCGTAGGAACGCTTGCATACCGAAAGAGAGTAAGGAGGCGCTAGGGATATACGCATCGGGGGCCGATGGCGAAGAACCATCGGTCCCCGATGAAAACGACGGGAACCAGACTCTAGCGTATGTTTTTCTCAGCCTCGGCGCGCGCCCACGCGTCCAATGCCTGAAGCTGCTCGATGCTCTCCACCCTCTGCACGCCCCGTGATTCATGTTCGGCCATAACAGCCTCGACGCATTCCGCGATGCCCAAATAACTTCCCCGCTCGGAAAGAAAAGCCGCAACGGCAACTTCGTTCGCCGCGTTCATCACGCAGGGAAGGGTGCCGCCTACAGAACCCGCATGCCGAGCAAGCGCCAGGCAGCGGAATGTGTCTTCATCAGGAGCGGCAAACTCAAGCGATCCCAGCGTCCGGAAATCGAGGGGAGCAACCGGCGCTTCCCACCGATCGGGATACGAGAGCGCAAACTGGATGGGAATACGCATATCGGTTGTCCCCAAATGCGCCTTCACGCTGCCATCGGTGTATTCGACCATGGAATGGATGGCACTCTGCGGCTGCACGACCACTTCAATCTTGTCGTAGGGCATGTTGAACAAGTGATGCGCCTCGATTACCTCGAGACCCTTGTTCATCAGTGTAGAGGAGTCGATCGATATCTTCGCACCCATATGCCACGTCGGGTGCTTCAGCGCCTGAGCTGGCGTGATACCCCGCAAATCATCGCGCGTGCGACCGCGGAACGGCCCGCCCGATGCGGTAACCCACAGTTTTGCGACCTCCTGCTCGTTTTCGCCGAGGAGGCACTGGTAAATCGCACCATGCTCCGAATCGATCGGCATGAGGGCGCCCGCAGGCCCAACCGCCGGGGCGACGCCCGAAGCCCTGCGCGCAGCATCGACCTGGGCTGCGAGCGGCATGATCAAGTCGCCACCAACGACGAGGCTTTCCTTATTTGCAAGCGCCAAAACCTTCCCGGCCTTAAGCGTTTCGTAGCTCGCCCGCAGACCTGCCGCCCCGACAAGCGCGTTCACCACCACGTCAGCCTCGGGCAGGCGCGTCAAACCGACCACGGCATCCATCCCGAAACCGAGCGAGCCCTCTTCCCCAAAAGTCTGGGCGAAAGCCTTCAGGTCCCAAGCGATATCGCTCACAGCAACGCCATCGCTCCCCACGGCAAGATGCCCGACGTTGAACTCTTTCGCCTGAGCAAGCATCTCCCGTGCGCGCGAGTTCACGGCAAGGCCCACAATTTCGAGCTTATCGGAATGCTGGCGAACCACATCGAGCGTCTGCGAGCCGATCGATCCCGTCGACCCCAATACAACGATACGCCTCATGAAATCACCTTTCTTAGAAAGCGACGTCTAAAAGCTGAAGGGAATTGCCCCTGAAACCGAGAGAAGAATAGCCGACGATATAGCCACGAGGAACAGGGAGTCACAGCGATCAAGCAAACCACCATGGCCAGGCATGATGGTGCCGGAGTCCTTGAAGCCGGAGTTGCGTTTAATGCGGCTTTCGGCCAAATCGCCCAGCACTCCCATCAAACCGCAGACAAAGCCAAATCCGAGCGCTTCGGGAAGGCTCAAATTCAAACCGGGGATAAACGTGAACAAGCTCCAGATAAGCATCGATCCGACGATACCCGCGAAAAAGCCTTCCCAGCTTTTCTTCGGGCTAACGCGCGGAGCCATCTTGTGTTTGCCGATTTTGCTTCCAACCAGATAAGCGAAGGAGTCGTTTGCCCAGATGCTCAGGAAGATGCCGATGACGAGCACCCCACCCCACGGATCGGGCAGCGCCGTGCGAACCACCACGATGCCCGAAAGAAGAAGTCCCGTGTACGCCGCTCCAAAAAAGCTGACGCCCACATCGGGCACGCGGGCTCGGAGCCAAAACACATACCAGACGATAAGCGAAAGCAAGAAGATGATGCTGACATACAGCGCACCGACAACGCCGAGGAAGTACACGCTTACCGGGTAGAGCATCGCGGCGATGATGCCGAGCATTTCGTTAGGAAGCTTTGCATCTGCGCGCAGCATATAATAAAACTCACCAGCGCAGATTCCAGCTGTCGCGCACAGGAACACGAGCGTGGAAATGTCGCTCACCAAGATGCATACGATGCACAAGGTTACGTAAATCGCGCCCGTGCGAAAACGAACCTGCAGGTCAGTAGCATTTTTCAGCTTTTGCGGCGTCTTTTTGTAAGCGAAGTCCTTAATGCGGGTCGAGCGCGTCGGGCTAGCATCGTCCGCGTCGGTTGCTCGCGCCGCCTTCAAGCTCGCCTTGCGTTCAGCGGAGCGCTTCCACTCCTCCGCCGCATCGCGCGTGTCGGCATCCTTGCGGGCCACGCTACTTCACCGCCCCGAAACGGCGGTCGCGCCCCTGGAATTCAAGCAGGCAGCGCAGAAGCTCATAGCGATCGAAGTCGGGCCAGAGCACGTCGGTCACAACGAACTCCGAATAGGCAACTTGCCACAACAGGAAGTTCGACAGGCGAACCTCGCCACTCGTCCTGATCACCAAATCGGGATCGGGCATGCCCGCCGTGTAGAGGCCGCGCTCGAAATCCTCAGCAGAGATTTCCTGCGGGGCAAGCCCATCGGCGACGCGGGCGGCGGACTCTTCCGCGCAGCGGTTGACCGCGCGCATGATTTCCTGCCGCGAGCCGTAATTTACGGCAACGACCAAGGTCATGCCCGTGTTGTTCTTCGTCTTCTCCCACGCCTCTTCGAACGCCTCGCGCGTCTCTTCGGGCAGAAGGGTCAGATCCCCAATCGTTTTCACGCGAACATGCTCTTCATGGAGGCCGTCCACCTCGGCAAGCATCGTCTTCGCGAACAGATCCATGAGCCCGACGACTTCCTCTTGCGGACGCTTCCAGTTCTCGGTAGAGAACGAATAGATCGTCAGATAGCGAACGCCGATGTCGCTTGCGCAGCGGATAGTCTCGCGCACCGCCTCGATTCCCGCCTTATGGCCCTTCAGACGATTGAGCGCGCGCTTCTTAGCCCAACGGCCATTGCCGTCCATGATGACGGCAATGTGCTCGGGAATGCGCGCAGCATCGAGCGCTTCGGGGTCGAGCCCCGAAGGCGGGTTGGGGAAAACGATATCTAGCGGTTTATTCAAAAGACCTCGAATCAAAGGGGACTAAACTTCCATGACCTCCGCTTCCTTCTTTTTGAAGGATTCGTCGACCTCGGCGATGAACTTGTCGGTGATCTTCTGGATGGCACCCTCAGCGCGACGCTGCTCGTCCTCGGGCAGGCCGTCTTCCTTGATGCACTTCTCGACGGAGGAGTTTGCATCGCGGCGAATGTTGCGGATGGCGACGCGCGCTTCCTCGGAATACGCCTTGCACTGCTTGACGAGCTCGCGGCGACGCTCCTCGGTAAGCGCGGGGAACGGCAGGCGGATGACCGTGCCGTCGTTGGAGGGCGTCACGCCCAGATCGCTCTCGAGAATGGCCTTCTCGATAGCCTTCAGCGTCGTTTTGTCCCACGGCTCGATGACGAGCATGTGGGCATCGGGCGTCTTTACGCCGGCCATCTGGTTCACGGGAGTGGGAACCCCGTAATAGTCCACCTTGATGCGATCGAGGGCCATCGCGTTCGCGCGCCCCGTGCGCACTGACGAGAAGTTGTCATGCAGCGCCGAAACGGCTTTGCCCATGCGCTCCTCAGCCTGTGCCTTAATGTCGTCGATGCTCATCTGAGCTCCTTTCATCCCCTACAAGCGGCGTTGCCGCCCGCCAAATGCATGCGGGATAGCCACCCCGCATGAAGCGTTGCTGTTATTCTACCGTGGTTCCAACCGCTTCGCCCTTGAGCGCGCGAGAAATGTTCCCCTTCACGGTCAGGTCGAACACAATCATGGGAACCTTGTTGTCCATGCAAAGCGAGGTCGCCGTGGAATCCATCACATGGAGGCCCTTGTTGAGCACCTCCATATAGCTAATGGAGTCGAAGCGCTTCGCATCAGGGTTGACCTTGGGGTCGGAATCGTAAACGCCGTCGACCTTCGTCGCCTTCATGAGGCAGTCGACGTCGAGCTCGCACGCGCGCAGCGCCGCGGTGGTGTCGGTCGTGAAGTACGGGTTGCCCGTGCCTGCAGCAAGGATGACGACGCGGCCCTTCTCCATATGGCGGATGGCGCGGCGCCTGATGTAGGGCTCGGAAACTTCCTGCATATTGATGGCGCTCTGCACGCGGGAGAACACGCCATGGCGCTCGAAGGAATCCTGCAGGGCGAGTGCGTTCATGACCGTGGCGAGCATGCCGATATAGTCAGCCTGCGCACGATCCATGCCCTCAGTTGCGCCCGAAACGCCCCGGAAGATGTTGCCGCCGCCCACGACGACGGCAAGCTGCACGCCGTCATGCACGATTTCCGCGATTTCGTCGGCCAGGTCGTCAACCACCTTCGGATCGATTCCGTAACCCAAATCGCCGGCAAGCGCCTCGCCGGAAAGCTTCAGAAGCACACGCTTGTACTGGTACTCGTTGGCCATCGAAACCCCTTTTTCTGCGTTGGTCTTTTCCATTTCGAATTATCTTACCCGAATCGAACCCCAGCTAAAACCTCAGAGGCGGAACTGCACGCCTTTTCCGTCACCCGAGATGAAAAAGCCGCGCGGGGCCCATACCCCGCGCGGCCGAAATCGCGCCTGCATTTCCTAAGGTTCCTTATGCAGCCTGAGCGCCCGATCCCGCACTGGCACTCGTGCCGCTCGAGCTGGAACCGCCGCCGTAACCGTACTGGCGCAGAAGGTCCTCGAGCGAGCCGCTGTTTGATCCGTAGCCGTTCGAGCTATTAGACCCCGAGCTTGCGCTTGACTGCGAGCTCTCATCCGACCCCAGCGTCACCTGCACGTCCTGGCTTTGCCCGTCGCGGTTGATCGTGACGGTGGCCGTGTCACCTGGATTCTTCGAGCGAACGGCGAGCATGAGGTCGCTCGCGGAGGACACCTTCTTGCCGTCGAACGCGGTCACGATATCGCCCACTTTAAGTCCAGCGGAATCGGCACCCGAACCGCTGCTCACCGCGGCAATGTAGGCGCCTTCGTCCACCGAGAAGCCGTAGCGCTTGGCAGTCTGTGCGTTGATCGTGGACAGGGACACGCCCAGCTGCGCGTGCGTCGGGGTCTTCCCCTCGATGATCTGCTGAGCCAGGTTGACCGCATAGTTCACCGGGATGGCGAATCCGACGCCGGAGTAGTTGCCGGAATAGGACGTGATCAGCGTGTTGATGCCGATGAGCTTGCCGTCCTTGTCGACGAGCGCACCTCCGGAGTTGCCAGGGTTGATCGCCGCGTCGGTCTGGATCATGTTGGTATAGACCGTCGTGGTGCTCGACTGCTGCTGGCCGTATTGATAGGAATCAGAGGAGTTGTCCATGATCTGCGAGCGGTTCGTAGCCGACACGATACCCGTCGCCACCGACTGTTCGAGGCCGAAGGGACTGCCGATCGACATGACCCACTCGCCCACCGTGAGATCATCCGAGTCGCCGAGCTCCATGGCCGTCAGCCCCGAAGCATCCTTCGCCTTGATAACCGCGATGTCGGAGCTAGGGTCGGACCCGATAATGTCCGCATCGTATTCCTCGCCCTCGATGGTGACCTTCAGGGCATCGGCGCCTTCGATGACGTGGTAATTCGTGACGATGTACCCGTCGGAGGAAAGCACCACGCCGCTGCCGAGGGACGTTTCGGTAAGGGAATTCTGGGTGCTGTAGCCGTAATAGCCGCTCTGCTGATTGGTGTACACATCGATTGCCACCACGGAGGGAAGGCATTTCTGCGACACGCTTTCCGCAAGCGTCGCGCTCTCGTCCGCGCTGCCGGTCGTGGATGCGGAAGACGTGCCGCCGAGTACCGTGGTCGAGCCCGACGGGGAGCCGCTCGTCATCGTGTTGGCAACGCCGACGCCGCCGACCACGAGCACGCACGCGAGTGCCGCACCCGCAAACGCAGTTCCGAACGTTTTCGCACCCGAATGGCTCTTCTTGGGTTTCGCAGGTTGCTGCGCGGCATAGGCGCCCGCAGGTTGCGCGTAGGGAGACGCAGGGTTGACCGGCGCCGTGGCGTTTGTCCCCGCCGCGCCGCCCGGACCTGCGCCCTGGTAGTGGTAGTAGGAATTCGGCGGGGTCGGCGAGCCGTCCGTCCCCTGGCCGAATGCCTGGTTGGAAGATTGAGAGCCAAAGCCGCCCTGGTTGTTCTCGTTGAAATCGCTCATGTCGTTTGCTCCTTCGCCCTATCGGGTTGTTGGGCAAACCATAGCACGACATCCTGAAGAGCTGCTGAAACGTGGAGCAATCGTCATCGTTGCACCACGCAGATACACCCCTGGGTGTACTCCCCGGGGCGCAGGGGCAAGGAGATTCGGGCCCTCGCTTTGCCGCGTGTCGCATGCGGCCCTCGGGACGCGGGCCTCGGGACGCGGGCCTCGGGACGTGGGGCAAAGTCCGCCTTCCCCCCACCCGCGCGACGAGCGCTACTCGCGGGAGTGCGGGGCGACCTTACCCCTGCTGGTACTGGCTCAAGAAGGCGCGCGTGCGCTCCTGCTGCGGATTGTTGATCACGTCCACCGCACGGCCCTCCTCAACGACAAGCCCCTCGTCCATGAATACGATGCGGTCAGCCACGTCGCGCGCGAAGGTCATCTCGTGCGTCACGATGACCATCGTCATTCGCTCAGCCGCCAAATCACGGATGACTTTGAGCACGTCGCGCGTGAGCTCCGGGTCAAGCGCGCTCGTCGGCTCATCGAAGAAGAGCACCTCGGGATCCATCGCAAGCGCGCGGGCAATCGCGACGCGCTGTTGCTGGCCACCGGAAAGCTCGCAAGGAACCATGTCCTCCTTGCCAGCGAGCCCCATCTTCGCGAGCAGCTCGCGCCCATGTTCAAGAGCTTCGGCGCGCGGACGCTTCTGCACGCTGATCGGCGCATCGGTGACGTTTTTGATCACCGAGTAGTGCGGGAACAGGTTGAAATTCTGAAACACCAGGCCAAAGCGAAGTTTCGCCTGCTTCAAAACATCCTTGCCGCCATAGACGGCGCGCCCCGCCCCGTTGTCGGCAGCGACGGACAAATCCCCATAGGAAAGCGAGCCGGCGTCGAGCGTCTCGAGCAGCGTCATGCAGCGCAGAAGCGTCGACTTGCCGCCGCCCGACGGGCCGATGATGGCGACGACCTCGCCTTCGCGAACCTCAAGCGAGATGTCTTTGAGCACCGGGACATCACCGAAGCTCTTCTTGCCGTGCTCAAGCTTTACCAGCACATTATCTTCAGGCATTGCCAAACCTCACCTTCACAGCGGCTAATCGTGGTAGTATCCCATTTTCTTTTCGACGCGCCCGAGAACCACTTCCACGACGAAGTTGAAAACCCAGTAGAAGACGGCAGCGAACACGAAGGGCAGCATGCTCACCTGCGAGGCAACGAGCGCCTTCGCCGTCGAGAACATCTCCGCCACACCGATGGCGAACGCGAGCGATGTGTCCTTCACCAGCGTGATGATCTCGTTGCCCATAGCGGGAAGAATTCTCTTAATGACCTGGGGCAACACGATTTTCATGAACGTCTGGAGGCGCGAATAGCCCAAGACCTCGGCAGCCTCGTATTGACCGCGCGGGATGGACTGGATGCCGCTGCGGTAGATTTCCGCGAAGTAGGCCGCGTAGTTGATGATGAACGCGACGATCGTGGCGGAGAACTTCGACTCCATGCTCAGGGGAATCCCGAAAATATAGTAGGGAGCGAAGTAGATGAAGAACATTTGCAACATGAGCGGGGTTCCGCGCATGACGGAAATGTAGAACTTCATGATCCAGGCAATCGGCTTCACGCGGCTCATGCGCGCAAGAGCCACCACCACGCCTAGCGGCAGCGAGCCCACCAGCGTCAGGAAGAATATCTGCAAGGTTACGACAAAGCCTTGCCCGAGCATGGAAAGCATGGTTCCAATTTCCACGGCAACCTCTTTCTTATTGCAACACGAATCGCGGACAGGTCGCCCCGTCCGCGATTTTCACCTGCTTGCGGAGATTTGCCCCGCAAGCGAACTATCTTATCGAAAGACTACTTGAGAATCCAGTTCGTATAGGACAGACCGTACTCGGCGTACTTCTCGCACAGCTTCTCGATCGTGCCGTCCTCGTTCATTTCCTTGAGCGTCTTCGTGATCGCCTCGGCAAGGTCGGTGTTGCCCTTCTTCACGCCGACCGCATAGTGCTCGGAGGAAAGGTCCTCGGGGAGCTGCTTGTACGCATCGGGCTTCGCGCTCATCTGGTACTGCGCGATGGAAAGGTCGCACGCGACGGCGTCGACGGCGCCGGACTCGAGCTGCATGAAGGCGGTGTTGTACTCGCCGATGGTCTCAAGCGAGGCGAAGGTCGCCGCAAGGTCGGCCTTGGTCGCCTCGTCGCCCGCGAGCACGTCGTAGGCGGCAGAGTCGGTCTGCGTGATGACGTTCTTGCCAGCAAGATCGGCGAGGCTTTCGATGCCACTGTCCTTCTTCACAACGATGACCTGGGCATTCAGCATGTAGGGATCGGAGAAGGTGTAATCATTCTCGCGGCCTTCCATGGTGAATCCGTTCCAGATGCAGGTGATGGCACCGGAGTTCAAGAGCGTGTCCTTCGCATCCCAATCGATGGGCTCGAGCTGGATGTCCCAGCCGTTGCGGCTAGCGACTTCGGCGGCAAGGTCGAGGTCGAAGCCGGTGAAGTTGCCGTCGTTGCCGACGAAGCCGTACGGCGGGTAGGACTGATCGAAGCCGACGATGAGCATCGTCTTGTCCGTGCTGGTGGCAGCCGCGTCCTTCTTGTCGCTCGTAGTGGTGTTGGAGGAGCAACCGGCCAGCATGCACGCCGCCAAAGCAAGAGCACATACCGCCGCTGCCATTACCTTCAGTTTCTTCATGAGAATCCTTCCTTCGCTCATCGCGCCCACTCATCATGCAAGCGCGACGGTTTCCCCTATCTCTGTCTCTGCTACTGCACTTTACTGCGCTAAAGTGTTGTTAGTATAGCACAGGTGCCCTCCCGTCGCGCAAACGGTCGAAAAAATGCGACCACAGGAGCACCTGGACGCAAATGCGTGACGCACGAGAAGCGCCTCGGGCACGCCGCCCTCCACCCATCTGCCAAGCCGTCCGTGCACCCACCTTGCACGCCGCCGCATAGCCCGCGCGCCCGCTCGCTTCTGGGTGCAAATGCGTAAGCTGGGCGGCGCTCGCTAACGGTTCGTCGACTTCAAGCGCGAAAGCAGGCTTCCCCGCGCAGGCGGATCGGGAAGATGGATAAGCCGCGGCTCGAAATCGAAGAGCTCGGAGGTGGAGACCGCATTTGAGACCGTGATGCACTTCTGGAGGCAGGTATCGGCGCACAGATTGCATTGCACGCACTCCATCAGCTGAAACTCCAGAAAGCTACCCTCTCCCGAAGCGGGTCTCTCCTCGCTTTTCTTAAGAGCCCCCGTCGGGCAGAATACGGTGCACATACCGCACGCGCGGCACTTCGATTCGTCGATCGACACGCTGCCGAAAAGACGCGTCTCGATTTCCAAAACGACGCTTTGTCCGATCGCATCCATCGCATCAAGCGTGTTCATGCGCCGCGAAGGCTCGAATTGCGGAAGGCTTCCGTCCTTGTCGGCACGGAGCAGCTCGCGAAGGTTCAGCTCCTGCTTTGGCTTCTGCTTGCCAAGCGTCTCGTCGAGCGCCTTCTCCGTCGCGACCTTCACGGCGTCTTTCGCCATGCCGCCCGCCTGCGAGAAGAAACCCCGTCGTGCCGCGGCGAACGACTTGCGCCCGCTCGTCTCGATCGCCTCGGGCGGAAACTCCGAGGTGCGACGGACGCGAGCGCTCGACCCTTGCGCCGCAAGCAGGGAATTCGCCGACTCGACCGTTGCCGTGACGCCTTTGCTCACACCGCCGAACTTGCAGGTAGAACACGTGCCGTCGACGAGTACCACGTCGCCCACCCCATGGGAAGCAAGCTGCAAGAAAAGGCTTTCCTCCATACGCGCAAGGCAGGGGACGGACACATACTTATCGGGATCACCCTCTCGGCGCGCGGCCATGCGGGCACACGCAAACACGGAAAGCTCGCCGCCGAGCGCGCGGGTCGCCGAGGCGGTGGCGTCGAAGAGCTCGACATCGGCGGGCTCGATGGGAACGAGCGCCTCGGTCGGGCAGACTACCGTGCAAGCACCGCAAGATATGCATGCCTCGGCGTCGATCTTCACGTTGTTGTCGCCGACCGAGATTGCGTCGGCGATGCATGCGTCCAGGCACTTGCGGCACGCCGAATGGCGATTGCGCACCGCCACGCAACGTTTCTCGATCACAAGGACCGACTTGCCTCCCAGCGCCTCGGCCACATCGGCTATGTCCGAAAGGTTCGGCATCCTGAAATCAACTGCCTTTCGCGCCTTCCGCCCCTCATGGCGAAAAGCCATCCTTCAGACGGAGGCCTACCCCTCCATCACCATATCCTCAAGCGCATGCAGCTCGTCGGGCGTGTTCGCGTTGATGAAGCAGCCGCCCATCGGCTCCGCCTCGAGCACCTTGCTCTGGGGGAACTCGTAAACGTCCACGGATTCGTCCCCGAAAAACGACTGAGCGCGCTTCTCGCCGCGATCGAGCGCGCGGCGCACCGCAGGCAAGCACTCCATGCGACGATACATCGCGTGGAAGGGCTCGAATCCGTG
Organism: uncultured Ellagibacter sp.; assembly: GCF_934617235.1. Lineage (GTDB taxonomy): Bacteria > Actinomycetota > Coriobacteriia > Coriobacteriales > Eggerthellaceae > Ellagibacter. The sequence continues at coordinate 17,524 of NZ_CAKTTZ010000013.1, read as the reverse complement.
CTTGTTCACGGGAACCACCACGTCGGCGCCGGTCTCGTTCATGCACAGCGCCTCGGCGACCACGAGCGACCCCGACGCGAACACCATGTCGCACGCCACGACGGCGACATAGGGATTGCGCGCAGCCTGAAGAGCCGTGTACAGTCCTGGCAGCGCGCCGCGACTCGTGAACATATCGCACACAAGCTGGATGTTGAGCTGCGGGAACTCGCGGTGAAGAAACGTTAGGTTGTCGGGCTCGTTGGTCGTGATGACCAAATCATCGGCAACGGGACTCAGGCGCTCAATCAAGCGGCAGATAAGCGGGCGACCCAAAAACGGGACTGTCGCCTTGCTGCGACCCATGCGTCGGCTCTCGCCGCCCGCCTGGATAACGACCGTCACGCGCGGGCGCACGAAATATTTTTCCACGAAATCGGCGAGGGCGGCGGTGTCATTCAAGCCGATGGCCGGGATGCCGTACGCCGCCGCGGCCTCGATTGCGCGGGGGATGTCGGTCACGATGGCGACGGTGCCCGCGCAGGGCATTTTGTGCTCAAAGTCGGGGTGGATGTCGTCCTTCTCGTCCTCGGCCGTTTGCGGTGCGCCGGTCTCGCCTACGCTCGCTTGCCCGCTGCGCCCCCCATCGCCGCAAAGGATTCCATCCAGCGCTTCTTCCGCGCCTTCGATGCGCTCGCCCTCGGACGTGAAAAGGCTTTTCGCAATCTGAGTGAAATCGGTCCCAAGCGTCCAACCACGCTCCGCCCCCAAGGCGAATGCCTCGGCGACGCGCTGATCCGCCTCATTCCCCGAGCGCATAAGCTCGATGGTCGGCAGCCCGCTCTTGCGGTAGCCTTCGACCACAATGATGTCGTGACCAGGCATGCTACGCACGATTTCCGAGCACTCCGCCTCGCCCTCGAACGTCTTCATGCGGGCGATTTGCCCCGGCGCGGAGATAACCGTCTCCGAAGCCCCCGCCTCGCGATGGCGATACGAATCCTTGCCTGGATAGTCGATATCGAAACCCTTGTGGCTGTGGTGCTTCACGCTTCCCACATCGTGACCCCGAGCAACAAGTTCTTCGATGAGCTTCACGATGAGCGTCGTTTTCCCCGAATTGTGGCGACCAACGATCGAAATCGCAGGACTCGGCACATTGACCATTGGTAATTCTCCCGTCTTATATCCGTAAGGCGAAAGTATAGCACTGCGAAGCAGACCGATGACGCCAGCCTCGACGGGCAGCGAACAGACTCAGCCGATTCGTGCGATTTCCTTCTGCGAGGAGGTTCACTCAATCTAGCGGCATCGTCACTGGCACGTGGAGCGTGGGTGGCGGGGGGCCGCTCGGTTTGGCGGCACTGCCGCCAGCACGTGGCGCGTGGTAGCGAGGGGGCCTTCTTGCCCGAAATTGGTTTGGTTGTCGTGGACAAAAATCGTCGATATGTGAGGAGTATCGATAGGCTAACTTCATTTTGAATAATCTGACCTGGGAAAACGCCGGCAGAAGCGCAAGCGAGCAGCCGTCTTTGGGCCCGAGGACTCACATATCGACGATATTTGTCCACCGCACCCCGTTTTTTCGAGAAGAAGAGCAGGAAGAGGGGTGGTGAAGAAGAGCACGCGGCGGGGAGCACGGCTTCGGAGGCGAAGGGTGCGCGGCTTCGGCAGCGATTTTGGTGCACCGCGAACCGGGACGCCGCGCACCTCGATTCGCGAAGGCCATTTCCGGCAGGTTGGGGGCTTTTTCTGCACGCATCCTCTCCTGATCAGTGCGCTATCAGGATTCGAAGCTGAGAAACGGAGTTGGAGGCGCTGTCGAAAGCCGAAGCAAAAGGCCGAAGCCTGGGCGCCTCCGGAAGCCGAAGCCGGGGCGCTGTCGGGAACCGGGCCGGAACGTCGCCGGCCGCCGGGGCTAGGCTGGGACGCCAGGACTTCGAACGCGAAAGCCCGGGAACCAGAGATGGGAAAGCTCCTCGTTTGTTTACGCCCGCCAGCTGGCACAAGCGCGATCGGCGCAGCTCGAATTCTTCACGAGACCCCGTGCGGCCCCAGAGCCAGGACTACACTATAGAGACTCCAGACTGGGAAAAGCAGAGTCATCCAACAGGGTTGAAAAGAATCGTGCGCATTGGACTATTTGATGCTATACTACGGAACGATCTACTACGCTTTTCGGACTTCGCCAACAGCGAGAATCCTGTTTTTGGAGGGGACAGGTTCCTCACTATTGGACGAAGCAAATAAAGGCTCGCAAAAGCGGGCCTTTATTTTTTGCCATTTTGCAGGCTGAGACTTAATCCGCAGAGCAGAGTGTATGCCCGATTTGTGATGCATCAAGGGCCATCGCCAGAGCCGCCTGCCACCCTTGCCCGGCGAATGCCGCAAACCTAAATACTAAAGCTCGCGGCGCGCCTCGAGTGCGCGACCGAGCGTCACCTCGTCGGCAAATTCCAGGTCACCGCCAACGGGCAAACCGCTAGCCAAGCGCGTCACCTTCACGCCCAAAGGCTTGATCAGGCGCGCAAGATACGACGCCGTTGTCTCCCCCTCGACATTGGGGTTCGTCGCGAGCACCACTTCCCGCACGTCCTCGCTGCCCAAGCGCGCCATCAGCTCCGCGACATGCAGATCATCAGGACCTACGCCCTCGAGAGGCGAAAGCGCGCCCCCAAGCACGTGGTACACGCCGCTGAAAACGCCTGTGCGCTCGATGGGCGGAATGTCGCGCGGCTCGCTCACCACGCAGATGACGCCGCCATCGCGCTTAGTCGACGCGCAAATCTCGCAGACATCGCCCTCGGCGTAGTTGAAGCACCGCGCGCAAAAATGCACGGTGTCTTTCACCTCGATTATCGACTGCGCCAAACGCAGCGCCGTGGCGCGATCGGTGTTCAAGATCCAATACGCCATGCGCTGCGCTGATTTCGGCCCGACACCGGGAAGGCGCTCGAGCTCATCGAGGAGTTTTTGAATCGCTGGTGCGGAATTCACGAAAAGCGCCTACATCAAACCCGGGATGTTGATGCCGCCGGTGGCAGCGTTCATGCGTGCCGCCGCCATATCGGAAACGCCGCGAAGCGCCTCGTTGACCGCAGCGATCACCATGTCTTCAAGCATCTCGACATCTTCGGGATCGACGGCTTCAGGGTCGATCGCGATGGATTTGATCGTGTTGTCACCGAGAGCCGTAACCTTCACCATGCCACCGCCAGCCGTGGCCTCGAACGACATCGTCTTTACTTCTTCCTGGGCTTTTGCAAGCTCGGCCTGCATCTTCTGCGCTTGCTTCATCATGGCACCCATGTTGCCCATGCCACCGCCGGGGAATCCGCCTCGTTTCGCCATTTTTCCTCCTGGTCTTGTCTTTCATATCGATACCCGCGCAAAGCTACGCTCCGCGGGGTGAAAACCCGCCTTACGCGCCGGGTTATTCTCTCATTTCTTCGACGCGAGCGCCCTCGAAACCTCCTGCGGCGAGCAAAGCCGCCAGGTCATCGGAAGACTCGAATCCGTCTGACACAGGTTCGCCGTTCGGTCCGGTCGCGTCGATCGAAGCCGACGTGTTCGCATCGGTCGGCTCGGGGGGCAGTCCTGCCGCCGAGGTCCGCGCCGCCGCCTCGCGCGCCATTTGGTTGAAATCAGGCGTAGAAGAAGCCTGCCGGGACGAACGGGACGCCTCCCGCTTCGCGGAAGGAGAAGCGGGTGCCTCGAAGGATGCAGGGGCATCGCCGACAAAGGCGTCCGCATCGTCATAGGGAACCGGCTCGTCGTAGGGGGCATCGCCGTATGCATCGAGCGGAACGGGGTCAGGCTCGGGAACGAACGCTCCCGTATTTCCCCCACCCCGCATCTGCGGTTCGCGAGTCGTCGCCCTCGCTTGGCGCGCGCCCGCCCGCCGATCAGGCTGCTGCGCGGAAGCGCCCGCGCCTCTTGCAGAGGCCGCCGCGGCTTCGCGCTCGCGGACGGCGCGCAAGGCAGCAGCGGCGTTCTCGCGAGCAGCGCTTGGCCGTTGGTCCCGCGACGCCTGGGGTTGCATCTGCTGGGCCTGCTGCGCCGAAGTCGCCCGAGCCGCCGCTGCGACCTGGGAAGACGAGGAGCTCACCCCTTGCGAAGGGCCCTTCGAGAACGCGAAGGGAATCACCGAGCCGCACGACTGCGCGAGCGCCGCGGACACGGCATCTTGCACATCGGGCTTCTGCACGGCGTTGAACGCAAAGGAATTCTCCGCTGGGAACTCGATGACGAGCATGCCGCGCCCCTCATCGAGCACAGCCTTGGTGTTCAGGAACAACACGCCGTAAGCCGCCTTGCTCTTCTTGAGTGACGCGATGGCGGAACTCCAGATGCGCTGCAGCGCCGCCTCGTTGCGAAGCGTGTCCACGAGATTCCCGGAAAGCGCGCCGCCCGTTGCAGCCCCGCCGAAAGCCGCATTGCCCACGGCGGCCGCATCGGAAGTTGCAATCGTCGCCGAGTCGACATCTCCTCGAGGCTGCGACCCGGTTGTCGGCAGGGAGGAACTACCCGATGACGCGCGATCGGCCGACGATCGAGCATCCCGACGCGCAGAAGCCATCTCGCTCGAAGCCGGCGTTTCAGCCGCCTGACCTCGTGCGTTACCGAAATCGGGCGAGACGCCGGCCGCGCCTCCGCGAGCGGCAGCGCCCTCGCGAGCAGATACATTCTCACGAGCAGCCGCGCCCTCGTGAGCGATCATCCCCCCGCGGGCAGCAGCACCCTCGCGCTCGCCAACGCCCGACGCGCGCATCGTCCCATTCGACGGCGCGGCGGATGCAGCGGAAGCAGACGGAGCGCCAACCACATGCGAACAGGCAGAATATCCCGAATCGAGCGCTTCGATGCGCTCGGCGAGCGCCTCAAGCGTCAAGTCGCTGTCGGGCCGCACCATACGCGTAAGCGCAATCTCAAACGAAAGGCGAGGGTTGGTGGACGTCTTCAACTCGGCGGACAAATCGCCCAGCACTCCGAGCAGACGAGCCAGGCGGTCGGGGCCGAAAAGCGGCAGCTCACCCGTGAGCTCGCGCCGCTCGGATTCCGACACTTCGAGTGCCACATCGGCCCCCGCAAGCGAAAGCACGTACAGGTTGCGTACGTGCTCAGCCATGTCGGAAACAAATCGAGCCAGATCAGCGCCCGTTTCGACATATTGCGCCGTCCAATTGAAGCACGCAGCGGCATCGCGAGTGCCAACCGCGTGCATAATCTCTGACATCTCGCTCGAGTCGAGCGACCCGAGCATCGATTCAGCGCCCGCGAGCGTCACCTTCCCCTCGCCGAACGCGATAATCTGCTCCAGCGAGGTGAGCGCGTTGCGAAGCCCGCCCTCCGCACGATGCGCGATCAGATCCAGCGCCTCGCCCTCGAACTCGACCCCTTCGGACACGCACACGGCGCCCAGGCGAGCGACCATAGCCTCCGCGGAGATGCGGCGGAAATCGAACCGCTGGCAGCGGGAATGAATGGTCTCGGGAACCTTCTGAGGGTCGGTCGTCGCCAGGATGAACACGACGTGGCTCGGCGGTTCCTCGAGCGTCTTCAGCAACGCATTAAACGCCGCCACCGAAAGCATATGGACCTCGTCGATGATGTAGACCTTGTAGCGCCCACGCGTCGGCGCGAACTGCACGCGATTGATGATCTCCTCGCGAACGTTGTCAACGCCAGTGCGGCTTGCCGCGTCGAGCTCGTAGACATCAGGATGCTCGCCCGCCGCGATGAGCTCACAGTCCTCGCAGGTACCATCGGGATCGGCCGTCGGGCCCTTCTCGCATAAAAGCGCCTTCGCGAGCAGGCGGGCAGTCGTTGTCTTACCCGTGCCGCGCGGACCGCAAAACAGGTATGCATGACTGACTTTGTCCTGCTCAATGGCGTTTTTGATGGTGCGCTCGATATGCTCTTGGCCCACCACGTCTTCAAACGTTTGCGGGCGGTATTTGCGGTATAAGGCTTCCGACATCGCGTAGGTCCTTCGCATTCGTGTGCGGCGCTCGCGGCGCCTTGTGCATTCCGCCCTATTATAGAAGAAGCGCCCGGGGTTGCCGGACGCTTCTGAAAGAGTTCGCCGTATTGATAGAAGCTCGCTCGCTAGCTTTTCATCGAGCCGACATTGCGCGGATAGCCGAGCGACACTACTTCGCGTGCCGGGCGCTCTTCTCCTTGTTGCCCTTCTTCGAGCTCACCGCCGCCTTGACCGCGCCGATGACCGCGGGGGCCACCGACACCGCAACAATGCCCAAAACGATGACCTCGAAGTGATCTTGAACAAGCGGGATGCCGCCGAAGAAGTATCCCACAAGCACGAACAAACTCACCCACGAGATGCCGCCGACCGCGTTGAACAAGGTGAACTTGCCGAAATTCATGTGGCCAGTGCCGGCAATGAACGGCGCGAACGTGCGGAAGAACGGCATGAAACGCGTGATCACGATGGTCAGCCCGCCGTAACGAGCAAAGAAGTGATCGAGCTTCGCCATGCGCTCGGGCGTGAGCGCTTTGATCTTCCCCGAATCGATGATGCGCTTGCCGAAGAAGCGGGCGATCCAGTAGTTGGATGTGTTTCCCAAGATGGCGGCAACGTAGAACACGATAAGCGTCGCCCACAGGTGCAAGCCGCCCCCGTCTGCCGAGAAGACGCCTGCCGCAAACAGAAGCGAGTCGCCCGGCAAAAACGGGAAGAACACGAGACCCGTCTCCACGAACACAATCAGGAACAACGGCGTGTACACCCATGCAGCACCCAGCGTCACGATCCACCCCGCAATCGCCGAGCGTGGATCCGAGAGCAGGCTGACGAAGAAGTTGATGATATCCATAGCGTCCTTACGCGAAGAGGCCCATGCAGCAAGCAAGCGGCTCACGGCCGCCTGCAAGATAGAGCATTCTGAATAGGACAGGGCGCTCGTCAGAGGCCCCTTATGGCTGCTTCCTCCCGGACCTGACCAGGTTCGGAACATGTCGCCGCCCCGCCCCATTCAGAATGCTCAGCTTAAATTGTTCCACAGTATACGCGAGTTTGCCCATCACGAGCAGGCCATAAACTAAATGCACATACGACTGGCGATGGGCGCGGCAAAAGCGCGCGAATCGAAAGGCCCGAAAACGCCTACTCCTTCGAACCCTCCTGCGCCACGGCCCGCACGACACCATCCAGACCGCTGTGGACGAGCGAGTGGGTTATCTGAGCAATATCCTCAAGGGGAATCTCGGAATCATCCATAATCCAGCGGCGAATCACCGCCACAAGCCCCGCGGCGAAGTACGACACGCAGAAATCCAGGTAGGGGCCCATCTTCTTCAAACCGAGCGTGTCCTGCTCGATGAGCGACGCGGTAAGCGACGAATCCAGCTTCTTCAAAACCAAATCGTAGGGTGCATGCGAAGCCACGCGTTTCGCGCTTTTCAGGTCGGGCGCCAATCCCAGCGAAAGCTGCTCGAACAATGCGACCACGTTCTCGCCATCATCGCTGTTCTCGAGAGAATCCAGGCACGTGCGCACAATGCGGTCGGCCTCCTCCTGCACGATCTCGTCGATCAAGTCCTCGACCGATTGGTAGTGCAGATAGAACGTCTTGCGATCGATGTCCGCCTCGCGCGCGATCGCGGTAATCGTGATCTTGCGGTATTCCGTCTCCTGCATAAGGTGCAAAAACGCCGTGCGAATCGCCTTTCGCGTGCGAACAACGCGGCGATCGGGCGTCGTGCGTCCCTCACCCTCGGTGGGCTCTTGGCAAGATCCGCCCTCTTCAGCAGCCTGAATGTCGCTCGCCTTCTTCTTCCCCGCGTTACCCATGGCGAATCCCCCTCATACAACTGGACATCTGTTTCACTTCTGCAGTTTTTACCACAAACGTTGCATATTTGTCACTTGTATTTCGTCTTTACCGCATTATAATCGCCCTAATAGAGTTATTCCACACTTGTTGAATAATTTTACGGGAGGTATGAAATCATGAAAGCAACCGACCAAATCAAACGAGCCGCCCTCAACAAAACCATCGATTATCTGCTCGAGGACCCCGCACGAAACGTCGAGAAGATCATGGACATGATCGACAAAGTCGCACCCGACGACGTGTTCCCCACCCAGCGCGCGGCCTTCCATGGCGCCATCGATGACGAATCGAACTGGTATCAGCTCATCATGAAGATTCTCATCGACACGAATCCCCAGGTCAGAGATCGCCTTCTGAAAACATTTATCGTGGATGCGAACATGCTTGCCTGGCCAAAGCAAGAGGCAATGCGCGAGCAGTACCACTGCAACATCCCCTGGGCCATCCTGCTCGATCCGACGAGCGCCTGCAATCTGCGCTGCACCGGATGCTGGGCGGCGGAATACGGCCATAAGCAGAACCTCACCTACGAGGAAATCGATTCCATCATCAACCAGGGCGTCAAGCTGGGCACCCACGTTTTCATCTACACCGGCGGCGAACCACTCGTACGCAAGCACGACCTCATCAACCTGTGCGAGGCCCATCCCGACTGCGCGTTCCTGTCGTTCACCAACGCGACGCTCATCGACGAGGAGTTTGTGGCCGACATGATCCGCGTGGCGAATTTCGTGCCCGCTATCAGCGTGGAGGGCTTCGAGGAGGCAACCGACGCCCGCCGCGGCGAAGGAACGTACGCCAAGGTGTCCCATGCCATGGAGCTTTTGCGCCAAAACGGCCTGCCCTTCGGCGTGTCGTGCTGCTACACAAGCGCCAATGCAAGCTCCATCGCCAGCGAGGAGTTCTTCGACTGGCTCATCGAGAAGGGGGCGCTTTTCGCGTGGATCTTCACGTACATGCCCGTCGGCGTCGGATCGCCCACCTCGCTTATGGTTCATGCCGACCAGCGCGAGCACCTCTACCACTTCGTTCGCGAGATGCGCAACAAGAAGCCCCTGTTCACGCTTGACTTCCAGAATGACGGCGAATTCGTCGGCGGATGCATCGCAGGCGGGCGGCGCTACTTGCACATCAATGCCGCGGGCGACGTGGAACCGTGCGTGTTCGCCCACTACGCCAACGTCAATATCAGGGAAACGAGCCTGCTCGAAGCACTGCGCTCCCCCTTGTTCATGCAGTATTACGAGGGCCAGCCCTTCAATGACAACCTGCTCAAACCCTGCCCGATTTTGGAAAACGAGGGATTGCTCGCCGACATGGTCAAACGCGCCGACGCGCATTCCACCGACCTTCAGGAGAAGGAAAGCGCGGAGAGCCTCTGCGCGAAATGCCACGACTCCATCGCGGAGTGGACGCCTGTCGCCGATCGCCTTTGGAACGACGAGGGCGACCCGCTCTACGACAAACGCAAAAACGACCCCACGCAGGGCATGGCCGACACCGACATGCGTAAGCTCGCAGAGCAAGGCCGCCGCGAGCTGCCCGAATCACTCATGACGAAGCGGGAGCGCCGGGAATATCGCAAGCAGAACGAAGGCACGGCAAATGTCGCTTAATACCGCGAGGGTCCGCGCGTAGGGCGGCTTTCCAATTCCCCTTGAAAGCCGCCCCGGCAAGTGCTCACGCGCAGCGCGGCATGCAAAACGCCGCGCTGCGCGTGAGGCGTTCCGCAACCCCTTGCCCCATCGTTGCGGAATACGCGCTCGACGCTGCTCCCCAGGCAAGCCGCCAGGCGCACTTGACGCCACCCCTCGAGCGAACCGTCGAGCGCACCCGCCCGCTTCACGTTCCGAGCGGGCGCCTACCGAGGTCTACGCGAGGGACCTTAGGTGGTCGCTTGAGCGTTCGAGCTGCTCTTTGGCGGAGCGGATTGCCGCGATATCCGCTTCTTCCAGCTTTTCGGTTTTCTTCGCAAGCAGCTTGCGAAGCGCATTCGAATCGGCCTTGACCTGCTTCTTCTCTTCCTTTTCCAGCTGCTTGCCAGACTTTGCGAGCGCCGCGTCAACCTCTTGGACCAAGCGCGCCGCCTCGGCGTGCACCTCCATCGCATCGCGACGCGTCGCATCCTGCGCAGCATAGGTCTCCGCATCGCGAATGGCGCGATCGATTTCCTCGTCGGACATGCGGCCTGACTCATCGATCGTGATCGACTGCTCCTTGCCCGTTCCCTTGTCCTTCGCGGAAACCGTGAGGATGCCGTTCGCGTCGATGTCGAACGTGACCTCGATCTGGGGAACTCCCGCAGGGGCGCGCTTGATGCCCTTCAGGCGGAACTTGCCGATCGACTTGTTGTCGCGCGCCATCGGGCGCTCGCCCTGAAGCACGTTGATTTCCACGCTCGTTTGGAATGCCGCCGCCGTCGTGAAGATCTGCGAGTAATGCACGGGAAGCGTCGTGTTGCGCTCCACGATGCGCGTCGCCACGCCGCCGACGGTTTCAAGGGAGAGGGAAAGCGGCGTCACGTCGAGCAACAGGATGGAATTCGCCTTCACAAGCCCCGTCGATGACCCGGCAAGCGTTGCTCCCTGGATGGCCGCACCCACAGCGACGCACTCATCAGGGTTGATCGAGGACGAGGGCTCCTTCCCCGTAAGGGCACGAACTTTCTCCTGAACGGCGGGGATGCGCGTCGAACCGCCAACGAGCAGCACGCTTCCCAGCTCGGAGGCGGCGATGCCCGCATCGTTGAGCGCTTGGGACACGGGGCCTTCGGTTCGCTCGACCAAGTCGGCAGTCATGCGATTGAATTCCGAGCGCGTGATTTGCGCCTCCAGGTGAAGCGGGCCAGATGCGCCTTGCGCCAAAAACGGCAGGTTCACGCGCGCCGTCTCCATGGAAGAGAGCTCCTCTTTCGCCTGACGCGCCGCCTCACGCACGCGCTGAGCCGCAGCGGAATCGCGGCCCGCGTCAACGCCCGTCTCGCGCTTGAAAACGCCGAACAGGTAATCGGCGACGCGCTCGTCGAAATCGTCGCCGCCCAGATGGTTATCGCCCGCGGTCGCAAGCACCTCGATCACGCCCTCGCCGATCTCGATGATCGACACGTCGAAAGTGCCGCCGCCCAGGTCGTAAACCATCACCTTCTGCGGCTCACCGTTATCGAGGCCATACGCGAGCGCCGCGCTCGTCGGCTCGTTGATAATACGCAGCACGTCGAGCCCCGCAATGCGACCCGCATCCTTCGTTGCCTGGCGCTGCATGTCGTTGAAGTAAGCGGGGACGGTGATGACCGCCTGCGTGACCTCCTGACCGAGGAACGCCTCGGCATCGCTGCGCAGTTTGCGCAGGATCATGGCGGAAATCTCCTGCGGCGTGAAGTGCTTGCCGTCGATATTCGCACGCCAGTCGGTACCCATATGGCGCTTCACCGAAGCAATGGTGCGATCGGGGTTGATAGCCGCCTGTCGACAAGCCGTCGCACCGACGAGGCGCTCGCCATCTTTCGTGAAGGCGACGACGCTCGGCGTTGTGCGAGAGCCCTCGGCGTTGTGGATGATGGCCGGCTTGCCGCCCTCGACCACCGCGGCACAACTGTTCGTCGTGCCCAAGTCAATCCCGATAGTTGCCATATCAGTCTCCTTCCGAGAGAACCAGTTGAAAGTTGCAGGTCACGGCAGGGTTAAAAAACGAGGACCCGATGAGTGCAACTTAAAATCCCATGAACCCGAAGCGCATGAACTGCTGCAGGCACAGCTGGAGCATGCAGCAACCACAACACAATGTCGTAGGGTCGATCGAGGAGATGGTGAACCCGCGCGTCTGTTGCTCCTGCGTGTAGGACTGCCCTGCGCTTTGGAACGTGCGGTATGCGCGCCGGTAGTCAACATTGTTCGGGTCCATACGAACGGCGCGGCGTATCTGGTCAAGCGCCATCACCGTGTTGCCCGCGCCGTTGTTCGCGAGCGCCGAGAGATAGTACCACCGAGCGTTGCGACCGCCGCTTGTAACCGTGGCCAGGATGTCCGCCGCGCGCTTGCACTGCGCCGCGTCCCCTGAGTTGATCAGGTCGATTGCCGCGCGGAATTCCGCCGGGTCGCCCGCATTCGCCTCGGGATGAATCGACCCTGACGCCGCAGAGGCACCATAGCCGAAAAGGTCGTCGAAATCGAAACCGAAGCCGCCCGCCCAGCCGTACGGGCCGCCGGAGGTATAGGGATTCCCCTGCTGCCCACCGCCATACGAGCCGCCGCCATACGAGCCGCCGCCAGACGCACCGCCGAAGGGGTTTGCTCCCCCGTACCCCGCATAACCCGATGCGCCTTGCGACGAAGCGCCGCCAGCAGCCCCGCCCGAAGCCGCCGAGGCCCGACGATCCGCCGCAGCGTACTTCTCGGGATTCATGATGCGATCATACGCCTCGTTGATCTCGTTCATCCGCTCGGCGGCGTTCGGGTCATCGGGGTTGAGGTCGGGGTGGTTCTCGCGCGCCTTTCTGCGATACGCCTTCTTCACCTCGTCTTGCGAGGCATCTCGCGATACGCCGAGCACGCTATACGGGTCCATTGCCATTGCGTTCCTTATTCGCCGTCATCGCCTTCGGCAGCCTTCGATGCCGATGGCGTCGTTTCACTATCATGGGCAGCATCACCGAATTTGCCGCAATACTGCCCCCAAATTCCTGCGTATATCACGTTGCGAAGGATGTGAATGTCCTGCTCAAGCGGCAGACGTTCGAACGATTGCGCCACTTGAGCGGCAATCGAGCGAAGCCCTTCCGAAACGTCTTCGGGAGTCACACCCGCCGCAATAAGCGGATTATAGCTGCCCGTCTTCTCGTCCTCGTCGAAATCCATGACCGCATCCATGAGGTACACGAACTTGCCAAGCCATGCACCCATCCGACGCAGCTCATCCGCCCAAAAGTCATCTCGATACGAGAACGCGCACCCTAAAATCACGCCGAATCGATTCGCTGCGGCATCAAGGGAATCCTCTCCGCGCTGCTCGATTTCGCGAATTTCCCCCATCCCCGACTCGATGGCCCAGGCAACCTCGGGGCGCCTTGCCGAAGCAGCGCGATACGCCGACGAAAGCGCCTGCGCCATCGCGCGTCGGGAAACCTTGCGATCATCGTGCCAGTCGTCCATCAGCTTGTGATAGGCGAGCAGCACCGTCATATCGGCGGCGTATTCCGTGCATTCGCTCGTCGCAAACGGCTGCGCCTTGGTTGGATGCGCCCCGCATCGCGACGAATCCTCCTGCTCTGGTGGCTCGTACAGCGAATTCAGCAGAAGCGCCAGAAACGTCATATCGTAGGTGAGCGCAAGGCGGCACAGCTGGCCGTTTTGATCTTTCAGCGAATGGCAGACGCCGCAGTACACCCTGCGGTAACGGGCAACCTCCTCGGTCGAAAGCTGCTTCTCGTCTGCCATGATGTAGCCGAACATGCGCGCTAGGATTTCTTCATCGTCTCGGTTTTGCACTTCGGGCACACCACGCGAAGCGTACCCTTACCGCGCGGAACCGAAAGCTCTTGCCCACAGCCCTTGCACTTGAAGTACAGCGTGGTCTCGCGGTTCTCCCATTTCTTCCGCCCAAGCGAAAGCGCCCGACGAGGCTTCTCGGTAGCGTGGAGGAACGCCTCGTTCTCACGATCGCGCGCGGCGATGTTCTTCGAGTAAGTACGGAAGAGCGCATAGGCCAGAAATGCCATCGCAGGCCAGGTGAAAAGGCCCATATGGGGAAGCACCGACAGGACCAGGCAGACGATACCCGCCACAACCAGCGTGTTCGACAGTGAGTCCGCGCCGCGCCTTCCCTGCATGGCGCCCGCCAGCTTCCATTGCATCCGCTCGAGAAAACCCTTCATCTGAAATATGCACCCACCTTTGCCTGAATAGACGAAGCCCGCGCGAGATGCACGGGCTCCACATGTGCTCGGGACGCGAGTTAGAACGCCTCGAACTTGTTGAACAGGCTTAATGATACGAAAGAGTTGTGCAGATGCCGCGAAGGCGCAAGGCTGTCAACAAACTGTCACGAAGGATGCGCGAGCATTCCATCAGATGGCGGCCTCTCTACACCACCTGGAACAGGAAGAACTTCAGATAGTCCGTTTCAGGAGCGCCCCACAGGATCGGGTGGTCAGGCGCCTGCTGACGCTCCTCGATCTGGCGCAGCTGCACGCCAGCGTCCTGCGCGGCGTAGGACACAACACGGCGGAACCGCTCCGTGTCCATGAAATGGCTGCAGCTGCACGTGGCAAGATAACCGCCGCGCGGCAGCAGCTTCATCGCGCGATAATTGATTTCCTTGTAGCCACGCGCCGCCGAATCGATGGTCTTGCGGCTTTTCGTGAACGCCGGCGGATCGAGCACGATGAAGTCATAGGTGCGATCATGCGCCGCCTCAAGCTGTGGAAGCAGGTCGAAGACGTTCGCCGCCGTGAAGTCCATCTTTCCGTCAAGCCCATTGAGCTGGGCATTCTTGCGTGCTTGCCCAACGGCGAGCTCGGAGATGTCAACCGCATTCACGTACTCGGCCCCACCATGGGCAGCATTCAAGGCAAAGCTGCCCGTATGCGTGAAACAATCGAGAACGCGCCTTCCCGCTGCAAGCTGCGCGACTGCGCGCCGGTTGTACTTCTGATCGAGGAAGAAGCCCGTCTTCTGTCCGTTCTCGAAATCGACCTCGTATCGAACGCCATTCTCCACGATTTGCGTCGTCGTGGGGCCGAACGCCTCCGCCTCGGGTCGGCTCGGGTCGATCGGATCAAGCGAGCGCTCCTCGCCTTCTGCGGCACCCTCAAACCAACCCGCAGTTTGGGCAAGCCCCTCGAGTGCACGGGTCGAGGCGTCATTGCGCTCGTAGAGGCCGCGAATCATGATGCCGTCTTCCGCGAGCACTTCAAGCAGCGCGGGGAAAATCATCGGCTTCAGACGCTCCATCCCCACCGAAAGCGTTTCAGCAACGAGGACATCGTCGAAGCGGTCGACAACAAGGCCAGGGAACCCGTCAGCTTCGGAGAACAAGACGCGACACGCGCCCGCATCAGCGCCCATCACCGTTTTCCGGTAATCCCAAGCCCACTGCGCCTTCCGCTTCCAAAACGCACGGTCGAAGCGATCGTTCGCATTGCGGGTGATGAGGCGAATACGGATCTTGCTCTTCTCGGACAGCAAGCCCGAGCCCAGGTACGACCCTTTGCGGCTCACAACGTCGACGATCGAGCCGTTAGGAACCTCAGCTTTGCCTGGCGCCGGCTCAAGCGAGACGACCTCAGCCTCGTACACCCAAGGATGCCCCTTCTCCAAAGCATGCTCGCCCTTCGGCGTGATCGTTGCACGCGGATATGGCCTCGGAGTTTTCATAAGGGTCCTTTCGAGAGTGAAAGTGCGAATCGAGATGAGATGAGGAGAAATCGCCAATCAGCAATTATATCGATGCAGGGAAACCGCCAAAGTCAGCGAGGACCGCTCTCGTGCCCGGAATTGCCCCACCCCTCGACCAAGCGTATAACGGTTACGCGCCGAGTCGAGCACAAGGGGCAAATGAAAATCCCAGGTGAAACACAAGTCAGCGAGGGCCCGCCAGGCGAGTTCAGATGGCGCGAAAGGTTGAGGAAGCGTACTTTGGTACGCGACGAAACCTTGGAGCGCCAGCTGGACCGCCCGACGGGCCCGCAGCGTCGACAGGTCGGGTTTGCCGTCAGGCAAATCCGAACCTAAAGAAGTCGCAGGTTGACTTCCTTGAGCTGACGTCCAGTAACCTCGTTCGGCGCGCCCGTCATCGGATCGGATGCACTCGAAGTCTTCGGGAAGGCGATAACGTCACGGATGGACTGCTTGCCAGCCAGCAGCATGACCAGGCGATCAAGGCCGAGGGCAATGCCGCCATGGGGCGGAGCGCCAAGCTCGAGCGCGTGGATCAAGTGGCCGAACTTCTCTTCCATCTGCTCGTCTTCCACACCAAGGCGGCGAAGAACGCGCTTCTGCAGTTCAGCATTGTGAATACGGATAGAGCCGCCGCCCATCTCGAAGCCATCCATGACGATGTCATAGCTATAGCTCGAGCACGCAAGCGGATCAGTTTCAATCTTGTCCCAATCCTGTTCAGGAATCATCGTGAACGGATGATGCTCGGCAGCGTATTTCTTCTCCTCCGCATCGTAGCGGAACATCGGAAAGTCGACGATCCACAAAAGCGCGTGACCGTTGCGCTCGATACCCAACGCTTCAGCCATATGCAGGCGCAGCGCGGAGAGCACAGCACCCGCCGTGTCGAAGGTGTCCGCCGCAAACAAAAGCAGGTCGCCCGGCTCAACGCCCGCAGCTTCCTTGATGGCGTTGTGAGTTTCCTCGCCGAGGAACTTGATGATGGGGCTCTTGCCCACAAGGTCGGTGTCGGCATCGGTATAGGCAATCCAAGCCATACCCTTTGCACCGTTTGCCGCAGCAATATCAGCAAGCTTCTCGATCTCACCGCGCGACCAGTTGCCAGCAGACTTCGCATTAATGCACTTCACCACACCACCGTTGGCAGCAGCGCCGGTGAACACCTTGAAGTTACAGCCCTTGACGAGGTCGGTAAGGTCGACGAGCTCCATGCCGAAACGGACGTCGGGGCGATCGCATCCGAAGCGGTCCATCGCCTCTTTCCAGGGCATACGCTGAAGAGGGAACTCATGCTCGACGCCAGCAGCACCGAGAACCTCCTGGAAAACACCCTCCATAAGATCCATCACATCGTTTTCCTCAACAAACGACATCTCGATGTCGACCTGCGTGAACTCAGGCTGGCGATCGGCGCGCAAGTCCTCGTCGCGGAAACAACGGGCAATCTGGTAATAACGCTCGATGCCGCCAACCATGAGCATCTGCTTGAACTGCTGCGGAGACTGCGGCAAAGCATAGAACTTGCCCGGGTTCGGACGAGAAGGCACGAGATAGTCGCGCGCGCCCTCGGGCGTAGAGTTCGCAAGAATCGGGGTTTCGACCTCAAGGAAGCCACGTTCGTTGAGCGCCTGGCGCATCGCCTGCGCAACCTTATGGCGAAGCAAGAGGTTCGCATACATCTCAGGACGGCGAAGATCGAGATAACGCCACTTCATACGGGTGGTTTCGTCTGTTTCGATGCCGTCTTCGATAGAAAAAGGAGGAGTGACAGAAGTATTGAGGACCTTAACGGAATTTGCAAGAACCTCGATTTCGCCAGTAGCCATGTTCGGGTTCTCGGCGCCCTCGCCACGAGCGCGCACGCGACCAGAGATCTTAAGGACATACTCGCGGCCAAGATGCTCCGCGATATGGAATTCTTCCTCGGTCACACAGTCAGGATCGACCACGACCTGAGTGTAGCCCTCGCGGTCACGAAGGTCGCAGAAAATCAGTCCGCCGTGATCGCGATTATGCCAGGCCCAGCCAGTAAGCACAACCTCACGACCCACGTCGCCCTTGCGCAGCTCGCCGCACGTTGCGGTGTGCATGCAAAATTCGTTCTTGAAGTCCGTCATTGAAAAAGCTCCTCGATACGTGCTATCAAACCCACAAAATGGGAATGTGACTCAAACTGGATTATTGTACTTCACGAAAAGAAGAAGCGAGAGAAAGAGACGGCGTCTCCACCGTAAATGCCCGACAGCGGGCGGGAAGGGCGCGCGAGCGGCCGGGCGCGGGCGGGCGCCCCCTCGC
>NZ_CAKTTZ010000012.1 GCF_934617235.1 uncultured Ellagibacter sp. | reverse complement strand
ACTGGCAGAAGCGCATGATCTCGTTGTTGGACTTGCCCTTCGGGTCGAAGTCCGAGCCGCCCTTGCCGCCGCCCATCGGCAGCGTGGTGAGAGCGTTCTTGAAGATCTGCTCGAAGCCCAGGAACTTCAGCATGCCCAGATAAACCGTGGGGTTGAAGCGCAGGCCGCCCTTGTAGGGCCCGATTGCGGAGTTGTACTCGACGCGGAAGCCGCGATTGACCTGGACCTCGCCTTTGTCGTCAATCCACGGCACGCGGAATTGGATGATGCGCTCAGGCTCCACGATGCGCTCGAGGATCTTTGCCTTCTCGTACTCCGGATGAGCCTCGATGACCGGCTCAAGCGTGGTCATGACCTCGGTGACGGCCTGGATGAATTCCGGCTGATCGGGGTCCTTCGCCTTCACCTGGTCGATAATTCTCTGGACGTAACTCATGTAACCTCCTCAAGGTTAACTTGTTCCCAACCGCGGTCATTATACGTTTGCGCAATGGCTCCGTTACTTCTAATTAACATGATAGAAACAA
Organism: uncultured Ellagibacter sp.; assembly: GCF_934617235.1. Classification (GTDB taxonomy): domain Bacteria; phylum Actinomycetota; class Coriobacteriia; order Coriobacteriales; family Eggerthellaceae; genus Ellagibacter. Next base: position 53,418 of record NZ_CAKTTZ010000012.1, on the reverse strand, counting down.
TGGTTGCCAGCAATCGCGTTTCTCCTCCATAAACGGTATTGCTGGCACCCCGTTGGGAAGGAGGCCAACGCCTTGAAGGGAGGGGCCGCCGCCGCTTGAATGGGCATACTCGCCCCATCGAGGGGTCTCTGTCGGAGAGGTTGGGATGCGCCGCATCGAGCGAGAGGGGCATCTACGGATTTAGAGCACCTCAGTGTATGATTGGGCGCTCACGCGACGCGAGTTGTAGTAACATTCATAGTCTGCGTTTTTTACCTCAGTTTTGCCACAGTATTTGTATATCGTGCCTGCAACGCGCGATGCGAAAGGACATGCTCGCATGGAAGCACTTGCATGGCTGCTCTCACTTATCCTGCAGCCTTGTTACGACATAAGCGGGAATTGGTGGATCGCCATTCTCCTGTTCACCGTCATCGTGAAGATCATCCTCATCCCGATGTCGCTTTGGTGCCAGAAGAACTCGATTGTCATGGTCCAGCTCATGCCCGCCTTGAATCGCCTGAAGGTGAAGTACTACGGCGATCGCGAGACGATCGGCGAGGAGCAAAATAAGCTCTACAAGGAACAGCATTACCACCCGATGCTCTCCCTGATTCCTCTCGCCGTGCAGATCATTATCCTGTTCGGCCTGGTCGATGTTATCCACACGATCACCGATGGCGGTGCGCCCGGCACGGAGTTCTTGGGCCAGATTCCCTTCGAAGACGGCGGTGCGGCGTGGATCATGCCGCTTTTCGCAGGGCTTTCCGCCATTATCATGGGCTTCGCGCAAAACCGCATCAACCCGCTGCAACGTGAGCAGTCGCGCGCGGAAAAGAACATGACGAACGGCCTGTCCATCGGCCTTTCGTTTGTCCTGGGCGTCTTCGTCGCCACGGGCATGGGCTTTTACTGGGTCTGCTCGAATTTGACCTCCATCGCTATCCAGGCGCTTGCGAACATTCTGGTGAAGCCGGCGAAATATATCGACTACGAAGACCTCGAGGCGAGTCGAGTTGAACTTGAAGAGCTCGAGAATTTTTCGGGTCCTAAGAAGAAGTGGTACGAGCGCGATCCGCTTGCCAAGCGCGAGAAGGCCGACTACAAGCGTTTCTTCAAGGTTGTCGGCAAGCACATTGTCTTCTATTCCGAGGGAAGCGGCTTTTACAAGTACTTCCAGGGAGCGATTGAGTGGTTGCTCGCTCACTCCGACGCCGATATCCACTATGTGACGAACGACCCCAACGACCAGGTGTTCAAGCTGGCGGAGGCCGAGCCGCGCTTGAAACCCTACTACATCGGGCAGCGCAAGATCATCACCCTCATGATGAAGATGGACGCCGACGTGGTCGTGTCCACGCTCGAGGACTTGGAAAACTACTACATCAAGCGCTCCTATATCCGCAAGGACATCGAGTACGTGTTCATGTTCCATCACATGACCTCGACCCACCTCACGCCGCAAAAGGGTGCATACGACCACTACGACACGGTGCTGTGCGCGGGTCCTCATCAGGTGCGCGAGCTGCGACGTGCCGAGGAGCTCTACGGCACCAAGCGAAAGAATCTCGTGGAATGCGGCTATGACCTGCTTGATCGCGAGATTGCGGAATACGAGCTCGCCGCCTCCGCCGTCGAGCGCGATCCGTCGCGACGCGACGTCGTGCTCATTGCGCCGTCGTGGCAGGAGGGCAATATCCTCGATTGCTGCATCGACGACATGTTGAAGAGCGTGCTCGGGCGCGGCATGCGCGTCATTGTGCGCCCGCATCCCGAATACACGAAGCGCTACGCGGCCAGGTGGAACGCCCTTTTGGCTCGCTGGGCCGACGTTCCCGAGTCCGATTTGTACTTCGAACATGACTTCAGCTCGAACAAGACCGTGTTCACCTCCGATATCCTCGTGACCGACTGGTCGTCGATCTTCTGCGAGTTCTGCTTCTCCACGCGCAAGCCCGCCATCTTCATCGATACACCCATGAAGGTGGGCAACCCCGACTGGAAGGAACTCGGCATCGAGCCGACCGACATTGCGCTGCGCAGTGAGGTCGGCGTGTCGATCAGCCCCGAGGATGCCTCCACGTTCGGCGACGTTGCCGAGGAGATGCTCGCGAAACGCTACGCATGGAGCGATCGCATCAATAAGGTGCTCGACAGCTTCATCTTCAACGTCGGGCATGGCGGGGAAGTGGCCGGGCGCTATCTGCTCGACCGCATGATCGACATCCAGGAGTCCAAGCGCAATGGTGGCGCATCCGACGATTCGCTCGCCGCGGAACAACGTGCGGCGGCCGATGCGCAAGAGACGGTACGCAGCGATGAAGAACCGCTCGGCGACGTCGGAGACAGTGCGACGCGAGGGGTGCATGCGAGGAAGGCGGGCCGTCATGAAGCGTAATCGTATTATTGTCGGCGCCTATGATGCGCTTTCATTTGTCCTGATCGCAGGTGTGCTTTCGCTCGCGTGGATAACGCCTGCCTACGCGTATGTCGACCCTTCGGTCATGACCTATACCATCCAGGCGCTTGCTGGTGTCGCGGTTGCACTCTCCGCCGTGCTCGGCGTGGCGCTTCGCCGCACGCGCAAGATGCTCTTCAAGATGTTGCACATCGACGAGAATGCCGGCAAGGTGGTCGAAGCACCTGTTCACAGGCTTGACAAGGATGGCAACCCTATCCTCTCTCCCGACGAGATCGCCACTCGTGCGCAGACGTCGAAGGGCGCCTCCCGAAAGGGCCGCCCTGCCGACGATTATCCTCGTGCGAAGTGGGGCGTGCGCGTGGTTTGTGCGCTCATCGTGTGCGCGTTCTTCTCGTTTACCCTGCTCGTGGTTCCGCCGTATGAAATTGTTGCTGGCGCAGGCGCCGACCTTGTCTTCGGGCTGTCCGATATCTGGCCGATCTTCGCGGTTGCAGGCGTTTTGGTTGCAGTCGTTCTCGCGCTTGGTGTGTCGCTTCTGCGCGGCAGGGCGTTCGATATCGTGCTGCTCTTTTTATTCGCGCTCGGCGTTGCCGCCTATGTTCAGGTGCTGCTGTTGAACTCGGAGCTGCCCACCGCAGACGGCAAGTCCGTGAACTGGGGCGATTATACGTCAACCATGTTGGTGAGCACTGTCGTGTGGATCGTCATCGTGGCGATTCCCCTTGTCGTGGGCCATTTGAAGACGAGCCTTGCGCGCGGTGGTGCGGTTGCGCTTTCCCTTGCGCTCATCATCGTGCAGGGGGTTGGCGTGGGCAGCCTGTTTGCGTCGGGTGCATTCGAGGCAGCAACGAAAGAGCCTGGTCAGGTGAACGTTGCCGACCTGCGCATGACCGAGGACGGCTTGTTCACCGTTTCCGAGAAAAGCAACGTCATCGTCTTCGTGCTCGACTTCACCGACACGAAGCAGATGTCCCAGATCATGCAGGAGCATCCGGAGGAATTCAACGACTGGACGGGGTTCACCTGGTACAACAATGTTGCGGGCTCCATGGTTCCCACGCGCTACGGCGTGCCGTTCCTCTTGACCGGCCAGCTTCCGCAGCAGGGTGAGCTCTTCTCGCAATACCTCGCTACGCGTTACGAGCGCAGCACGTATCTTGACGACATTCACAACGCCGGCTACAGCATGGGCATCTACACCGATACGTTCGGAACCGAATATTCGAGCGAGGATGTGCAGCGCCATGTGGCGGGGCTTACCATGAACTACCACCCCATGAACCAGGAGGAGTCCCCCTCGCTGCTCGATGAGCAGGGCACCCTCTTCACGTTGTGGAAGTGTGCGATGTACCGCGACTTGCCGTGGGCGTTCAAGCCGTATTTCTGGTTCTACACCGACGAGGTCAACAACGGTATGACGCTGCAGGTGGACAGCGACGATGGGGAAGCTCAGCAGAGCACGCTGTACACGATGAACGATGGCGCTTACTACGAGAAGCTCAAGACGACGAAGCTTTCCGCTACTGACGACGGCGAGACGGGCGCCTTCCGCTTCATCCACTTGCTTGGTGGTCACTATCCGTTTAATCTCGATGAGAACGGCAACGACATCGGCACGGACAACTCCGACGCGATTCGCCAGATCCGCGGCAGCCTGAAGATGCTCTCCGAGTACATTCGCCAGTTGAAGGACATGGGGCTCTACGACAACACCGCGATTCTCGTGACGAGCGACCACGGCGACTGGGGAATCTACGAGGATTGGGATTCCACGTCGAACGCGATCATGTTCTACAAGCCGGCGCAGTCGGCCGAGGCGGACGCGCAGCCGATCCAGACGGTGTCGACGCCGGTCGCGCACGTGAATGTGCAGCCGACGATTATCCAGGCAGTTGGCGGCGACTCGTCCAAGTATGGCGAGACGCTCGCGCAAGTGCCCTTCGACAACCGCGTGCGCCAGTTCTACACGACGACGAGTGACGGCAAGAACGACGTCTCCATCGTGGAGTACAACATCACCGGCTGGGCCACTGACTTCAGCAACTGGCACAAGACAGGAGCCATCTGGGACGCGCAGCAATAGCAGCCTCGGATGCGCGACAAGCACACCTTCGACGAGGGCCTTCAAAGCAAGGCCCTCGCTTGTGTTTGGCGCATATAATAGTCTGTAGCATAACTTGGGATTACTGCGAAGCTGGCCAGGCAGGTTTACGTGTTGTCTCGTTGTGGTGTGTCTCGCCCTGCGCTGATTTCCCGCACAGCCTTGTGGGTATAATTAAGAGCAAAAAATGATAGAATTCGACTTTCCTTTGAGAGTTCTATATCGTTGTAGGAGAAAAATGACGGTATATAAAGCTATTGATTTATTCGCTGGCATCGGTGGAATTCGCATGGGCTTTGACCAGGCGTTTGGTGATGATATAGAGACGGTTTTTGCAAGCGAATTTGACGAGCCTGCCTGCAAGACATACCGTGCAAACTTTAATGATGCTTTTGAAATCGCTGGCGATATTACGAAGATCGACGCTTCGGAAGTTCCCGACTTCGACATCTGCCTTGCAGGTTTTCCTTGCCAAGCCTTCAGTTTGGCAGGGCGTCGTAAAGGCTTCGATGACGACTATAAAGGCCGAGCACGCGGAACACTCTTTTTTGATACGTTGCGAATTTGCACCGACAGGCTCAACAAGCCGAAGGTTATCTTTTGCGAAAACGTGAAGGGTTTGCCTATCCACGATAAAGGGCGCACGTTCAAAACTATTTTGGGCGCATTGGAAGAAGACGGATACGTGCCTTTTTACAAGGTGCTTAATTCGAAGAATTTCGGAGTTCCTCAAAATCGTGAGCGCATTTATATCGTCGCGTTTAGGGAAGACATTGCTCCTCGTGAATTTATATTCCCTACGCATGCAGGTCGAAAAAAGGCGATTCGAGACATTATGGAGGAAGCTCCGATTAGCCCGAAGTACTACCTTTCGGACACCTATATGGAAACGCTTCGGCGACATCGGGCGCATCATGAAGCACTTGGTCATGGGTTTGGTTACGAGATTAGAGACCTTGATGACATTGCGGGTGCTATCGTTTGCGGCGGCATGGGTCGAGAGCGTAATTTGATTGTCGATCATCGCGAGCATTCTATGGTGCCCGTGACGCGTATCAAGGGACACATCAATACGGAAGACGTCCGAAAAATGACCCCCCGTGAATGGGCACGTTTGCAGGGTTTCCCAGACACCTACAAACTGACGCTGTCGGACACCCAACTTTACAAACAGTTTGGCAATTCTGTGACAGTGCCGGTTATCAAGGCCATTGCCGCAAGGATTAAGGAGGTGCTTGATGCTCAAGGGCAATAGAGGCGAGTGGAGCGAGGTTTACGCTTTCTTGCGTATTCTCGCCGACGGTGAGATCGAGCCGGCCGATGCAGATCTCAATGTGCTTAAAGACGAGCCTGCAATTCCAGTTGTCAGAATTATTAGGGAAGAGAAAAACTCTCCGCGCATCAGCTACTATGCTGGGGATTTGGTTCAGGCTAAGCTTGACAATGGCGAGGATGTCGCTCAGGTAGAAAGCCTAAAGGTTTCCAATGAGGCCGAAAGTCTCTACCGCGAGATAGTCTCCAGCCATACCAAGGGGGCCTTTGCTGTTCCGCTGACCGAGGAGTTTATGGACGAACTTGGGCTGCATACTCTTAAAGCTCCATCGAAAGATAAATCGGACATAGTGCTTCAAATCCACGATGCGCATACCGGCTTCAACCCGATTTGCGGGTGGAGCATCAAGTCGGAGCTTGGTAATCCCCCGACTCTGCTTAATGCGGGGGCAACTACGAATTTCGTCTTCAAGATTCACGGTTGCAACCAAGAAATCATGGAACGGGTCAATGCAATTAATACATCGACCAAACTTAAAGACCGCATCTCGTTATTAAGAGAAGAGTGCGAGCTCGTCTTCGAAAGCGTGGCTCATCTAACATTCGACCGTAATATGCGATTGATTGATAGTTTCTTCCCGCAGCTGATGGCGAATGCCGTATTGCGATATTACTCGGGCGACGGTGTAATGTGTTCGCAAATTGTTCAGGCAATGGAACATGAAGACGTTCTCGGTATGGGTTCGGGTATGTATGAGTACAAGTTCAAGAAGTTCCTCTGTGCGTCGGCATTAGGCATGACTCCTGCAAAGGAATGGAGTGGACGTGACGATGCAACAGGTGGCTATGTCATCGTTCGCGATGACGGCAAAGTTCTGGCATTTCATATTTACAACAGGGATATGTTTGAGGACTACTTGCTCGAAAGCACGAAGTTTGAGACGGCGTCAACCTCAAGGCATGGCTTCGGGAGCATTTACGAAGAAGAAGGTGAGTACTTCATCAATTTGAACTTGCAAATAAGGTTCCGTTAAACTCGTCTCTAATGAGAGGAAGGTCTAGGCTGCAAAAGGCGTTATGGGGAGGTTCCTATGAATGAGATCAAGTGTCCGCATTGTGGGACGGTGTTTCAGGTGGACGAATCGGGATTCGCGGACATCGTGAAGCAGGTGCGCGACGCGGAGTTCAATCGGGAAATCGAGCGGCGCGAGAAACTCTTCGCTGAACAGCGTGAACAGGCGGTGGCGCTGGCGGGCGAGAAGGTGCGCGGGGAGGCGCGCGACGAGATCGCTTCCCGCGATGCAGAAATCGCGAAGCTCACCCAAAGCCTTGGCGCCATCAAGCGCGAAAACGAAGCGGCTTCTCGTGCGGCGCAGGCTGAGCAGGTTGCGGTGCTCTCTAAAGTTACCGCAGGTAAAGACGCAGAAATTGCCGAACTTAAAGCAAAGCTCGCACGCCTTTCCGACGAGCGCGCATCCGACGCGCGCGTGACCGAAGCTGAGCATAAACGCGCCTTGGCAGACGCAACCGCCTCCCGTGATGCGAAGATCGCCGAACTCGCGCAGAAGCTCGAAGCCCAAAAGGCGACCTTCGCGACGGAGAAGGAGCTCGCCATTACGCAGGCGCGAACCCAGGTCGAGCGCGAGCGCGACGACCTTGCTGCCCAGGTGAAGCTCAAGGCCGCCGAAGGTGAGCAGAAGGTAAGCGCGCTGCGCGAGGAGATGGCGACCAAGCTTCGCGCAAAAGACGAGCTCATCGCATACAAGGAAGAGGAAATCGCCCGTTATAAGGAGATGAAGGCGCGCCTCTCGACGAAGATGGTTGGTGAGTCGCTCGAACAGCACTGCGAGATTGAATTCAACAAGATGCGCGCCGCCGCCTTCCCGAAGGCATATTTCGAGAAGGACAACGACGTGGTCGACGGCACGAAGGGCGACTTCGTGTTTCGCGAGGCGGACGACGAGGGTAACGAAGTCGTCTCCATCATGTTCGAGATGAAAAACGAGAGCGACGACAGCACCCACAAGCATAAAAACGAGGACTTCCTGAAAAAGCTCGACTCCGACCGCAAGAAGAAGAACTGCGAGTATGCGGTGCTCGTGACGATGCTCGAGCCCGAAAACGAGCTCTACAACGAGGGCATCGTCGACATGAGCTACCGCTACGATAAGATGTACGTTATCCGCCCGCAGTTCTTCATCCCGATTATCAGCATCCTGCGCAATGCGTCGCTTTCGGCGCTCTCCTACAAGGCCGAACTCGCCGAGGTGCGCAACCAAAACATCGACATCACGCATTTCGAGGAGCAGATGGAGGACTTCAAGACGAAGTTCGGGCGCAACTACGATATCGCGAGTCGCAAGTTTCAAACCGCCATCGAGGAGATCGATAAGACGATCACGCATCTGCAGAAAACCAAGGATGCGCTGCTGTCATCGGAGAACAACCTGCGTCTGGCGAACAACAAGGCACAAGACCTTACCATTAAGCGTTTGACCAGGAATAACCCCACGATGAAGGCAATGTTTGCGGAACTAGCCGAAGCGAAGGAGACGAAGTCGGCGGGTGATTTGGGCGACGGATTGCACAACGGGGCAGCGGCTGAAGGCGAAGCCGAGTAGCGCCGAGCCCGCGTCCTCTGGGTCGAAAGGCCTCATTTTTCTCAAATAGTACTTGGAACATATGTTCGTATTTGATAAACTTTGCGATATGAATGACATCATGCAAGATATGCCCTCCACCCATGCCGAAGGCGCGCCTCTTCTTACTGATGGCGTGCCTTCGCTTAATGCCGCGCAGCTCGAGGCTGTCACTACAACGGAGGGCTATGTGCGCGTCATCGCTGGCGCGGGAACGGGCAAGACGCGCGCCCTCACAGAACGCTTCGCGTATCTGGTGAACGACCTCGGCATCATGCCGGGGAACATCCTGTGCGTTACCTTCACTAATAAGGCTGCTAACGAGATGCGCCGCCGCATACGCGCGCTCACCGGTGATAACGACACGGGTTTCATCAACACCTTCCACGGATTCTGCGTGTCGGTGTTGCAAGAGGATTCGCACGCCGTTCAATACCCGAAGAGTTTTCTCGTGCTCGACAACTCCGATATCGACCAGATGCTGCAGATCATCTACGATGAGCGGGGGCTTACGCTGCGCGATATGACGTTCGGGGATGCGCGCGACATGATCGAGATCATAAAGCTCAAGGATCGGCCTGATTACTACCTTGACCTTCTCGCTATGCCGCTCGCCACGCTTCGCGAAAAGTACGAGCAGGCAACCAACGCGCGCGACATCATTTTTTACGGGTATCTGTATCAGGAGAAGAAGTGTTTCGGGTTCGACTACAACGACCTTATTGTCGTCGTGCTCTACATCTTCGAGCAGCACCCTGACATTCGGCTGAAATGGCAGAAGCGGCTGGAATACGTGATGGTCGATGAGTTTCAGGACATCGATAAGTTGCAGCACAATCTCATGAGCGTGCTTGCCGGCTACCATAAGAACCTCTTCGTCGTGGGCGACCCAGACCAGACCATCTACACCTGGCGCGGCGCTGACGTGCGCTTTCTCCTTGATTTCGATCGAGTGTTCCCCGACACGCGCACCATCATGATGCTCGAGAACTACCGTTCGACCCCCGAAGTTATCGCGGTGGCGAATTCGCTTATCGAGAAGAATCGCCAGCGCATCCCGAAGGATTTGCAGGCACGTCGCAGCCAGCACGGGCCCACGGTGTGGCATCATGCGAAAACCGCCGATGACGAGGCGAAGTGGATTGCCGAAGGGGTGCGCGCGCTCCATTCCGAGGGTATCGCCTACCGCGATATGGCGGTGCTCTACCGCGCGCATTACGCATCGCGCCCGGTGGAGGAAGCGTTTCTTGAGGCCGAAGTCCCACACGCGGTGTATTCGGGTGTGCCGTTTTACGGCCGCAAGGAAATTAAGGACTCGCTTGCTTACTTGCGGCTTATTGCCTACCAGGACGATCTTTCCTTCGCGCGTGTGGCAAACGTTCCCAAGCGCAATCTCGGCCAGCGACGCATGGCGTTTCTCAGGGATTTTGCGGAAGAGCACGCGTGCTCGCTTTTCCAGGCGCTCGAGCAGACGGTCGACGATGAGATATTCAAGCGCACCAAGGCGAAGCAGCTCGTGGCGCTTGTACACAAGTTCCGTGCATCGTTTGAAGGCAGGCCGGTGTCGGAGGTGCTTGCGGCTCTCATCAATGAAAGCGGCTATGAGCAGGCGCTTCGCACGGAGGGAAGCCAGGAGCGGCTTGATAACGTGGCGGAGCTCAAGCAGTCGATCTACGAGTTCGAGAACAATTGCGGGGAGGAGGTGACGCTCGGGCATTATCTCTCCCATGTGGCGCTGCTCACCAACGCTGACGCGGTTGACGATGCTCGGGACAAGGTGCGTCTGATGACCATCCATGCTGCCAAGGGTTTGGAATTCCCGCATGTGTTTTTGTGCTCGCTTTCCGAAGGCGTGCTCCCGTCGCGCAAGACGAAGACGATCGAGGGGATGGAAGAGGAGCGCAGGCTCGCGTTTGTCGCGGTGACTCGAGCGCGGGACGGGCTCTATCTTACCGAGGCCGAAGGTTTCTCGCACGAGGGCTCGCCGCGCTACCCTTCGCGCTTTCTGCTCGACATCGACCAGAGCGCTCTGCGGTTCTCGAATAAGCCGAGTGACGAGGATCTTTCCTCCGCACGGGCGGCATATGCTGCAAGCGACAAGTGGATGGAGGGGATGGCGGCGGACGCTCGCTTTTCGCCAGGCGATTGCGTGCGCCATAAGGTGTTCGGGCGGGGCGTTATCGAGAGCCTCGACGAGGTGAAGCGCGCCTACATCGTGCATTTCGACTCGCTCGATACGCCGCGAGCCATATCGCTTCGGGCGAAGCTCGACGCGCCCGATGCCTAGGGAAACGCTGAGTGTGTAGCGAATGGACACGCGGGGCCATTCCTCTTGCTCATTTGCTACACTCATGGGTATGGATGAAGTGAACGTGAAAGAAACCCAAGCCGAGAAGATTGCACGCATCAAGCGCGGGCTCGACGCTGTGCCGACCCTGCCTGGCGTGTACCTTTGGAAGGACAAGGACGGCCAGGTCATCTACGTAGGTAAGGCGAAGCAGCTGCGCGCCCGCATGCGCCAGTACGTGAACTTCCAGGACGATCGCGCGAAGATTCCGCTGCTCGTCGACCAGATCGACTCGTTCGAGTACATCGTCGTCGACAACGAGCACGAGTCGCTTGTCCTCGAGAAGAACCTGATCAACCAGTACGCTCCGTTCTTCAACGCCGACTTCAAGGACGACAAGTCCTACCCGTTCATCGCGCTCACGAAAGGCGATGTGTTCCCTGCCATCAAGTACACGCGCGAGAAGCACAAGCCCGACACGCGCTACTTCGGGCCCTACACTGATTCACGTGCAGCTCGCCGCATGGTGGACATCGCGCGTCGCGTCGTGCCCTTGTGCGCGACGTCGTGCGCCGATTGGCGCAACCTCTCGCGCCGCCTTGAGCGCGACCCGCTCGCACTGATGAAATCCGACGTGCGCCCTTGCTTTGACTGCCACGTGGGCCTCGGCCCCGGCGCATGCTGCGGGCGCATTACCCCCGAGGAGTATGCCGTAAACGTGCGCCGCATCGAGCGGTTCCTCTCAGGCCAGCATCGGGAATTCCTCGAGGAGCTTTCCTCCGAGATGGCCGACGCGGCGGCCGAGCTCGATTTCGAGCGCGCTGGGCGAATCAAGGCGCGCATCGACACCATCAACTCGCTTACCGACAAGCAGCATGCGGTGTCCGCACACAACCTGAACGCTGATGTTGTGGGCATATTCCGCGAGGAAACGGTTGCAGGTGCGCATGTTCTCATCATTCGCGAGGGGCGCATCATCAACTCCAACGAGTTCGTCTTGAACCGCGGGCGCGATGTCCCCGACCAGGACCTTCTCCACAATTTCCTCCTGCGCTACTACGACACGACCACCTCCATTCCCCATGAGGTCATCGTGCGCGAGCTGCCCGAGGACGAAGAGTCGATGGGGGGGTGGCTTACCGAGAAGCTTGCGAGTGCGCACGGGGCGAAGGTGCGTTTCACAGCGCCGCAGAAAGGGGAGAAGGCGGCGCTCGTCGACATGGCGGAGACGAATGCGAAGCACACGCTCATGCGTTACAAGGTGCGCACGAACTACGAGGACAAGCGCGTGAACGACGCGTTGCTGCAGCTCGAAAGCGCGCTTGCGCTCGACGCGCCGCCGATGCGCATCGAGTGCTTCGACATCTCGACGATCCACGGGTCCTATACGGTCGCGTCGATGGTCGTGTTCACAGCTGGCAAGCCCGACAAGAACCAGTACCGTCGCTTCAAGATTAAAACGCCCCTCGACGAGGCGAACGACTTCCTCTCGATGCAGGAGGTGATGAGTCGCCGCTACTGCGCTGAGCGCATGGTCGACGAGCGCTTCGGCAGCAAGCCCGACCTTATCATCCTCGACGGCGGCAAGCCGCAGCTTTCGGCTGTCATGGAGATGTTCGACCAGATGGGCATCGACGACATCGCCCTGTGCGGCTTGGCGAAGCGCGACGAGGAGCTCTTCGTTCCCTGGCAGGACACCGGGCCGGTCGTTCTGCCCTCGGGATCGGCGTCTCTCTACCTGGTGAAGCAGGTGCGCGACGAGGCGCATCGGTTCGCGATCACCTTCCACCGCGAGCTTCGCGGCAAGGGCATGACGGCAAGCATCTTGGACGAGGTCGCGGGCTTGGGGCCTGTTCGCAAGAAAGCCCTGCTCAAGCACTTCAAATCATTCAAGAACCTGAAGGCGGCGAGTTTGGCGGAAATCAAAGAGGCCCACGTGTTGCCCGACGAGGTCGCCGAGGAGCTCTACAAGGTGATCGAGCAGTATAATAGTGATCGAAAAGATGAGCTGGTCGTTGGCGGTGAATTGGAGGTCGCAAATCATGGACACACGGCATGAGTACAGCGAGGTGGTGCCCGAGGGCGATTGCGAGGATGTCGCCCGGAAGGCCTCCGACAAAGAGGGCATTGCGCTTGAGGATATGCCCGAGATCGTCATCGTCACGGGCATGAGCGGTGCCGGGCGCACCGAGGCGATGCACGTGTTCGAGGACCTGGGCTATTTCTGTGTCGACAACTTGCCGGCAAGCCTGATTGGGAACCTGCTCGCGCTCAACGGCATGCCCGGCCAGCCCGATGCCCGCCTCCGCCTTGCCGTTGTGTGCGATGCGCGCAACCGCGACTTCTTCCCCAACTTGAAAGGTGAGGTCGAAAAGCTCGAGCACGAAGGTATCGACGTATGCATCCTGTTCCTGGATGCCGCAGATGACAGGCTTGTTGCCCGCTATAAGTCCTCCCGCCGCCGCCATCCGCTGTGCACCGACGGCACCACCATCGCGCAGGGCATCGAGCGCGAACGCCAGATGCTCTACGACCTGCGCGAGATGGCGCACCACGTCGTCGACACCACCGACATGCTCCCGCAACAGCTGCGCGAGACCATTCGCTCCATCTTCGCGCGCGGAAACGAGCGTCGTGGTCTGACAGTCACGGTGTACTCGTTTGGGTTCAAGCACGGCGCCCCCACAGACGCCGACCTCGTCATGGACGTGCGCTTCCTCCCAAACCCCTACTACGACCCCGACCTGCGCTTCCTCACCGGGCTTGACGCGCCGGTGCGTGACTTTGTCATGTATCGCGAGGAGACTATCGAGTTCGTAAAGCGTTGGCGCGCACTGCTCGATTGCGTCATGCCCGGCTACGTTGCCGAAGGGAAGCAGCAACTCGCCATCGCCATCGGCTGCACGGGCGGGCAGCATCGAAGCGTTGCCATTGCCGAGTCGACGGGTGATTACCTCAAATCGAACGGTTATCGCGTTTCCGTTGCGCATCGCGACCTGAAGCTCGCGCCTCGTGCCGCCCAGGAGTAGCTGCCCATGAAAAAGAAGCGACCCTTCATCCAGGACCCGTCGGCGACCGCGGCCTTCGCGGCGCTGTGCGATGTGCCCTTGCCGCGCGCGGCTCGCGTTCCGCGTGGCGACAAGTTCCACGCCGTTGTCATCGGCGGCGGTACGGGCGCGCCGGTGTCCATTCGCACGCTGCTCTCGCTCGGTGTCGAGACGAGCGCCGTGGTTGCAATGGCCGACGATGGCGGCTCGACCGGCCTTCTGCGCGAGGAGGCGGACGTGACCCCGCCAGGTGACGTGCGCAAATGCATCCTCGCGATGGCGGCAGACCCGAAAGACCCGCTCACCCGCGCGTTCAAGTACCGTTTCCCCATCGCAAACAACCATTCGCTCGGGAACCTCATGTTGGTTGCGCTCGAGGATGCGTGTGGTTCCTTCCCCGAGGCAATCTCTGTGTGCGAGCGCATGCTCGACGCGCGCGGCCACGTGTATCCCTCGACGCTTACCCACGTCACGCTTGCCGCGAAGACGCGCGGCGGGGAACTGCTTGAGGGGCAGGCGGTCGCATGCCATTCCGACATCGCGCTTTCGCGGGTTATCCTTCGAGGTCAGGGCGCAATCGAGCCCTATGCCCCCGCGCTTGACGCCATTCGCAACGCCGATTTGATCGTGTTAGGCCCGGGCTCGCTTTTCACATCCATCATCCCGAACCTGCTCGTGCCGGGTATCGTCGATGCCATCCGCGAATCGAAGGGCGCCACGCTGTTCGTCTGCGGGCTGGCCGACGTGCAGGGCGAGACGTTGCACCTGAATGCCCGCGAGCACGTCGAGGCGCTGCTCGACCACGGTATGCGCGACCTTCTCGACTACGTGCTCGTGCATTCGTCCCAGCCGCTCGCGCCTGAGCAGGCAAGCTGTGCCTCCGCGCTGCCTTGCCCCCAGGAGTCCGCGGGCATCCAGCCCGTTGCGGTCACTTACGAGGACGTCATGGCGATCCAGGCGCAGGGTCCGCGCGTCATCGTTCGCGATTTGGTCGACCACAAGCGTCCGACCTGGCATGATCCGGCAGCTTTCCGAGAGGCGCTTTGGGGGGTGCTCAAGCTATGTCGTTCACGGCGGAAGTAAAAGACGAGCTCGCGCGCGTTTTGCCCGAATGCTCGCACTGCGGCAAGGCGACGCTCGCCGCGCTCGTACGCATCGAGGGGACGCTCTTCGTTTCCGGTCCCGGGCGCTATCGCGTGGAAATCGCCACGGATGTGCCGAGCGTTGCGCGCCTTGTGATCAAGCTTTTGCACGGCATCTACCAGCTGCGCACCGAGCTTACCGTGCGCCGCAGCGTGCTTCATAAGACGCCGAACTATCTGATCGAGGTCCCCGCGCAGCCGCATCTGTCGAAATCGCTGCTCGATTTGGGCGTCATCACCGAGGAGGGCGGCTTGGAAGTCGGCATTCGCCCCGATATCGTGGCGAAGCAGTGCTGTGCGGCCGCCTATGTGCGCGGAGCGTTTCTCGGCAGCGGCTTTATAGCGAACCCGCGCGGCGACTTCCATTTCGAGATCACGGTCGAGTCCGAGTCCCTCGCCGAGGGGCTTGTGGCCCTGCTCGCCGACAAGGGCATCAAGGCGCGCATCATGCAACGTCGCAGCTCATATATGGTGTACCTGAAGTCGGGAAACGCGATCCTCGAGTTCCTCGCTTTCGTCGGTGCGCATCAGTGCGCGCTGCGCCTCGAGCAAGAACGCGTCGTGAAAAGCGTCCGCAACGACGTGAATCGCATGACGAACGCCGAGATTGCGAACCAGGCGAAGTCGTCTTCCGCTGCGGTTGACCAGCTCTTCGCCATCCGCACCGTGCTCGAAGCGCATGGCATGGAAAACCTTCCGCCCGCGCTGCAGGAATTCATCCGCCTGCGCGTGAGCTTCCCCGATGCGAGCATCAAAGAGCTCGGCGAGCGCGCGAACCCGCCGCTCTCGAAATCGGCGGTCTACCATCGCATTCGGCGTATCGAGCAGCTCGCGAGCGAAGCCACAAACCGAAAAGGGTAGCGGCTCCGCAGGCAATTCGCCCGAAAATGACGCGCGTCCGCGCAAGGTAGGCTAGACTGATTCTGTGCGTCAAGGAAAGTAATCCTTCGAAAGGAGATTTGCATGGCAATCAAGGTAGGCATCAACGGTTTCGGTCGCATCGGGCGCCTGGCGTTCCGCGCGATGGTGAAAGATCCTGCGATCGAGGTTGTCGCCGTGAACGACTTGGGCGACATCCCCACGATGGCGCATCTGCTCAAGTACGATTCCGTTCATGGACGTGCCTTCGACACGGTTGAGGTCACCGAAGACGGCTTCGTGGCCGACGGCTACGCCGTGAAAGTTCTTTCCGAGCGCGACCCCAACAATCTTCCCTGGGGCGAGCTGGGCGTGGAGGTTGTCGTGGAGTCCACGGGCATCTTCAAGACCGGTGAGCTCGCGAGCGCCCATATCAAGGCTGGCGCGAAGAAGGTCGTCATCACCTGTCCGGCGAAGGGCGAAGACGCCACCATCGTCATGGGCGTGAACGACGGTGAATACGACGCCGAGAAGCACAACATTATCTCCAACGCGTCTTGCACGACCAACTGCCTCGCGCCGGTTGCGAAGGTTCTCATGGAGAACTTCGGCATCAAGCGCGGCTACATGAACACCATCCATTCCTACACCAACGACCAGAAGATCCTCGACCTTCCGCATAAGGACCTGCGCCGCGCCCGCGCCGCAGCCATGTCGATGATCCCGACCACGACGGGTGCCGCTCGCGCAGTCGCCCTCGTCCTTCCCGAGCTCAAGGGAAAGCTCGATGGCTTCGCCACGCGCGTCCCGACTCCCGACGGATCGATGGTCGACCTGACCGTCGAGCTCGATCGCGAGGTCACTGCCGAGGAAATCAACGCCGCGATGAAGAAGGCTGCCGAAGGCGAGCTTGCGGGCATCCTGGAATACACCGAGGACCCGATCGTGTCCATCGACATCGTGGGCAACGACCACTCTTCGATTTTCGACAGCGGGCTTACCATGGTCATGGGCGGCAAGTCCAACCTCGTGAAGGTCGTTTCTTGGTACGACAACGAGTGGGGTTATTCGAACCGCGTGAAGGACCTGGTGAAGATTCTTCTGTAATCGGAATCACGCATTACCGGGCGGCTTCTTGCCGCCCGTTTCTTTGTTGTTGATAGGAGACCAATGGCATCAATCAAAACGATCGACGAACTTGATGCGCGCGACAAGCGCGTGCTCGTGCGCGTCGATTTCAACGTCCCCGTGTCCGATGGCGTCGTGACTGACGACACGCGCATCAAAGCGGCGCTGCCGACCATCGAGAAGCTTGTCGGCGATGGCGCGCGCGTCGTCCTCATGAGCCACCTCGGCCGCCCCTCGGGCGAGGGCTTCGAGGAGAAGTTCTCGCTTCGCCCGGCTGCTCTTCGCCTGGCGGAGCTCCTCGGCAAGCCGGTTGCGTTCGCGAGCGATACGGTTGGCGAGGACGCGCAAACGAAGGCGGCTGCCCTTCGCGCGGGCGACGTGCTGCTGCTCGAGAACCTGCGCTTCGACAAGCGCGAGAAGAAAAACGACCCCGCCTTTTGCGAGGAGCTCGCCAAGCTCGGTGACGCCTACGTCAACGACGCGTTCGGCACGGCGCATCGCGCGCATGCATCCACCGCGGGAGTCGCTGCGCTTCTGCCGGCGTATGCGGGCTACCTCATGCAGCGCGAGGTGTCCACGCTCACGGGCATGCTCGAGAATCCGAAGCGCCCCTTCGTCGCCATCCTCGGCGGCTCGAAAGTCTCCGACAAGATTAAGGTAATCGATGCCCTTATCGACAAGTGCGAAACGCTTGTCATCGGCGGCGGCATGTGCTTCACGTTCCTTCTGGCCGAAGGCAAACAGGTAGGCACCTCACTTAAGGAAGACGAGTGGGTGGCGCGCGCCGGCGAGATGATGGAGAAGGCGAAGGCGAGTGGTTGCGAGCTGCTGCTTCCTGTCGACGTCGTGTGCGCCGACAAGTTTGCCGAGGACGCGAACACGCTGACCTGCTCGGTCGACGAGATTCCCGCTGACATGATGGGTCTCGACATCGGGCCCGAGACCGCCAAGCTCTACGCCGAGGCCATCGCTGGCGCGCAGACGGTCTTCTGGAACGGCCCCATGGGCGTGTTCGAGATGGATGCCTTCGCTGCGGGCACGAAGGCGGTGGCGCTTGCCGTCGCTGCCAACAAGGAGGCAGACACGGTCATCGGCGGCGGCGATTCGGTCGCTGCGGTCAACAAGTTCGACCTTGCCGACCAGATGACCTTCATCTCGACCGGCGGCGGCGCGAGCATGGAACTCGTGCAGGGAGAGGCGCTTCCCGGCGTCGAAGCTCTGCGTTAAACTGCCGATATGCAAAGAGGGGAGGCGGCAAGGCGTGCGAGGTGCGCTTGCGTCTCCCCGTTCTTTTTCTGCGGAAAGGACAAGTCATGGCAAGAAAACCAATGATGGCCGGCAACTGGAAGATGAACAATGCCATCGGTGAGGCGGTCGTGCTCACCCAGGAAATCTCCAATAACTGGTGGAAGGACTGGGGGGACAAAGTAGACATCGTCATCTGCCCGCCGTTCATCGACTTGAAGCCGGTGAAGACGGTGCTCGAGTTCGATAAGACGAAGATCTTCGTTGGCGCGCAAAACGTCTACTGGGAGGACGCGGGCGCTTACACTGGCGAAGTCTCCGTCCGCATGATCCGCGAGTGCGGCTGTGAGTACTGCATCGTCGGCCATTCGGAGCGCCGCGGGCTTTTCGGCGAGACGAACGAGGACGTTAACAAGAAGGTGCGCGCGCTTGTGGCTGGGCGCCTGAAGCCGATCGTGTGTGTGGGCGAGTCGCTTGCCGTCCGCGATGAGGGTACGACGAATGAGTACGTATGTGCCCAGGTGAAGGCCGCGTTTGCGGGTGTTGATGCGGAAGACGCCGCGAAGTGCGTCGTGGCATACGAGCCCATCTGGGCTATCGGCACCGGCCGCACGGCGACGCCCGAGCAGGCTGAAGAGGTGTGCGCGGCTATTCGTGCGCAGCTCGCTGTTCTCTTCGGCGAGGAAACGGCTCAGGCCATGCGCATCCTCTACGGAGGCTCCATGAACCCCGGCAATGTCGACGCGCTTGTGGCCGAGCCCGATATCGACGGTGGACTCATCGGCGGCGCAAGCCTGAAGTGCGATTCCTTCATCCAGCTCGTGAAGGCGGTCATGCAGTAATGGGTGCTCTCGATTCGTCTGCACGCGAGGGCCTTGCGCTTCCTGTGTGCCTTGTCATTATGGATGGCTTCGGGCTTGCGCCTGCAGGTCCCGGCAATGCCATCTCGCTTGCGAGCACGCCGTTTCTCGACGAGCTTTTCGCTGGCGAGTGCACGCGCCTTCAGGCGTCGGGTGAGGCCGTCGGTCTGCCCGAGGGTCAGATGGGCAACTCCGAGGTCGGCCACTTGAACATCGGGGCGGGGCGCGTTGTCCATCAGGAACTCACGCGCATCGATCGCGCCTGCCGTACGGGGTCCATCGATGAGAACGAGGTCATCAACGAGTGCCTCGATTCGTCGAAGGAGCCGGGCCGTGCGCTGCATGTCATGGGGCTTCTCTCCGATGGCGGCGTGCATTCGAGCAATGAACATCTCTTCGCGATTCTCGAGCATGCGGTCACGCGCGGGCTTCGGGATATCCGCGTGCATTGCTTCCTCGATGGGCGCGATGTGCCGCCTTCGAGCGGCGAGGGCTATGTTGCCGAGCTCGAGCAGCTCATCGTCTCGAGGGGATGGGAAAACAAGGTTCGCATTGCGTCGATTTCCGGGCGCTATTTCGCGATGGATCGCGATAAGCGTTGGGATCGCGTGCGGAAGGCGTGGGAGGCGATTGTTTGCGCGACACCTTCCGTTGACCGCGGAGCTTGCGACGTAGTGGCGGATTCATCTACAGAAGGCGTTACCGACGAATTTGTGGTTCCGTGTGCTCTGGATTCACGCGGAGTTCGCGACGGCGACGGCGTGATCTTCTTCAATTTCAGGCCCGATCGGGCGCGAGAATTGACGCGTGCGTTCGTCGATCCTGCATTCAACGGGTTCGAGCGATCGGTATTCCCGCAGGTGAATTTCGTGTGCTTGACCGAATACGACCCCGATATCCCCGCACCTGTGGCATTCCCGAAGGAGTTTCCTGACAATGTCTTTGCCGATGTGCTTGCGACGCAGGGGCTTCGCCAGTACCACATCGCGGAGACTGAGAAGTACGCGCATGTCACCTTCTTCCTGAACGGCGGCCGCGAGGAACCTAAGGCGGGGGAGGAGCGCCAGCTTGTCGCCAGCCCCAAGGTTGCGACCTACGATTTGCAGCCCGAGATGAGCGAGCCTGAGGTTGCGCGCGATTTGGCGCAGGCGATCGACGCCGGTGAGGCGGACGTGTATATCGTAAACTTCGCGAACTGCGACATGGTGGGGCACACGGGCGTTATCCCCGCTGCGGTTGCCGCTGTTGAGGCGGTCGATGCGGGTGTTGCGCAGGTGCTCGCTGCTGTGAAGCGGGCTGGGGGTGTCGCCTTCGTCACTGCCGACCACGGCAACGCCGACAAGATGCTTGCCGAGGACGGCTCTCCCCATACCGCGCACACGACAGCGCCGGTGCCGTTCGCGCTTGCCGATTTCTCGGGGCGCGGGCTTCGCCTTTCGGGGGAGGAGGGCGCGCTTTGCGATATCGCTCCGACGATGCTGACGGCAATGGGCGTCGAAGTACCCCATGAGATGACGGGGAAGAGCCTGCTCGCCTAAATTATCGAATGGATTTTGCGGACGATTCGTGTAGGGGGCTTCCCTGGCCAGGATTTGGCGGGGAAGCCCTTGTCTCGTTATGTCGTTTCCCGTATAATCTATAACTTGCGTATGGTTGCGTGCGATGCGCTACAGATAGAAACCGAGTAACGAAAAGAGTAACGTTTTGAATCCATTGCTCATCCTCATGCTGATTCTGCTGGTCATCTCCGGCGTTGGCTTGATCATCTTCATCTTGCTGCATTCTGGCAAGGGCACCGGCATCTCCGATATGATCGCCAGTTCGGTGTATTCCACGCAGACGGGTACGAGCATCGTCGAGAAGAACCTTGATCGCATCACGATCATCTTCGCGATTATTTTCATCGTGTCCCTTCTCGTGCTGATGGTGATTTATCCTCAGGGATCGATTTCCCGATAAGGAGTGTCTCCCCTTAATCTTAAAAAATATGAGATTAGGGGTTGCGCAAAGAGGTAGAAAGGCGTAATATACTACCTCGCGACGCGGACATGGCTCAGCTGGTAGAGCACCACCTTGCCAAGGTGGGGGTCGCGGGTTCGAACCCCGTTGTCCGCTCCATGTGATCTCACAGCCTAGATTAATATCTAGGCTGTTTATATGCGGACATGGCTCAGCTGGTAGAGCACCACCTTGCCAAGGTGGGGGTCGCGGGTTCGAACCCCGTTGTCCGCTCCAGAATCTCCAACGACCCGGTCACTCGACCGGGTCGTTTTTTTGGCATAAACAACTTTTGCGAAACTCGAGAATCCAGGTATCATGAGCTCACGCCAATCATAAGCAGGTTCTTGTTTTGGATAGTGGGAGACTGATTATGCCAGTGTGGAAAGTTTCACCCGATGAATGCAGGGCGCTCGACCTTAGCAATCCTGATGAGCTGTTACGATATGCCAAGAAGCTTATTGGCCATTCATTTCGGGAGGTTCTCGCGCTTGGTATAACGCCTGATGCCACCTCATCTAAAGATTATGGTAATGTCAAATTCAAAGGCGGAATGGGCACGCTTATTGAAGAACGTTACTTCGGTTATAAGGCGAATAGTGACGAGCATCCTGATTTCCCAGATGCTGGTGTTGAGCTGAAGGCAACTTGCTATGATGTTAAAAAGGATGGTGAGTTGTCAGCTGGCGAGCGTCTTTCAATTACCAACATTCATTACGACGAACGTATCGAAGCTGAGCTTGATAATTCGGGCGTTTGGCATAAAGCTTCCTTGATACTTCTCATTTATTATGAACGCAATCGTTCAATCGAAAAGCTCGACCAGAAAATCAGTTACGTGGTTATGTTCACGCCGTCTGATGTCGACTGGGCTATCATCAAGCAGGATTACGAGTTAATTCAAAAGATGGTGATGGACGGCGAGGCGGACATGCTCAGCGAAAGCCTCACTCGCTATCTTGGTGCATGTACCAAAGGTTCGACTGCCACAAAGTCCTGGGTGAACCAATATCGGAACCCTGGCCGGCAGGCGAAGCAGCGAAACTTCTGCTTCAAGCGTCAGTACATGGACTACGTGTTGCACCATTACATTATGAGCGAGCCAGAAGTTGCCGAGAGCATCGTCGAAGACGCTTCCTTGTTGAGCGAACAGACCTTTGACGAATACGTACTGTCCGTAATCAATGCTCATGCTGGCAAAACTGACAAACAGCTATGCGAGATGCTTGGACTTGACTATACGGGGAACAAGGCGCAATGGGTTTCGATTACGTACAGGCTGCTTGGATTGCACAGCGAGAACGCGCGGGAGTTTGAGAAAGCAGGCATAAGCGTTCGAACTGTTAGGGTGAGACCGCAGGGAGGAATTAAAGAGAGCCTGTCACTCGATACGTTCGACTTTGTTGAGCTCCTCGAAGAAGAGGATTGGGAGCACTCGGACCTATTCACGTATTTTAACGAGACGAGATTCCTCTTCGTTGTCTTCCAACAGGTTGATGGAGAGATGATGTTACGTGGTGCTCGTTTTTGGAGCATGCCGATCGCTGACCTTGAAGGACCGTTGCACGATGTTTGGGATAAGACGAGGGAAGTCATCGCTGATGGCGTCGAGCTTGTGCAAACAAGGCAGAAGAACGGCAAGATAGCCGTTAAGAACAATCTGCCTGGCAAGCAAGACAATCCTGTTGCACATGTTCGCCCGCATACGGGTAAAAGCGCGTATCGCTTTATGGATGGCTCCGAAATAGGGGATGTTGAGAAACATGCTTCACCGCTGCCAGATGGGCGATGGATGACAACACAGAGCTTCTGGCTGAATAACGACTACGTGTACGGCATCGTTGAGTTAGTGGGCAATGATGACTGCGGCGGTGAGAAAGGTTAGTGCTTTTTATCCGCCTGTCCCATAATCGGATCTTCACATATGGATGTTGATCGGTTACAATAACGTCCGCACTGCACAGATTGCAGGCGCAATTCATATTATGGGCACAGCAGCTAAGGAGAAACGTGCCATGAATACCATTAAAGTGGCCGAGCTTTTCGCCGGCGTAGGAGGCTTTCGCCTTGGTTTGGAGGGGTACTGCAACCCGGAACATCCGGAATTCGATATGCCGTCGGCGGGTCCTTTTGAAACGATTTGGGCAAACCAATGGGAGCCGCCCGGAAATGACAGCAAACAATTCGCCTGGCGCTGTTATGAAGAGCGTTTTGGGGAAGATAGCTGCGTAAATGAGGACATCAATAAGGTACTTGATGCGTACGAGAATGGTGAGATAGACATTCCCGATGTCGATATGGTTGTCGGTGGCTTTCCTTGCCAAGATTACTCGGTGGCAAAGCCGCTCGCAAAGGCTGGTGGCATTGAGGGCAAGAAGGGCGTTCTGTGGTGGGATATCTATAGGTTCCTCCATTTGAAGGAGCCTCGATATGTTCTGCTTGAAAATGTCGACCGTCTTTTGAAGAGTCCGGCTTCGCAGCGCGGGCGCGATTTCGCTATCATGCTGTCATGTCTTTCTGACCTCGGTTATTCCGTTGAATGGCGAGTGGTTAACAGCGCCGAATATGGTTTTCCTCAGCGTCGTAAACGGGTTTACATTTATGCTGAGCTCACTTCTGAGAACTGGAATCTCGAAGAGCGCATCAAGGCTGGTGTGTTGTCGTCTGCATTGCCGATTGTTGAGCCAGAGTCCTTCGCAGAGTTTTCTGTGCCGAAGGACCCATATGAGGCTACGCAGTCCTTCAACGTTGGCGGAAAGGGAAAATCTCCGTTCGGCACTGCGGGTGCGATGAGGGATTTCCAAGTTGTCACGTGCAATGTTGTCGAGGATTTCGACGGCGAGCGCCGAACGCTTGGTGATGTGATTATCCCATCGGAAGAGGTTCCAGAGGCGTTTTATATCCCTGAGGAAAAGCTTGAGAAGTGGCGCTACCTCAAAGGTTCTAAAAGCGAGGAGCGCGTCAATAAGCAGACGGGTTTCAAGTATCACTACTCGGAAGGTTCGATGGCGTTTCCCGATTTGCTTACCAACCCGTCTCGTACGATTCTGACTGGTGAGGGCGGCTCAGGGGCGTCCCGTTTCAAGCATATTGTGGAAATCGACGGTCGCTATCGTCGTCTCGTTCCTGACGAGCTCGACCAGCTGCAGGGCTTCCCAAGGGGCTGGACAAATGATGGAATGACTGACGGCCATCGTGCGTTCTGCATGGGCAATGCGCTCGTCGTGGGAATCCCACATCTCATCGGCAAACAGATTGCAGCACAACTGCGTTAACGTGACATAACTACTTTAACTTTTCGGTTAGGCGACGAAGCCCTTCCGTTGCGATGCGTTGAGGGGCCTTGTATTCCTCTCGCATTAAAAAGTGCAGTGAAAAGGGGAAATTCTGGCACGAAAACCGAGGTATCCCATTAGAACTGCCTCAGTTTGGCGGTTTGCCGTAGATCGTTGACCTCTTCGGCGTCTGGATGGAGATCACGTTGAAGACGTTAAACGTCGTTGGAAGAGTGGCTGGCAGCACAGTGCCCAGGCTGCTCGGGTTGTCTAGGATACGCAGGATGCACAGGAAGGCCTGGATGCTCGAGCCTGCGAAGTCGCTTTCTGAAAAACAAAAGAGCCAAGCGCTTTGCCTGGCTCTTGGATTCATGGTGGGCGATACAAGATTTGAACTTGTGACCCCTACCGTGTCAAGGTAGTGCTCTCCCCCTGAGCTAACCGCCCATGATTTGTTTCCGCTCCGCGTTTCTGTTTGGCGCGTCAACAAGACGATAGTTTACCAGAACGAGATACTTTGCCAACCCCCAATTTCAACTTTTTTGAAAAAGTTTGGTTGGATAGGAAATCCGTTCTGGTTGCAACCTGCATCCTCGCCTTGAAGGGTCTTGCCGCAAGTGGCGCTCGGAGCCGTCGTTCGCCTCTTACTTCGTCATGCGTATGCCGACATAGATCGCGGTATCGGGAAGCCCCTTGATTTTATAGACGCTCGACAGCGGAATGGCGGAAACGCGCCAGTTGTACGTTGTGCCGTTCGCTTCAACCGTGCCGGAGCGATACGTGTTCCCCGCGTTGTCGGTTCCCGAGTCGACAACGGGAGCCTCGGCGAGCCCCGAAACATTGATCGCGTTCTGAATGGCCGCGTCAACGCCGCCCGATGAGAAGTCGGCGAACTTCAGTTTCATGTCGGTCGTGCCCGAACGGTTGACTGACAGCGTCCACGAGCCCTTCAAAAGACGCGAGGCGTCCGTCGCTGAGAGGCTCGAGATGCCGCTTGCGTACATCACGCCAGCCTCGGCGAGGGTCACGTCACTCGGAAGCTTCACGATGTCGAAGCCGCCGTCGGGGTACTCGCCTTCCTTGGTCGTCTCGTAGGTGGTGTATCCCGCATCGACGAGCGCCTGCTTGATCGCGTCATCGGTGCTTTCCATATACGTCGTGAGGTTGGGGATATCGTAGTTCACTTCGCGCGCGAGATTGCTGGCGACCGTCTGCTGCGCGCGTGCGGGTGCACCGTATACGCCATCGTAGTACTTCATGAACATGAAGGCGCCGATAAGGGCAGCAACAATAATGAAGATCCCGACCAGGGCGTATGATTTGCGGGGGAGGTCGAACGGCCTTGCAAGGCTCGAGCCGTCCATGTACTTCACGGAGCCCTCGACGTCAGTGAATTCGGGCGCGTGCTTATGGTAAGGCGTATCTTCGAATGAATCGGTTGTCATGCTTCACTCCTGTACGGTTTGTGCATTTCGCCGATTATAGCATTGCCCGTTCAAGGCTCCATGGTAGGATACCCACTGCCCGTGGGGGAGTAGCTGGCGCGACATACGCGCGGCACGTTCAACATCGTGGTTCGCCATAAGGCGGATCTGGCGTGTCTGAAATAGCGAGACTCATGGCGCATCGATTCCGTCGGTGCGCCATGAGTCTTTTTTTATACCCCCGAGCATTTTGACGAGAAGGCCAGGACTGAAAAGGAGACGACGACAGTGGACCTTTCCATCTTTGCAAGCCCTGAGGCGTGGATCAGCCTCGTGACGCTCATCTTTCTTGAGATCGTGCTCGGTGTGGACAACATCGTGTTCATCTCGATCACCTCGAATCGCCTGCCAAAGGAGAAGCAGCATATCGGGCGCAAGCTCGGCCTTGCTGGCGCGATGATCTCCCGCTGCATCTTCCTTTGCTTCGCGAGCTATCTCGTGCACATGGTTGCCCCGCTCTTCACGATTGACCTCGGGTTCTTCTCTCACGGTTTCTCGGTGCGCGACATCGTGTTGCTGCTCGGCGGCGCGTACCTCATCTACAAGGGCATCGACGAGATGCGCGACGTGCTTGCGCTTACCGAGGAGAAGGCGTCTCACTCCGAAGAGCACAAAGCCAAGCATCAGATCGGCCTTGCGCAGGCCATTGGCACCATCATGGTGATGGATGTCGTCTTCTCGATCGACTCGGTCATCACGGCGGTGGGTCTGGCGAACTACCTCATCATCATGATTCTGGCGGTGGTCATCGCTATTGTTGTGATGATGGTGTTCATCGATCCGATTTCCGACTTCATCAACAAGCACACCGAGATGAAGATTCTCGCCCTGTGCTTCATCTCGGTCATCGGTATTCTGCTTGTGCTTGATTCTCTTGGCATCAACTCGGGCATCGAGGTGCTCGACATGCACATGGAGAAGCTCATGGTGTACTTCGCCATGGTGTTCGCCTTCGTGCTCGAGCTTATCCAGATGCGTTGGGCGTCGAATTATGCGAAGTGGAAGCAGGAGCTTGCGGCTGGAACGACCGTTGAGGGCGGCAAGGCAGTGGAGAAGGTGACGAGTGCCGAGGTCATCGACCAGGTGGAAGCTGAAGATTTGGCTGGCGCTTCCGAGGGGGAAGGCAAGTAGCGCCCTTGTGTGGTCGCGAGCGATCGATGAGCCAAATCGAAGGGATTTCAAAAAAGTTGAAATTACCTCTTGCGCGCTCGCCTCGTTCTGGTAATATATGCAACGTTGCGTTTGACGCAGCCAAGCAAAACGTCGGAGTGGTGGAACGGCAGACACGCTAGCTTGAGGTGCTAGTGCCCACTTAACGGGTGTGCGGGTTCAAATCCCGCCTCCGACACCATGAAAAATGAAAGCCCCTCTTCGGAGGGGCTTTTTCATATGCTTAACTTATGTACTGGGCGCCTCGTCAGCAGCGTAGGCGCGCTCCTTAGGCTTCGTCGCCTGCCCAGGTGGCAACCTTCTCTTCGCCCTCAGCACCGAACAGCTCGAGGCATTCTTCGGACACGATGAATCGCGCAGCGCCGGGGAGGATGCGTGCCGTGAAGGGCGTTGAGCCCGTTGCGACCTCGCCGTCGTATTGGATTTGCATGGGCGGATCGGCCTCGACGACGACCTCTTTCGCCTGGAATGTCTCGATGGTTTCGGGGCTGTCCTTGAAATTGCCCTCGTGGTCGATCGCGCGCGCGAAGAGTGCGGGCAGAAGGCCGAATGCGTTCTCCGCTTTCAACACCACGATGTCGAGCAGGCCGTCGCGCGGGCTGTTCTTGTTCGTGACGGAGATGTCGAACTGGATCTTCGAGAAATTCACGATAAGGACCCCGAGCCCCTCTTCCTCAACTGTCTTGCCGTCGAGTGTCAGGGTAATCTTCGAGGTGGGCGGCAGGGGATTCGCAAGCGCCGCGGAAAAGTATGCCATGGGTCCGAGCAGGCGCTTCGAGGGCTGCGCGCCCTTCATGATCGCCGCATCGTAGCCTGCGCCCGCCATGATGCCGAAGCCTTTCTTCTCGAGCGCGCCGGCTTCGTCGTGAAATTCGATTTCGGCCAAGTCGAAATCGAGCGTGATCCCCGCGCGCAGCATCTTCGCGAGCGCATGCGGCTCGTTGGGGGATGCAAGGTTCAGCGCGAGAAGGTTCGCCGTGCCGGCGGGGAAGAGCATGACGGGAATCCCCGAGTTCGCGAGGAAGTACGCGGTTGCCGTGACCGTTCCGTCTCCGCCGCTCGCGATGACAGCGTCGAAGTTGCGCGCTTCGGCAAGCAAGCTCTCGAGCTTCGTCGTCCCGTCGGTCGAGCGCAGGCAAACCTCGTCGCCGTCGGCGGCAAATGATCTTACGAAATCGTAAATCGCGCCTTCTCCATAACCAGACGCCAGGTTGTTCAGCACGAGTAGTTTCACAGATTCCCTTTCGATTGCTATTATGAGGATTGTAAAGCAACACGCGATTCAGGCGTGCTAGATAAGTAAGGAAACCATTTTGTACCTAGCCGACCAAGCGAGCCTCGAGGCGTTCGTCGAACGTGTTACGGGCGCTAAAGTGCTCGCCATTGATACCGAGTTCCTCCGCGAGACAACCTACTACCCGAAGCTGTGCCTGCTGCAGATGGCAACCGACGATGAAGTTGCGATCATCGACCCGTTGTCGATTGACGACCTTTCCGTTGTTGCTCCGCTTTTGGAAGACGAGCGCACGATGAAGCTCTTCCATGCGGGTGGGCAGGATATCGAGATCCTTCTGCGCGAGGTGGGCGTTATGCCGCGGCCCCTCTTCGACACGCAGATTGCCGCGGCGCTTCTCGGGCATACGCAGCAAATCGGCTACGGTGCGCTCGTGCATGCCGCATGCGGTGTTACGCTCAAGAAGACCGACTCGTTCACCGATTGGTCGCAGCGCCCGCTGTCCGATTCCCAGATCGACTATGCGGCCGACGACGTGATTTACCTTCCGCGCGTGTATCGCAAGATGAAAAGCGAGCTCGAGTCGAAGGGGCGCCTGGGCTGGCTTGAACCCGACTTCGAAGAGATGATGAACCCTGCGAAATACCAGGGCGATCCGCAGATGCGCTACCGGAGGTTGAAGCGCGTGACGCAGCTCGACGGGAGGCAGCTGTGCGCGGCGCGCGAGTTCGCGGCGTGGCGCGAGGAAGAGGCGCGCAAGCGCGATATGCCCCGCAAATGGCTTGTTTCCGACGAGCAGATTGTGGAAGTGTGCCGCCGCGACGCTCGTACGATAGACGATCTCTACATGGTTCGCGGTGTGCGCGAGAAGCTTCCCGTGCGCGACGCCCGCGTGGTGATCGAGCGCATGAACAAGGCTCGTACGCTTCCGAAAAGCGAATGGCCTGACCTGGGAAAACCATCGCGCAACGAGCGCAATGTCGATGCCTCGATTGATCTTATGGCTGCGCTTGTCCGCTTGCGCGCGAAGGAGAACGGGGTCGCCATGCAAACGCTTGCAAGCCACAGCGATTTGGCAGCGCTTGCGCGTGGTCACTCCGAGGATTGCGACCTCATGCGCGGATGGCGCTGGGCGCTCGTGGGGGAGGAACTGGTCAATCTTCTCGAGGGCCGTATCGCGCTCAGCCTGGACAAGGGCGAACTTGTCGTCGAGCGTCTGGGGTAAGCAGGGCCCTACCTTTTTGAGAGCCTCGCCTGTGGTGCCCCGAGGATCGCCGTAGGGGACATCCTTGCAATCGATGTCGCTTGTGAGCACCGATTGCGGACGTTTCGCGTAAAGCGCTGGCGTGCGATTGAGCGTAGGGAGCATGCGTTAAAGTGTACAATTGTTCGTAATAACGAGAAGCAGCGTCTCCCCTTTATGAAGGAGTGAGTGGTACTTATGTTTATGAGTGGAAGCTACCTTGCCTTTATTGTTCTCACTATGGTGATCGGTTTGGGCGCCCAGTGGTACGTGAACAGGCAAATCTCCAAGTTCTCGCGTGTGAGGTCGTCTTTTGGCTTAACCGGCGCTCAGATGGCGCAGCGCATGCTCGCCGACCATGGCATCACCAACGTCGCGATCAGACAGGGCGGTGCAGGTCAGGACCACTTCGACCCGCGCAACAACTCCATCACGCTTGATCCCGAAGCCTACAATGGTACGAGCATCACGGCAATTGCCACGGCATGTCATGAGGCGGGCCACGCGTGCCAGTTTGCGCAGGGCTATACGCCCATGACGGTGCGCGGCGCGCTTGTCCCCGCGGTGAACCTCGCGTCGAATGCTTGGGTGTTCCTGCTTGTGATCGGCATTGTTCTGCAGCTTGAGGGACTTCAGGCCCTCGCGATTGCCATGTACGCAGTTGTTTTGGTGTTCCAGCTGGTCACGCTCCCCGTCGAGTTCAACGCATCGCACCGCGCGATGGATTATCTGTCGGGCGTTGGCGTCGTCTCCGCAGAGCGCAAGGGTGCCTTCAACGTGCTGCGCGCCTGTGCTCTGACCTACGTTGCCGCGGCGCTCATTTCCGTGCTGCAGCTTCTGTGGCTTTTAGGCCAGCGCGAAGAGTAGCCGCCATGGAACGCTGGGAGGAAAGCTTGAAGCGCGCTCGGAGCGCCTCGCGGACTGCGGGGGAGCAAACGCGCGCAGCTTCTCGTGATTACGCGCCAGACCAGGCAAAATACGGGTCATCATATGCGGTCGAGTCCGCAGGTGGGCAAGCCGATCCCAAGCCTGAACCCCTTACCGTTTCAGGGGCTATGGCGCTTGCGAAGGGTGCTCTCGAAGGCGTTACCGTGAAGCTTGTCGGCGAGGTTTCCGAGGTGTCGAACAAGGCGGGCTACAAGGCCGTTTACTTCACGGTGAAAGACCAGAAGGCATCGCTTCCCTGCATGATGTGGCTCAATCGCTACCGCGCCTGCGGGGTTGAACTCGATATCGGCGCTCTCGTCGAACTGACGGGGCGCTTCACCCTTTATGCGCCGAAGGGCCGCATGAACTTTGACGTGTTCTCGGTCAACCTGGCGGGCGAGGGCAATTTGCGTCTGCAGGTTGCCAACCTCGCTCGCAAGCTTTCCGCCGAAGGTCTCACCGACGAGGCACGAAAGCGTCCCGTTCCCGCAAATATCCAGGTCGTAGGGCTTGTCACCTCGCCTCGCGGAGACGCGGTGCACGATGTTTTGCGTACCTTGCGTCGTCGTTGGCCGCTCGCTAAGGTGCTCGTTGCGGGCGTTCCGGTCGAGGGTGTGCGTGCGCCGCAGGAGCTCGTTCGCGGCATCGAATGTGTGTCGCGTGCGGGGGCGGAAGCGGTTCTGCTTGTGCGCGGCGGCGGCTCATATGAGGACCTCATGCCCTTCAACGATGAGGGGCTGGCTCGCGCCATCGCCTCGTGTCCCGTTCCCGTGGTGACGGGCATCGGGCATGAGCCCGACACGACCATCGCCGACCTTGTGGCCGATGTGCGCGCATCGACCCCGACGGGCGCTGCCGAGGCGGTATCGCCCTCCTCGGGCGAGCTGTCGGGGAATCTTGTCGCTCGCGCGCAGGCGATTCACGATGGCCTCGCTCGAAGGCTCGAGCGCTCGCGTGTGGCTGTCGATCGCGTTGCGACGCGTCCGGTTTTCAAGGACTCTACTTATTTGCTCGGCACCGACATGCAAACGATCGACTTCCTCTCCGAGCGGCTCGTTCGCACCGAGCCCGCCCGCGTGGCGCGTGAGCGAGAATCTGTCGACGCGCTTGCTGCCCGTCTTGCCCGTGCGCTGCCGGCGAACACCGAGCGCAATCGTGCGGAGCTCACCTCGCTTACCGTGCGCATGCGAACGGCGGGTGCCCGCATCGGCCAGCGCGACGCCGTGCACCTCGATGCTTTGTCGGGGCGTCTTGCCTCACGGGGAAAGAACCTGGTCGCACCCTATGCGCACGAACTCGGCCTGGCTGCCTCGCGTTTGAACGACCTCTCCCCGCTCGCCGTCATCGCTCGTGGCTATGCGATAACCCGCACGGAGGACGGTGCGGTGGTGAAGAGCGTCGACCAGGTTTCCGCGGGCTCGAAAGTCGCTGTGCAGGTGTCCGACGGCGTGCTTTCGTGTACAGTTGACGCGGCGGCGCCCGCGACAGATGTCGCATCCAAGTAGACTAACGACAGCGATCGATAAAGGAGAAACCCTATGGTAGAAGAGAAGCCAATCGAGGAGCTCACCTTCCGCGAGGCGATGGCGGAGCTTGACCGAATCGTGGGTGTGCTCGAGAGCAATTCGCTCGAGCTTGAGCAGAGCGTCACTTCTTACGAGCGTGGCGTGAAGTTGATCGCTTCGCTCAAGAAGCGCATCGATGGGGCTCAGCAGCGCATTGACGTTCTTATGGGCGAGTTGGAGAAGCCGGCGGACGACGAGGTCCGCGACACGACGCTGTCTTAGATACCCGCGGCAGGGCCATCGCCTGTATTTTGCGACCGCAATTCATCTATCTGCAGCTTTGGGGGCATGCAGGCTTCTTTTTTACGTGAAAGGAAGTCTGCATGCCCGCTTTTCGTCTCGAATGAACAGCGGAACCGCTTGCCGAATTCGAATGGCTCGCACGTGCGCTCCCCTTGGCGCATGCCTACAATTTACCAAAACGTAACGTTGTAGGAGGTTGGCTGTTGAACGTTCTGGTCATCAATGCAGGCTCGTCCTCTCTGAAGTATCAACTTGTCCACGTCGAGAATCATGCCGTTATTGCCAAGGGCATTTGCGAGCGCGTGGGTTCGGCAAACGCCTTCCACAAGCACGGCATCGACGAGAACGAAGTGGTCATCGACGCGCAGATGGCCGACCACGATGCAGCCATGGCGCTCGTGCTCGAATCGCTTATCGAGGGCGATGATGCGCCTATCAAATCACTCGACGAGATCGACGCTATCGGTCATCGCATCGTTCAAGGTGGCAAGTATTTCGATAAGTCTGTCCTCATCACCGATGACGTCATCGAGAAGATCGATGAGCTCGCCGAGCTCGCCCCGCTTCACAACAAGGCGGCGCTCATGGGCATCCGTGCGTGTCAAAAGCACATGCCGAACGTTCCCATGGTCGCCGTGTTCGACACGTCGTTTTTCCAGACGCTGCCGCCGAAGGCTTACATGTACCCGCTTCCGTACGAGTACTACGAGAAGTACGCCATCCGCAAGTACGGCGCCCACGGCACGTCGCATCGCTACATCTCCGAGCGCGCAGCCGTCGTGCTCGACGAGCCGCTCGAGGATCTGAAGCTCATCACGTGCCATCTGGGCAATGGCTGTTCCATGAGCGCTATCGACCATGGTGTCGCGGTTGATACCTCGATGGGCTTAACGCCGCTCGACGGCCTTATGATGGGCACTCGTTGTGGCGCCATCGACCCTGCAATCGTTCCATTCCTCATGGAGCACGAGAATCTCACGACTTCCGAAGTCAACGATCTCATGAACAAGAAGTCGGGTCTGCTCGGCATCTCGGGCGTGAGCAACGACCTGCGCAGCGTGCGCGACGCCTCCGAGGGCGGCAACGAGCGCGCCCAGCTCGCCTACGACATGTACTCGAACTCGGTGAAGAAATACATCGGTGCCTATATTGCCGTCATGGGCGGCGTCGACGCCATCGTGCTCACCGCGGGAGTCGGTGAGAACTGCGAGAAGATGCGCCGCATGATCTTTGCCGGCCTGCAGCCGCTCGGCATCATCCTCGACGAGGAAAAGAACCGCCAGCGCGGCTTCGAACGCGAGATTTCCGCCGACAACTCGGCCGTGAAAATCATCATCATCCCCACCAACGAGGAGTACATGATCGCGCTCGACACCTTCCGCATCGTGGAAGAAAGTGAAATCGACCGAGATATCTAGCTTGTCAGGCAATTCCTTTTCGCGGCCTCCGTATACTGTAACCATCATGCACGTGCGAAATTACAGCTTTCGTTGGTTGCGGAGGTGCGATCATGCGTGTTCCAAACGACTTCCCTGTTTATTTTCGCGGTGACAAGCGGCCTACAAATCGCGGCTTCATGGTATTCGCCTTTGCGGCCGTCTGCGTGGTCGCGTCTGCGCTCTTCGGATGTGCGTCATCGGCGCCGACGTCCGAGTCGAATCTGTCGGAAGGCGGCTCTTCGACCGTCGTGGAAACATCGCCGTTCTTTGAGCTGTCCAGTCTTCCCGTTTCCGGAGAGGGCGTGCATTCCTATCGGCTTGCCGTCGCAGCTGAAACCTCTCTCGTTCTCCAAATCGCCTTCGACGGGGAAACGCACGCTGTCCTTTCCGACGAAGAAGGGAACACGGTAGTGGGCGCTGACGGCCATCCCGTCGACATCTTCATCGTCCCCGATGCCGCGCGGGAATCGGGGACGCAAAGCGTTTCCTGCGGCACCTTGGGCAAAGGGTCGTACACCGTCAGCCTTTCGGGAGGGCAAAACGCCGGCGTTCGGTTTTTGGCGCAGCGTTTCGCTGACGTTCCCGCCGATGCGTGGTATTCCACCGAGGGATATCTTGACTTCGCGGTCGATCACGGGATTCTCAGGACCCTAACTAATGTTTGCTTCGGCCCTTCCAACGTCATGACCCGATCAGACGCCGTCGATGCGTTGTACAACATCGAGTTCGATGGGGATGTGACGACTCTCATTTACGACGAGGGTTCCACGCCGTTTTGCGACATGCCGCTTAGCGCCAAGAGTGCTGCGAAGCTCGCCTGGGCGGCCGAAGAGGGCATTGCCCGCGCGGAATCCGACAATACCTTCCGCGCGGAAGATATCGCGACGCGCGAGGAGGTGGCTGTGCTCATCGCACGGTATGCTGAATTCGCGGGTGCCGACATGACGGTGCAGTTCGGCGAAGTCCTCGCTGGCGTCTCCGATGCGGATGCCGTCTCCGAAGACGCGCGCGAAGCTCTGGCATGGTGCGTCGATCGCGGTGTGCTCAGAACGCAGGAAGGCGCCGTCAATCCACATCTCGCCGTTTCCTTCGGCGAGGCCTCGCAAGTCTTCACCGTCTTAGCGCGTGATGTCTTGGGGAAACGCTGAGGTTTCTAGAATCTAACGGTTTATCCGTTGCTTGAAATTCGGGTTGCTCGCCATGAGGCGAGCAACCTTTTCGTCTCTCGCTTTGTAAGCGCTACAGAGCGCGTCGCTACCTTTCGTCTTTGGGCGTTTGCGCCTGCACGCAGGTGATTGCGGCGACGCCCACGATGTCGTCGGCGGTACATCCGCGCGACAGGTCGTTCACGGGCGCGGCGAGTCCTTGGGTGATGGGGCCGTATGCCTCCGCCTTCGCCAATCGCTGCACCAGCTTGTAGCCGATGTTGCCTGCATCGAGGTCGGGGAAGATGAGCACGTTCGCGTGCCCCGCGACGCGCGAGCCGGGCGCCTTCGATTCGCCTACGGAGGGCACGATGGCGGCGTCGAGCTGCAGCTCACCGTCGAGCTCGAGGCTTGGGTCGAGCTCGTGGGCGATCTCCACCGCGCGCACGACCTTGTTCGCATCGTCGTTTCGCGCCGAGCCCTTCGACGAATGCGAAAGCATCGCAACAGCGGGCTCGGTTCCCATAAGCGACTTCCACGAGCGTGCGGAGTTCACGGCGATATGCGCAAGCGCCTCGTCGTCGGGCTGCACTTCAAGGCCGCAGTCGCTGAAGATGAACGTGCCATCCTGACCGTATTCGCAATTCGGGACCACCATCACGAAAAACGAGCTTGCAAGCTTCACACCGGGGGCGGTCTTCAGGATTTGCAGGCAGGGACGCAGCACGTCGCCGGTCGAGTGGCAAGCGCCCGACACCATGCCGTCCGCCTCACCGCACTTCACCATCATCACGCCGAAGTACAGCACATCAGAAATCTTCTCGAGCGCATCTTCGGGGGTCATTCCCTTGTGTTTGCGCAGCTCATAGAGGCGAGTTGCGAACTTCTCGCGCAGATCGGAGGTCTTGGGGTCGACGATGCGGACTCCGCGAAGCTCCCGCCCGCCCGCTTTCAGTTCCTCTTCGTTACCAAGGACGATCACATTGCAGGCGTCGTGCGCGATAAGCTTCTCGGCGGCTTCGAGCGTGCGCGGGTCGTCGCCCTCGGGCAGTACGATCGTCTGCTTGTCGGCCTTCGCTCGCGCGAGCATGGTTTCCAAAAACGACATGCGCAATCCTTTCTCCAGGTGTACGCTGCGAATTTTACCCTTGTG
The DNA here is from genome assembly GCF_934617235.1 of uncultured Ellagibacter sp. GTDB lineage: Bacteria > Actinomycetota > Coriobacteriia > Coriobacteriales > Eggerthellaceae > Ellagibacter. The sequence goes on along the minus strand of NZ_CAKTTZ010000012.1, from coordinate 17,562 downwards.
AGACAGCATTTTTTGTTCCATTTGTATGTGATGGCGTATAGGGTAGGATGTTATCGGTAGAATAATCAAGATTCGGCAGCGTGCCTTTGCGCATTGCAAGCGCGCCGACCGACGCGGGTCCGCTCACGGCGGTTTCCCTACACCATTACATGCGAACGAAAGGCAAAGCTCACATGGGCGTGCAGTACACACAGTTCAACGAAGTGAATATGGACGACATCGATGCGGTTGTCGTCGGCAGCGGATTCGCCGGCGGCGTCGTGGCGCGCGAACTCGCGGAGCGTGCGGGCAAGCGCGTGCTCATCATCGAGAAGCGCCCTCATATTGGCGGCAACATGTACGACGAGAAAGACGAAGCGGGCATTCTCGTGCACAAGTACGGTCCGCACATCTTCCACTCCAACGACAAGCGCGCCTTCGAGTATGCGCGCCGTTTCTCCGGCTTTTTGGGCTATCAGCATCGCGTGCTGGCCGATTGGTACGGAACCTACATGCCGGTGCCGTTCAACAAGAACTCGATGGAGATCGCGTTCGGCGAGGAAAAGGCCGCGCATTATATCGAGAAGCTCATCGACACCTTCGGCGACGAGCGCAAGGTGACCATCAACGAGCTTCGCGAGCAGGACGACCCTGAGCTCGCCGAAATCGCCGACTTCGTGTACAAGAACGTCTTTTTGTACTACACGCAGAAGCAGTGGGGCCTCACGCCCGAGGAAGTCGACCCGTCGGTGACGGCTCGCGTGCCGGTGTTCATCTCGCGCGACAACCGTTACTTCCAGGATGCCTACCAGGGGATGCCCGTTTTCGGCTACACGAAGCTTTTCGAGGAGATGCTTGATCACGAGAATATTCAGGTGTGCCTGAACACCGAGGCGGAAAGCGTGTTTGAGCTCGAGTTCGAAAGCGACGCCGAGGACGCTCCGCTCTCCGCGATCAAACTCCACGGCAAGAAGTTCGAGGGCCCCATCGTCTACACCGGCCCGCTCGACGAGCTCTTCCTCGCGCGCTTCGGCCGCCTGCCTTACCGCAGCCTCGACTTTGTGTACGAGACCTTCGACAAAGAGCACGTGCTGCCGTGCGGTACGGTGAACTTCACGGTCACCGAGGACTACACGCGCATCACGGAGTTCAAGTACCTGACCGGCCAAAAGTCGGACAAGACCACCATCATGAAGGAGTACTCGCGCGCTTACGAGGATCCCAACACGCAGACTCCCTACTATGCCATCCTCTCTGACGAGAACCGCGAGCACTACGAGCGTTATCGCGCCCTCACCGCTAAGCTTCCGAACTTCTATCCGCTCGGTCGTTTGGCTGAGTATCGCTACTACAACATGGACAAGATTATCAGCCTTGCGCTCGAGCTTTCTGACAAGCTGGTTGAGGAGTAGCTTCAATGAAGACCATCTCGTTCGCGGTACCGTGCTACAATTCCGCCGCCTACATGGACAAATGCATCGAGTCGCTTTTGGCTTGCGGAGACGACATCGAAATCATCATCGTCGATGACGGCTCGACCAAAGACGACACGCCGCAGAAGGCGGACGCCTGGCAAGAGGCGCACCCCGACGTTATCCGCGCCATCCATCAGGAAAACGGTGGGCATGGTGCTGCCGTGAACACTGGCCTTGCGGCAGCCGAGGGCCTGTACTTCAAGGTCGTCGACTCTGATGACTGGCTCGATGAGGCTGCGATGCGCCAGGTCATGGCCTATCTTCGCTCGCAGCATGACCGCGAGCATGCGACCGACCTCGTTATCGGCAACTACGTTTACGAGAAGGTGCACGAGGGCACGCGTACGGTGATGGGGTACTTCAACGTGTTCCCGACCGAAGAGGAATTCGGTTGGAAGGACGTCAAGCATTTCCGCCAGAGCCAGTACCTGCTCATGCATTCGGCGATTTATCGAACCGAGCTGCTCCGCGAAACCGGCTTGAAACTTCCCGAGCATTGCTTCTATGTGGACAACATCTTCGTGTACGTGCCGCTGCCGTTCGTCGACACTATGCGCTATCTCGATGTCGATATGTATCGTTACTTCATCGGGCGCGAGGACCAAAGTGTGAACGAGAGTGTCATGATGGGGCGCATCGACCAGCAGCTTCGCATCACGCGCTTCATGATCGACGCGGTGCGCCTGCCTGATGACGTCGTGGAGCCGAAGCTTCGCCGCTACATGTTGAACTACCTGTCCATGATGATGTGCATCTGCTCCATCTTCTGCCGCATGATCGGAACGCTCGAGGCAGACGAGAAACGCCATGACATCTGGGAATACTTGAAGGAGAACAACCCGGGTGCCTACGGTGCCGTGCGTCGAAGCGTCCTCAACGTGGGGACGAACCTGCCTGGCGAGGTGGGGCGCTCGCTCGGGATTTCCGGGTACCATCTTGCGCAGAAGGTGTTCAAGTTTAATTAGCATTCGCGAAATGGTGTTCAAGTTCTGCGGGCTTTAATTCGCAAACTGATGCAGCTTCGCCGGAAGCCGCCTGTGAAAGCCGCCTTCGGGCGGCTTTTTCGTACTTTGGGGCGGGAACTCGCGTCGTCGCGGCCCTTTGCTTTACCCTTTCCTGTTCATGTCTTTACGTCCACTTGATAAGTCTGAACACTTCTCTTATTCTGAATCGAGCTCGAAAGAAGTATTTGCGGTGCGGGTGCCTTCGGGTTCCTGCGCCTCTTCGTATAGAAACTTGGAAGGATACTCTCATGCTTTCCCGCTCGGAATTCGACGTGATGCTCGCTTTGAAGAATACCCCTGCAGCCTCGCAGCGAGCCCTTGCCTCGACATGCGGAATGTCGCTCGGCACGGTGAACTCGGTCATCAAATCGCTCGGTGATCGCGGCCTTCTCGAGGGAGGCGCCCTCACGGAGGAAGGCGAGGAGGAGCTTGCACCCTATAAGGTTCGCAATGCCGTCATCATGGCGGCGGGCCTCTCGTCGCGCATGGCGCCGCTTTCCTACGAGTGCCCGAAAGGCGTGCTCAAAGTGCGTGGCGAGGTTCTCATCGAGCGCCAGATTCGCCAACTCAAGGAAGCGGGCATCGACGATATCACGGTGGTCGTCGGGTTCAAGAAAGAAGAGTTCTTCTATTTGGAAGACCTTTTCGGCGTGAAAATCGTTATCAACACCGATTATGCGACCCGCAACAACCACGCGACGCTGTTCCAGGTGCGCGACATCATCGGCAATACCTATATCTGCTCGTCGGACAATTACTTCGAGCACAACCCCTTTGAGCGCTACGTCTATGACTCCTATTACGCCGCGGTGTTCGAGGAAGGGGAAACCGACGAGTACTGCCTTCAGACGAAAGGGCGCGACAAACGCATCACGGGCGCTGTTGCCGGCGGGTCCCATTCGTGGGTCATCATGGGGCATGCTTACTGGACTCGGGACTTCACCTGCGATTTTATGCGCTTTCTGTCCTCGGAATACCACCGCACCGAAACGCTCGGCAAGCTTTGGGACGACATCTTCCTCGAACACGCCGATGAACTGCGCATGTACATGCGCCCCTACGAGAAGGGCGAGATCCGCGAGTTCGACTCCCTCTACCAGCTGCAGGATTTCGACCCTCTGTTCATCGAGAACGTCGCTTCGGATGTGCTCGATAACATCTGCGCGACGCTCAATTGCGTGCGCGGCGATATTTCAGGCGTGAAACCGATCAAGAAGGGGCTCACTAACCTCTCGTTCTACTTCGAGTGTCGCGGCGAGGCCTTTGTCTATCGCCATCCCGGTGCCGGCACCGATGAGATCATCAATCGGCAGGCGGAGACCTATGCCTTGAAGATCGCGTCCAATCTGGGGCTCGATTCTTCGTTTGTCCACGAGGACCCCGAGCTTGGCTGGAAGATTTCGCGCTTCGTCCCCGATTGCGAGCCTTTCGACTACGACAACGACGATCATGTGGCGCGCGCCTTGAACCTTGTGCGGCGTCTGCATAAAAGCGGTGCGGATTCCCCCTGGTCGTTCGACTTCTACGACGAGGCGTGCAAAATCGAGTTGCTGCTCGCCGCCGAGGACTGGTCTTTCCCGGCTGATTTCTCGGAAATCAAGGGGAGAATCGAGCGACTCGTTCCCCTTATGCGCGCAGGTTCCGGCGCGCCAGTCCTTTGCCATAACGACTTCTATGGTCCGAATATCCTTGTGCATGGCGACGAGATGTGCCTGATCGACTGGGAATATGCCGCAATGGGCGACTATGGATGCGACTTCGGCAACTTCGTAGCGCAGGGCTCGGGCTTCGACGTCGAGTGCGCGAAGCGGGCGGTTCCGCTGTATTTCGGCCGTAAGCCCACTTCAGATGAGGTTTTCCACCTGATTGCCTGTACGGCGGTCGTTGGATGGTACTGGTATGTGTGGGCTATGCACCGCGAGCTCAAGGGTGCACCGGTGGGCGAGTGGCTCTACGTGTGGTATCGATCGGCGAAGGACTACGCGGATGCCGCACTTGCCATGGCGGACTCGATCGGCATGCCGACTTCGGGGGCGGGTGCGCTTTCCTTCGAGGAATTCGTCGTGCTTGCCCAGGCCGAGGCGAAGACGCGCAACACCGTGCACCCTGAGTCCTTGGACGACGCATCCCACGAGGCGGCGTATGGCCGTCTGTGCGAAGGGGGCTTGCTTGCCGATGGCGCGCCGACTTCGCGCGGGCTTGCGGCGCTTGAGCCGTATCGGGCCAAGCGCGCCGTCCTTTTGGCGGCCGGCTTCGGGAGCAGGCTGCTTCCCGTTACGGTGAACACACCCAAGCCGCTTGCGCGCGTTCACGGGGTGCGCATCATCGACCGCCTGATCGATGCGGTCATGGCCGCCGGGATCGATGAGATCTACATCGTCCGCGGCTATTTGGCAGAAGAATTCGACCAGCTTCTCGGTAAGTATCCTAACTTGTACTTCATCGACAACCCGCTTTTCGACCAGACGAACAACATCTCGTCGGCAGTGGCTGCATGCGGGCACTTCGAGCGCGCTTACGTGTTCGAGAGCGATTTGTTCCTCACGAACCCGACGCTGGTGAGCAAGTATCAATATCGGTCGAATTACCTGGGCTTTCCTGTTGAGAAAACCGACGACTGGTACTTCGACGCCAACGAGGAGGGCGTCATCGAGAACCTGGCGAAGGGGAAGGACGCCCCGTGCTGGCAGATGGTCGGCCTGTCGTATTGGACGGCGGAAGACGGCGCGCGGCTTTCCCGCGACATCCCCGAAGTTTTCGAGCGCGAAGATGCGCGGCAGATTTTCTGGGACGACGTGGCGATTGTTCGCCGTGCGGGAGAATACGCGGTTCACGTGCGCCGGTGCAGCCCCGATGATATCCTGGAAATCGACGACTTCGACGATCTGCGCCGTATCGATCCCGCGTATGTCGTGCGCCATAAGGGAGCCTAGCAGCTATAATCGTGGGGACTCAAACGGAGTTCTCGAAGCATAGTTATGAAGCGCTGTTCGCAGGGAAAGGGGCTCATCGCATCATGTCGCAAACGAGGAAGGCGCCTGACCGTTCAACTTACGCGCTCGCGATCGATGTGGGCAACACGCTTACGCGTTTCGGCTTGTTCGACGGGGAAGAACTGACGTCGACCTGGTGCGCAACGACGCGTCCCGTGATCACCGTCGATGAGGCCCACGCCATGCTGCGCGAGTTCTTCCTTATTCGCGGGGTGCTTGCAAGTTCGCACGAAGCCGCTGTCGACCGCGCCATCGTGTCCTCGGTTGTGCCCTCGCTCACCGATGTGTGGGTGCAGGCGGCCCATGCGGTGAGCGGGTCTCGTCCGCTCGTTGTGGGCCCAGGCCTGAAGACGGGCCTTCGGATGCGCTTCGATGACCCAGGGCAGGTTGGCTCCGATCGCATTGCGGATATGGTCGCCGCCAAGGAGCTGTTCGGTTATCCGCTTATCGTCGTCGATTTCGGCACGACCACCAATTTCGAGGTGCTTGCCGAAGACGGTGCCTTTATCGGCGGAATTATCGCACCTGGCCTGCGGCTTTCCCTTTCAACGCTCTCTTCTGCCGCGGCGAAGCTCTCCATGGTCGAGATGAAGGCCCCCGCAACGATCGTGGGGTCGAACACGCGCGCCGCTATTCAGTCGGGAGCCATCATGGGCGAGGTCGCGCGCATCGACGGGCTCATCGACATGATCTGGCGGGAACTGGGTTATACCGGCGACGTCGTCATGTCGGGCGATGATGCCTCGGCGTTGGCGGCCCTGTGCAGCCACGAGGCGCAAGTGGAGCCCGATCTGACGCTTCTCGGGCTGGGCATGCTCGAGCGTGCGAATCGGCGCAGGTAGGAAGCCCTATGCCGACCGACGTTTCCGAATCGCTCCTACAGCCGTGGGAGGGGTCGGCAATCCTGCTTGTCGACCTTGACGCCTTCTTCGCGTCGGTCGAGCAGCTCGACCATCCCGCCTGGCGTGGGAAGCCCGTCATCGTCGGTGGCGACGCCGACAAGCACGGGGTTGTCTCCACCGCCTCCTATGAAGCGCGCGCGTTCGGTGTCCACAGTGCCCAGCCCTCGTCGACGGCGCGGCGGCTGTGCCCCGACGCCATCTGGACGCATGGTCATTTCGATCGTTATCGCGAGATGTCCAACGCCATCATGGGCATCCTGCGCGATGAGACGCCGCTCGTGCAGCAGGTGAGCATCGATGAGGCGTTTGTGGACGTGTCGCCTACCAAGGTCAACACGGAGCACCCCGTACTTATCGCCCAGCGCATCCAATCGCGCGTAGAGGCGCTCGGCGTCACCTGCTCGGTAGGCGTGGGCACGTCGAAGACCATCGCGAAAATTGCTTCTGACATGGATAAACCTCGCGGACTCACCGTGGTCTACCCGGGACGCGAGCAAAGCTTTCTTGCGCCTTTGCCTGTTCGGAAAATGAGCGGCGTGGGCGCCGTCGCCGAGCGAGAGCTTACAAGCCACGGCGTGCGCACCTTGGGGGACTTGGCCTGTGCGGACGAATCGCTGCTTCGCCGTATTTTCGGGAAGAACGCACTCGTGATGCGAACCCGCGCGCAAGGTGGGGACATGACGCCTGTCGAGGCGGGAGAGGCCGCGAAATCGGTGTCGAACGAGATGACATTCGCGAGGGACCTTGTGGCGCGGGTCGATGTGGAAGCGGCGATTGCCACGATCGCTGCGAAGGTGGGGCGGCGCCTGCGCAAGAAGGGCCTTGCGGGCCGCACGCTTTCCCTTAAGCTGCGCTTCGACGACCGTTCCGTGCGCTCGGTCCAAAAGCGTCTACCCGCGCCGAGCGACGACGAGCTTGCCTTCACCCCGCTGCTCTATCGCATGGTCGATGAGATTTGGCGCGAGGGGATTCCCGTGCGTCTTCTTGGCGTGGGGATGAGCGGATTTGAAGAAGACGAATTTGTGCAGCAGACGCTTTTCGATGTTGTGCAGGAGGCGCCCTCCGCGCTCGATGCTACGCCCGTCATTGCCGATGATGCCAAGCGGCGCGGTTTGCTCGATGCTACCGACGCGCTGCGCGACCGCTTTGGCGAAGGTGCCGTTCGCTTTGGGCATGAGCTGCGCAATGCGGGGAACACGACGGGGACCGGCGCCAAGAATCCTGACGATTACAAGTAGGGTTTGCGATTGCGCTTGCGGCTGGGCTGTGGACAGGTGCCTGCGAGCGAGCGTATCCGCGTCGGCGTAAGCAGACGAGCGACCGCGAACGCGCACTTGGGAGCTCGAATGTAGGCAGGCCGCCTTTCCTCTCCTGCGGCATATTCCCCGATTTCGCCACAATGCCGTATACTTCTTCATAGAGTAAAACGACCCGTGCTCCAGGGTGCTTTGCGCGGAGTCTTGTCATGAAAGGATAGCCATGGATTTCGAGATCGTCACCGACTCAAGCTGCAACCTGAAAGAGGAAATGATCGACGAGTTCGGTCTCCACGTGCTTCCACTGACGTTCATGGTCGATGGCGAACAGCGTCAAAGCTACCTCAAAGGCCAGATCACCGACTTGAAGCAGTTCTATACGATGATGCGCGAGGGCAAGGTCATCACGACTTCGCTTCCTAATCTGGCCGATTCCGAGGCGCTTTTGCGCGGCCTTTTGGAAGCGGGCAAAGACGTTCTCTACCTGGGCTTCTCGAGTGGCCTTTCGGGCACCTACGAGGCTATCTCGCTTCTGTGCAACCAGCTTGCCGCTGAATTCCCCGATCGCAAGATCTTCTCCGTCGATACGCTCGCCGCATCGGGCGGGGAAGGCCTGCTTGTGTGGTATGCCGTGCAGAAGGCTCACGAGGGGCTCTCGATCGAAGAGCTTCGCGATTGGGTAGAGCAGCATAAGCTCAACCTGGCGCACTGGTTCACCGTCGACGACCTCATGTTCCTGTGGCGCGGCGGGCGTGTCTCGAAGACGAGCGCCTGGGCGGGTACGCTGCTGAACATCAAGCCTGTTCTTCACGTCGACGACGAGGGCCATCTCATCCCCATGGAGAAGGTGCGCGGTCGCAAGAAGTCCCTGAACGCGCTTGTCGACCACATGGAGAAATCCGCGACTCCGCCTGTTGCCGACCAGATGATCTTCATCACGCACGGCGACTGCCTCGAGGATGCGGAATACGTCGCGGCAAAGGTGCGCGAGCGCTTCGGCGTGCGCGATGTCGTCATCAACTACGTTGACCCTGTCATCGGTGCGCATTCCGGTCCGGGTACGATGGCGCTGTTTTACATGGCGGAAAGCCGCAACTAGCAATCATGTCCGCCCCCGCAATGCCCGCGACCACCCGTCGCACGCTCCATTACTACTGGCTGGTTACGCGCTCACACTTTGGCCTGTTCGCGGGCCTTGTCGCCTCGACGCTGGCCTACGTGGCCCTGCTTTCGTACGCGAATCCGTACCTTATGAGCATGGTGGTCGACCAAGTGAGCGCGAACCCTGTCGCCGCCGACGAGGTGTTCGCCACGTTCGGTCCCTTTGCGCTTGCCCTCGTCGCCGTGAACGTCTTCGGTCAGGCGGCGAGCAAGCTGCAGGACTATTGCATGTACCGCCTGCAGATTGCGGCTTCATATGATCTGGCCACGATGAGCTTCGATGCGCTGTGCAACCAGTCGATGTCGTTCCATTCGAACCGCTTCGGCGGGACGCTCGTGAGCCAAACGTCGAAGTTCATGAGTGCCTACCAGCTCATCTTGGAGACCCTGTCGTTTCCCTTCTTGCCGGTGCTCTGCTCAGTCGTGTTCACCTGCGCCGTGCTCATTCCGCGCGTGCCCATCTACGTGGTCGTGCTGATGGTGCTGCTCGCAATTTACGCGTGCGTGTCCTATTTTATGTACAAGCGGATTCTCGGTCTGAACGAGAAGGCAGCGAGCGCGCAAAACCAGCTGTCTGGCGAACTCTCCGATTCGGTTGCGAATATCCTTGCCGTGAAAACCTACGGGCGCGAGGATTACGAGCGCACGCTTTTCGACGAGGCGAACCGCTGCGTCGTCGAGCGCGACAATCGGCGTATGCGCGCCTCGCTTGCTCGCGGTATCGTCACGGCGTGTATCGCTGTTGTTATAATGAGTGCGGTCACCGTCTTCATTATCGGGGGAAACGCTTGGTACGGCATCACGCCCGGCACGCTTGTGCTCATGTTCACCTATACCTACACGGTGACTAACCAGTTCAATTTCATCAACAACGGCCTGCAGCGTTTCAATCGCGCCTTCGGCGATGCGAGTGGGATGACTCAGGTTCTCGATGAGCCGCGGCTTGTGGCCGACCTTCCTGGCGCACCCGATCTTGAAGTGAGCCGCGGGGAAATCGATTTCTGCGACATCGGGTTTTGGTATACCGATGGTTCGGCGAAAACATGTGTGTTTGATGATTTCAACCTACATATTGCCCCAGGTGAGCGCGTAGGTCTTGTCGGTATGAGCGGGGCGGGGAAGACCACGCTCACGAAGCTTTTGCTGCGTTTGTCCGACATCCAGGAAGGCAGCATCCTTGTCGACGGGCAGAACATCGCCCGCTGCACGCAGCAATCGCTTCGCCGCCAGATTGCCTATGTTCCCCAGGAGTCGCTGCTCTTCCATCGCAGTATCGCCGAAAACATCGCCTATGGACGACCCGACGCCACGATGGATGAGATTCGCGAGGCCGCACGGCTTGCGAACGCGCTTGAGTTCATCGAACGTTTGCCGGAAGGCTTCGACACGATAACCGGCGAGCGCGGCGTGAAGCTTTCAGGTGGGCAGCGTCAGCGCGTGTCGATAGCGCGCGCTCTTTTGGCCGACTGCCCTGTCCTTGTGCTCGATGAGGCCACAAGCGCGCTCGATTCCGAAAGCGAGCAGCTCGTTCAGGACGCGCTCTCGACGCTTATGCGGGGCCGCACGTGCATCGTGGTGGCGCATCGCTTGTCGACGGTGGCGAGCCTTGATCGCATTGTCGTGTTGGACGACGGGCGCATCGTGGAGGACGGCCCGCATTCCGAGCTTGTCGCCCAAGGTGGAGAATACGCCAACCTGTGGGAGCGTCAAACGGGCGCTTATCTGGAGTGATATCTGATTTCGGATGAACTTGCGAATCAACCCTTTCTCTGCCGTCTATCGCGATTTTGGGAAACCGCTCGTTCTGCCAATTACCGAGCCTTCTTCTTGGCTTATACTCTTGTGGTTTGACGGATGGCGCATTCGTGCGCTTTGCATAGGAATCGATCGGGAAAGGCTGGGCCGCTTTTATGGCGAGCAACTACAAGAACACAATGAACCTGCCCACGACCGACTTCGCGATGAGGGGCAATCTCCCGAAAAACGAGCCCAAGCGCCTCGCGGAGTGGGAAGAGGACCATGTATACGAGAAGCTGCAGGAAAAGAACAAGGACGCCAAGCCCTTCGTCCTGCACGACGGCCCCCCGTACGCGAACGGCCCCATTCACCTTGGCCATGCGCAGAATAAGATCTCCAAGGACATCATCAACCGCTATAAGGCCATGCGCGGCTTTCGCACTCCGTATGTGCCTGGTTGGGACTGCCACGGCCAGCCGATCGAGCATAAGGTCGAGACCATGCTCGGCACTGAGAAGTTCAACCAGCTGCCCACCGAGAAGGTCCGCGAGCTGTGCCGCAAAATGGCCGTCGAGCAGGTCGACACCCAGCGCCAGGGCTTCAAGCGCCTAGGCGTTCTGGCAGAGTGGGACAACCCGTATCTGACCTACGTGAACGACTATGACGCCACCGACGTCGAGATCTTCAAGGCCATCTTCGATCGCGGTGCAATCTATCGCGGACGTAAGCCGGTCCATTGGTGCTCGCACTGCCACACGGCGCTCGCCGAGGCGGAAATCGAATACGGCGACGAGGTCAGCCCCGCAATCTTTGTGCGCTTCGAGATGACCACCGCGCCTGCTGGCCTCGAGGCATGGGCGGGCAAACTCTGGGTCGACATCTGGACCACTACGCCGTGGACCCTTCCCGCCGACGACATCGTCATCCTGCATCCCGAAGCCGACTACGTCGCGGTTATCCACGACGGCCAGGCTGAAATCATGGCGCGTGCCCTTGTGGAAAAGGACTGCGAGAGGTTCGGTTACGGCGAGGTCGAGCTCGTGTGCGGCGCCGACGGTGAGCCTTGGAGCATGACCGGCATCGAGCTTGCGCACAATAAGTACAAGCAGCCCATCTTCGGAGACCAGGGCGTCGAAGGCGAATTCGTCTACGCCGACTACGTCACCTTGGATGACGGCACCGGTATCGTCCACGGAGCACCTGGTCACGGCGTTGATGACTACCTTGTTGGCATGAAGTTTGACATCCCTGTGGTCATGCCCGTCGACGACGACGGCCGCTTCTACAAGGGCGACGAAATGGGTACAGGCGGTTCGTGGTCGGGCATGGAGGTCAACGAGGCCAACCCGAAGATCATCGAGTGGCTGCGCGAGCGCGGCACGCTCATCCTGCATGAGGACATCAACCACAGCTATCCGCACTGCTGGCGCTGCAAGCAGCCCGTCATCTTCCGCGCGACGAGTCAGTGGTTCGTCTCGATGGACAAGGAACTCGACGACGGCCGTACGTTGCGCGCAGAGGCGCTCGACGAACTCTCGAAGGTCGCGTTCTATCCGCCTCATGCCGTGAAGCGCATCGGGTCTATGGTGGAGGGCCGTCCTGACTGGTGCATTTCCCGTCAGCGCAACTGGGGTGTGCCGATTCCCGCTTTCACCTGCGAAGACTGTGGCGAAACCGTCGTGAACGACGAAACGCTCGACGCCGTTATCGCGCTTTTCCGCGAGAAGGGCTCCGATTGCTGGTTCACCGACGATCCCGCGAGCTATCTGGGCGACGCGTGCGTCTGCCCGAAGTGCGGCGGACACCATCTGAAGGCGAACAAGGACATCCTCGACGTGTGGTGGGACTCCGGCGTTTCCCATACCGCCGTGTGCAAGCATCGCGACAACCTTGAGTTCCCCGCTGACATGTACCTCGAAGGCTCCGACCAGCATCGCGGTTGGTTCATGAGTTCGCTTATGACCTCGGTGGGTGCCTACGGCACGGCGCCGTACAAGGCGGTTGTCTCCCAGGGCTTCACGCTCGACGGCCAGGGCCGCAAGATGTCCAAGTCGCTTGGCAATGTCATCGACCCGAACAAGGAATGCGATACCCGCGGTGCCGACGTCATGCGCCTGTGGGTTTCCTCTGTTGACACCTCAAACGACGTCACCTGCGACGGCGAGATCCTTTCGCACGTCGGCGAGGCATATCGCAAGATCCGCAACACGCTGCGCTTCCTGCTCGGCGAGATTGAGGGCCGTTTCGACCCCGCGACTGACGCCGTGGCGGTAGACGAACTTGCCGGCTACGACAAGCTTGCGCTTGCCCGCCTGTGCCAGGTGCATGAAGTCGTGACGGAGGCTTACGAGGGCTATCGCTTTAACGTGGTGTTCCGCAATCTCTACGACTATGTGACCGAGCTTTCCAACGGCTACCTGAACGCCACCAAGGACCGCGTGTACTGCGGTCAGGCGGATGGCCAGGACCGTCGCAGCGCTCTCACCGTGTGGGCGCAGATCCTCTCGATGCTCGTGCATGACCTGCAGCCGATACTTGTCTTTACCTGCGACGAGGTTATGGCGTTCCTGCCCGCTTCGCTGCGCGACGGTCAGACCCGTGCGGCTCTGCTCGACTGGTACACGGCTCCTTGGTCTGCCGATGAGGCCGCGAGTCTGCTTTCCGCCTACAACCAACTTTCGACGGCGCGCGACGTGTTCACCAAGGCGTTCGAGGAGGCGAAGGAATCGGGCATCGTGACCGAGGGCACAAGCCAGGCAGCTCAGGCTACGCTCACGCTTCCCGCCGACGCTGCAGCTGCGCTGGCAAACGTCGACTTGGCGGAGGTCTTCGTTTGCGCGGCGGTCGAAGTTGTCTCGGGTGAGGGCTTCTCCTGCGCCGTTGCTCCCGCGACAGGCGAGAAGTGCCCGCGTTGCTGGAACGTGCGCGAACTTGGCGGCAACGCTAACCACCCGCATGTCTGCAAACGCTGCGGCGACGTGCTCGATTCGATCGGTTTTTCCGAGGAGGACTAGCGCTTGAGCGCCGAAAAAGATTTCGAGAAAGGGCGGACCGTGCGCGCTGTGGCGCGGCGGTTCGCCGTGTTTATCCCCATTGTGGTGGTTTGGCTTGTGCTCGACCAGGCTTCGAAGCTGTTCTTCAACGGCTCGTATCACGCGGGGCAGGTGATTTCCGATCCGATTCTCGGCATCTTCCGCTTCCACCTTGTGTACAACACGGGCGGTGCCTGGAGCATTTTCTCGGGCGCTACCTGGGCGCTCGGTATCTTCTCGCTTCTGGTTTGTCTCGCGCTCACGGCGTATCTGGCGCTTACCCCGCAGCGACCGAACATAGGTGAGCTTATTGGCCTCTCGCTTGTCGTCGCGGGCGGCATTGGCAATGCAATCGACCGCTTCACCCTTGGTTTTGTCGTTGACTTCATCGAGCCGACGTTCATCGATTTCCCTATCTTCAACATTGCTGATATTGGGGTGACCTGCGGAATCGTTTTGTTCATCGTATCGCTTCTCATCCACGAGCGCGCCGAGGCCAATCGCGCGGCGCAAGGTGCTGAAAACGGGGGTGGGGAATAGATGGCGCGTATGTTGAGTTATTCTGCTACGGCGCTTGACGCGGGCGAGCGACTCGACTCGCTTCTCGCGGCGCGCTCGTGTTTTGCGAGCCGAAGTGCGGCGGCGCGAGCGATTGAGTCGGGCTACGTCTTTGTGAACGGGGCTGTTGTTGCTAAAAAGTACACGGTGTGCGCGGGCGACACCATCGTGTATCAGGAAGCGGAGGAAGTCGTTGCTGGCCCAGTAACGGGACAGCCGATTGATCTCGATATCCGTTTCGAAGACGATAATCTTATCGTCTTGTCCAAACAGATCGGTTTTGTCTGCCACCCTTCCGTCGACCACGCGGACGGGACGCTCGTGAACGCACTTATCTACCACTGCGGCGCCGATCGTCTCTGCAACGTGCAGGGCGAGGACGACCGGCTGGGCATTGTGCATCGGCTCGACCGCGATACGTCGGGTCTTATGCTTGCGGCAAAGACCGACGAAGCTGGTTATGCGCTCATGCAGGATATCCGCGACCGCGCGGTCGATCGCCATTACCTTGCGCTCGTCCACGGCGTGATCGCGCCTGATACGGGCATGATCGATGCGCCCATCGCGCGAACCGCCAATGAACGGACGCGTATGGCTGTTCGCGATGTTCCTTCTGCGCGCGATGCCGTTACCACCTTCCGCGTTCTTGAGCGTTTCGAGCCGCGCCAGCACGACGATGGCTACACGCTCATCGATTGCAAGCTGTTCACGGGCCGCACGCACCAGATTCGCGTCCATATGCAGTACGCGAAGCACCCGCTTGTGGGCGATCCCGTCTACACGGCGAACGGGCCGAAGGATGCGCGCGCCCAGCTCGGGCTCAAGCGACAGTTCCTTCATTCGTTTAGGCTTCGCTTCACCCATCCCGAGACAGCCGAGGAACTCACGTTTGCTGATAATTTGCCGAATGACTTGGTCAAAGCACTCCATGGCTTAGCTGATCGCGGTCGCGGCTTGACCGACGCGGGGCGCGAAGTCGCCGAACTATTGGCGGATGCGCCTCACCCTTCGATTGAGGGCGAGCTGCCAGAATAGGAAGTGATGAACTGTGGCGTTGCATGGCAAAGAGAAAGTAGGCGTGCTTCTCGTGAACACCGGGACGCCGTCGTCGCCTGAACCGAAGGCGGTCAAGCGTTACCTGGCGCAATTCCTCATGGACAAGCACATTGCACCAATGAATCGGTTTATCTGGTGGTTTATTCTCCATTTGGCTATTTTGCCGAAGCGAAGCGTGGCTTCGGCGGAGAAGTACCGCAAGATTTGGACCCCCGAGGGTTCGCCGTTGCTGGTGACGCATAGGGCTCTTGCCGAGGCGCTCGAGGCTCGTCTCGAAAGCGAGGGATTCGACGCTCCTGTGCGCATTGCAATGAGTTACGGCGAGCCGTCCATGAAGAAGGCCATCCGCGAGTTCCGGGAGCTTGGCTGCGAGCGCATTGTCGTGTTGCCGATGTACCCTCAAACTGCCCACAGCACGACGCTTTCAGTGAAGGACGGCGTTGCTCGCGCCGTGCGCCGTGCTCACTGGAAGGGCGCCACTTCTATCGTGGAAGGCTACGCCGAGCATCCGAGCTATATCCGCGCGCTTGCCGCCTCGATCGAGCATGCGGGGTTCGGGCAGCAGCCAGGCGATCGCCTTGTGTTCTCGTTCCACTCTATTCCGCTTGTCGATATCGAAGACGGTGATACCTACGAGCTGCAGACGGGTGCCACGAGCTTGCATGTTGCCGATGAGCTGGGGCTTAGCCGCAAGGCCTGGACGATAAGCTATCACTGCCGCTTTGACAACGCGCGCACGTGGCTCTCGCCCTTCACGAAGGACACGCTCGCTCGCTTGGCCGAGGTCGACGACGGGCGGACGTTTATCGTTTGCCCTGGGTTTTCCGTCGACTGCCTGGAGACGCGCTTCGATGTGGAAATCGAATTCGGAGACTTGTATCGTGAAAAACTGAGGTCATCGGGTCACCCTGTGGATGATTCCCGCTTCGTGTATGTCCCTTGCTTGAACCAGAGCCGCGCGCACGTGCGCGTGATCTCCGATGTTTTGAAGCCGTATCTTGGGGAAGGGGAATAGCGTCATGAGCCAAACCGATTCGCTGAATTTGCAACCTGTGAACAGGGGAGACGCAAGCTCGCCCCTGGTTTTGCTCGGTGTTACGGGATGTATCGCTGCCTATAAATCCTGCGAGATCCTGCGCGGCCTTCAGAAGGCAGGCGTGCGCGTGAAGGTTGTCATGACGAAGAACGCCTGCGAATTCGTCGGCCCGACCACCTTCCGTGCCCTGACGCACGAGCCCGTTGCCATCGACACCTTCGGCGATGGTCCGGGCGACCCAATTCATCACGTGTCGCTTGCCGAGGAGTGCGACCTGTTTCTTATCGCGCCCTGTACGGCGAACGTTCTCGCGAAGATGGCGGCGGGTATCGCTGACGACCTACTTTCGACGACGGCGCTCGCCTGCACGGCTCCGATTGCGGTGGCTCCCGCAATGAACGTGCACATGTACGAGGCTGTGGCGACGCAGAGCAATATGAGGACGCTCGCGGCACGTGGCGTTCACTTCATCGAGCCTGGTGAAGGCTATCTCGCATGTGGGGATGTGGGTCGTGGGCGTCTTGCCGACCCTGCCGATATCGTTTCCTATGCCCTCGAGATGCTCAAGTCCGAAAGAGACTTGGCGGGCAAGCGCATTGTCGTGACGGCGGGGCCAACTGTCGAGCCGATCGACGCTGTGCGCTTCATCTCGAACCCTTCGACGGGCAAGATGGGCTTCGCGATTGCCGAGGCTGCGGCGCGCCGCGGTGCCCAGGTCACGCTTGTTACGGGCCCTGTGAGCCTCGATGACGTTGCCGGGGCGCAAATGGTGCGCGTGGGTACGGCCTGCGAGATGAAAGCTGCCGTTGACGAGGCATTTCCCTCTGCCGATATCGCCATCTTCTCTGCGGCGGTGTCCGATTTTCGTCCTCGGGTTGCCTGCGATCGTAAACTTAAAAAGGGCGCTGATGATGAGGCGCTTGCGCATATCGACCTCGTTGAGAACCCCGATATCCTTGCCTCGTGTGGTGCCTCGAAGCGTGCGGGCCAGGTGGTTGTGGGATTCGCCGCTGAGACGAATGACGTGACCGGCAATGCGCGCAGCAAGCTTGTCCGTAAGGGCGCTGATTTCATCGTGGCGAATGACGTTTCATGCGGAAGAGGCTTCGGCGCCGACTCCGATGAGACGTCATTCGTGAGTGCTTCAGGGGAAGAGCATCTTCCTGAAATGGGAAAACGTCAACTTGCCGACCGAATTCTCGATAAAGCGCTAGAATTCTTGAAATAAGGGCTTGAAACCAAACGAAGGTAACGGTATTATAAACAAGCTGTCTTAAGCGGACGGCAAACAAACGAATCGGGTTGTGGCGCAGTTTGGTAGCGCACTTGACTGGGGGTCAAGGGGTCGCAGGTTCAAATCCTGTCAACCCGAC